>CAZOOM010000013.1:0-35625 GCA_964581425.1 uncultured bacterium | reverse complement strand
AGTAGTTCGCTGTCTGGCGGAATCATTCTGCTCTTGTTGGTATCGCGCATAAAGCTTTGAAGTATCGATTCGGTTTTGTAATGGTTTTGGCTGGTATTGTTTGGCGTTTTGTTGTGACGATTGCTCAGAATTTTCTAAGTATCACTTCGAGTGATCCGTTCTTGTCCATTCATGAATTGATGGTCATGATTCTTTGGCTTTGGGTCTCTGCTGTGATGTTGGTTTCTACTTTACGCATTCCCTATCTCAATCCCCGTACGCGATGGTGGAAGCAACAAGAACGTTATGTGGAAATCCTAAAGGGCATCTTGTTATGCCAGGAAATTAAATTTCCGATCGTGGCGCTTAATGTTTCTGAAGGGGGCATTTTTGTTAAGCTCGATGAAAGGACGATTCACGAACAAACACCGCACGATGCAAATGGGCCAGAACAGCCGCTCGTCAATCGCAGGAGGCATGATGGCCTTGATAACCCCTTTTTAGAAGCAGGGGATATCCCAAAATCTGCTGAAAATCTTTCTAAATTTCCAGATCATGTTGGCCAAAAAGTATCGCTCCAGATTGCCATGCACCCGGATCAAGTTAAAAAAATAGACTGGGAACTTTTTGCGACACCGGCAGAAGTCGTTTGGTTGTCCAAACCAGGAAGTCCTTATCGCTTTGGCTTAGGTCTTAAATTTATGAATCAAAATTCAGATCAGAAAAAAATCTGGAATCATTTTCTTAGCCGACTTAACAAGGTTCCTCATAAAAAAATCCGCCCATGACAGTAGTGGCAGCATCCTGGCGTGTTAGTGTTAGATCACGACTAAAGTTTCTCCTAAAACTAGTGTTTCTTCTATGGATGGCCGGGGCGCAATCAGCAGCTTCGCCAAAACTTGTCGATCAAGATACGTCTCAGTTGCTCTCGGAAGCTCAAGCGCTTTACAATCAAAAATTTAAAGAGACTGAGAATCTAATTTTGCTGCGCTATAAAATTCAATACTCTGAATATATCTCGAAATACCAAGATCAATTGTTGCTTTATCGTGATCGCGAAGCGCAGGTTTACAAAGAGAAAAATCGCAGTCTGCGAATAACTCTGTTGAAAAAACTTCAGCAGGATTTTCCTGATGCGGAAATGAAAAAAGCGGCTGAGATTTTTTATGTTTTTCAAAATGAAATGGAGCGCGATCATGCCTTTACAGGTAATTTTCTTTCCAAGCTCGAGAAAGTTTTAGAGAAGGTCATTCAAGAGGATGATTTTTTTCGCTGGATCTTTGTCTCATCTGAATTTCGTAATCGCTATGGACTTGTGTTGAGAGAAGTGGTGTGGCAAATCGAGCAAGGATCAGATCTCTCAGGTCAGACCGTTCCTTTAAACGTGCACTCTTTCTTTTTAGATAATTCGAAGACCCCTATTCTTGTCAAATTATCGCCTCAAGCATTTAAGAGTCTTCCATTTTTGCGGTCCATTTTGATGCATGAGGCCAATCATGTTCTTATGTTTAAGCATCCTCTGTTTCGTAATGCTGAAATTTTTTCAGGACCGGCGGTTCGGCCGGCCGAAGGGCCTTATAGTCATTACTTTTCAAAGTTAAATCCTTCAGACATGCTGTACCAATTTTATTTGGTGCATGAATACTATGGGTTTCAAACCCAGCTTTTGATGTCGGAGGTGTGCGGTAAGGATCCAAAATGCCGGCTTGAAGATCGCCACCAGGTCTATTTTCAAAAGGCTTTGGAATGGACCTTCCATGAGCTTAATTCCTCAAACCAGGGCTTTGTTAAAAAACATCCCGAACCGCCTGCCGTCAGGCTTTGGAAGCAAATCCAAAATGAAGAAAGATCAAGTGGGAAAGCCATTGATTTGAGGTTACAATAATCTGCTATTTTTGAACTATCCAAAGTTTGTCCTTTGGTCTGAAACCGAGAGGGGGATTAAGTGCGCATCTTTGCATTCTTATTTTTTTGTACGGCGTTGATCCATCCGATTGTTTGTGTCAATGCCGAAACTTCCGCAGACGAGATGTCGGATGCTTTGGTTCATCATGAAATGAGCGCAGAAGTGCTTGATCCCACAGGGACCCAGATCAACCAACCCGAGGTTGTTTCTGATCTTTCGGATCATCAGGCTCAAATTTTTTCAGTGGAAGGATCGGCTAAAATTTTAAAAAATGCGGCAACAAACTGGCAATTGGCTCAGAAGGGGATGCTGATCGAAGAGGGCGATCAGGTGTTGACAGATGCCACTGGCATTTTAGAGCTTAGTTATGATCATCATTTTCTTGATATTGCTCGTGTTGGGCCTAATACGCATGCGGTGTTTATCAAAATTGAACCAACGGTTGTTAAGCTTGAAGACGGGACACTTTTTAATGCGCTCGACGGGCTTGCCGCCGGGGAATCTTATCAAGTTTCCACACCCATTGCGGTGGCTGCGGTCAGAGGCACACGATTTGATGTTGTTTATCATGCGGCCATTGGAGAATTTTCTGCCGGAGTTCTTCCCACAGAAGATCGGCGCGAAAGCTCTCTTGACATTTCTCTCTTGAATGCGGAAGGGCAAACGGAGAAATCGTTAACTCTTGAAGAGGGGAAACAAATTTCTTTTAAAGATGCGGACTCCTTTCAGCCTGAAAATGTGATCAATCTGGATCCTCTGCGCACGAAGCAATCGCAGGATCTTTTGGATGCTATAGCTCAAAAAGAGTCGAAATTTCAAGAAAAGAGGCAAGACAAAGAGGAGGATGCTATTTTTAGCCTTGAAGAAAAATCAGACCAGGAGGCTCATCGCCCCTTGAATGTGGATTCAAATCAAGAGCCATCTAACGAACGCTTGCTAGCTCCTCCTGATTTATTGCCTCCACCCATCAATCCAGATGAAATGAAAGAGAAAAATTTTGAAAATCGACCCGGAAGTGAAGATTTTCGTCCATTGCCAGGAAATCCAGATGATCACAAAATAGGTAAATAGAAGGAATTTAAAAGGAGCGCTTTCATGCCGTCTCGAAAAATATTATTGATTGATGATGAAATTGCAATTCGGCAATTTATGCAGGAGTATTTTGAAGATTCCGGACATTTTGTTGACATCGCAGGTGATGGCTTGGAGGGTATGGAAAAATTTGGAAAAGAATCTTACGATCTTGTGGTTTGCGACATGATGATGCCGAAGATGATTGGGCTAGAGGTTTTGCGCCGAATCAAAACAACGCACCCTCATCAAAAAATTATCATGTTAACTGGTGTTCGGGAAGAGACCATGGTGGCGCAAGCCAAAGAGCTAGGATGCCTGCATTATTTGAATAAGCCCTTTAATTTGAAGGAGCTTGAAAAAACGGTGTCCGAAGCACTTGCAGGATAGTTATTTTTAATTTTTAAATATTTTGAGAGATGCGCTCGTGATTCAGAAAAATTTTTTTTTATTTTTGATTTTCATGGCCTCCTTTTTGTCTTCTTATGCCTATGCCTCCAATGATCAAGAGCTGCTTTTAGACAAAGTCGAATCATCTGCATTTCAATATTTTCAAAAAGAAGTCCATCCTCAAACCGGATTGGTTTATGACAGCGCGAGTAATCACAAAGGGGGATTGACTCAGCACCAAGCAAGCGTTGCTGCTACGGGTTTTGGATTAACGGCTTTGGGCGTGGGTGTTGAGCGAGGATGGATCGACAGGGCTGAAGCCAAATCTAAAGTTAGAAAAACCCTCGAGTTTTTTTTGACTCAAGCAGAAGGCGAACACGGTTTTTATTATCATTTTCTTGATCCAAAGAATGGAAAACGGTCTGCAAAATCGGAACTCTCTCCCATTGATACTGCGCTTTTTTTAGCGGGTGTTATTTTTGTCACTGAATATTTTGAAGATCCGCAGATTCGTGATCTCGCAGAAAAAATTCTGGATAGGATCGATTGGCCGTGGATGTTAAATGGCGGAAAAACGTTTGCGCTCGCGTGGTCTCCTGAACATGGATTTTCTAAACGGCGATGGGATCATTTTGATGAGTCTCTCTTGCTTTATATTTTGGCACTAGGCTCGCCTTTACATCCGATTTCTGCAGAATCCTGGAAGGCGTTGGCTCGCCCGGTAGGCAGCTATCAAGGCCATCGATTGATCCAAATGCCGCCGCTTTTTACGCATCAGTATCCTCACCTATGGATTGATTTTCGAAATAAAAATGATGGGTATGCTGACTATTTTGAAAACTCTCGCCAAGCCTCGCTTGCGCATCGGCAGTTTGCTATGGATCAATCGTCTCGTTTTACCACTTACGGTATGAATACATGGGGATTTACGGCATCAAACGGCCCTTTTGGTTACAAAGCCTACGGAGCTCCTCCAGGCTGGCCGACTCATGATGGAACTATTGCACCTACGGGGTGCCTGACCTCCATGATGTTCACTCCTAAGGAATCCAAGGCCTGTCTTCAGCATCTTTACGAGCGTTATCAAGATTCTCTTTGGGGAGATTATGGTTTTTCAGATGCTTTTAATTTAGATAAGCATTGGTTTGATGATCGAGTGATCGCGATTGATCAGGGCGCCATTCTGCTTGGGATTGAAAATAGTAGAAGTGAGCTGATTTGGAAAACCACATCGCGCAGCTCCATCATTAAAACTGGATTAGATGCTGCTGGATTTAAATCAGGAACGATGGCATTACCTTGGCCCGCTCCTCCGGAATATCATGTACCCTATCTTTTTGGAGGCATTCAAATTGATGGGTTTTTGCGGGATTGGCCCAATGTTCAACCTATTCATTTAGATGTAAAAAATCTAGAGAGTGGCCAGGTGGATGATGATCAGGATCTTTCGGGAGATATTTGGTTCGGATGGAACGAGACAGGACTCTTTTTTGCGGCTAAAATAAGAGACCAGTTCTTAACTTTACGGCGAAACGGAAAATCCATTTGGCAGGATGACTGCTTTGAACTTTTTGTGGATCCTGAGAAAAATGGTTTGTATTGGGATCGAAAAAATGATTTTCAAATCGGGTTTAGACCGAATCGTGAAGGTGAAGAGGTTGAGGTGTGGTCATGGTTTTGGATGGAGGAAGATCCTTCGCGGACCGGACAAGTGTATGCCCGAAGTTTTTCAGATGCATCAGGTTATCTTATCGAGGGAATGATCCGTTGGAAGTATTTAAATGTGGAACCGCGTGCCGGACTTAGTTTAAGTGCAACTCCGGCCATTCATGATGTGGATCCAGATCGTGATGAGGCGAAAATGTCATGGTTTTTCCGTAATGAAGACACTGAGAAACGTTTTATTCTTGGGACTTTAATTTTGGATCAAGACAGAGTGCGTCAGCCCACAGATGGGACCACAGAGGAGATCTCGTGAAAAAAAACAAATCAATTTATCAAGAGATCGCAAAACACACAAAATCACAGCTGGTTTCTCAGCCGCCCTTTAGTCTTGCATCCATTATTCGCGATTTGAGGATCCATAAAAATATTTCAGGTGCGGATTTGTGCCGCAAAGCTGGAGACTTAGATCCCCGCACACTGACTGCTGTGGAAAAGGGACGCATCAAAAATCCTTCCCTGCTCACCCTTCAATCGATTGCTAGAGGCCTTGGGGTAAGCATTGCAGATTTGTTTTCTCAAGCAGAGCTATTGCAGGAGAGTTTTTTTAGTGTGGGTTCGCAAAAAGGCTCTTTTCAAATGGATATTCCTCAATGGGGTGTTAAAGTGGTTGGTTTTACCCCACTGATTCGAGAGTTTTTCTTTGGAAAGTTTATTTTTAATGCAAAAAGCATCTTAAAAGATGGAGATCTGAAACATCGTCACCCGATTTATGTCTCCGTATTGGTAGGACGCTTTGAAGTGATCGTGGGTAATAAAAAAGCGGTTTTAAAAGAGGGGGAGAATATTTTCTTCAGAGGGGTTTACCCCCACTCGATTCAAAATCTATTGCAAAAAGAATCGGTTCTTTTTTTAATGACAGCACCCAGCTTTCTCTGATTTTTAGAATACAAATTTGATTTTAAGATACAAATATAAGCCTTATGAAGAGGCTTTTAGAGAACTAAAAAGAAGGCAAAAAATAAGCGACTAAAAGTTTTTCATCAAGACTTTTTTTTGCAGTGCCGATAAGCGATAAAGAATTCTTAACGATTAGATAAAGAAAAGCGGTTTGCGATGAACAGAATTGGTCTGTCGGTTTTTATCATTTGGGCAATTGTTTCGCCCTCTCCGGCCTGGTCTCAAGATGCGGTATTGGAAACAAGTCCGTCTATGGCAACCGCTGGTGCTGACCTTGTAGTAGACTCGGCTCAAAGTCCGGCTCTGGGTCACCGAGACCCGTTAAACTCTAATGAAACTCAGGCAGTTAAAGCTGATGCTGCTCAGAAAACCTCTCCTGCTCCAGTAGCTTCTTCAACGAGAATCAGATCTGATAATAATGCGCCAATGCCTGCTGCCAATTCGCTAGAGAATAAAGATTTAAAATCGCAGGTTAAGGCTTTACGGGCTGAGCGCTATGACAAAATGCCTTATCTTGATAAGCGTCTTGTACAGGAAATGATCTCGCCTCGAAAGGTGCGCAATAATCAGAATTTTACGCGCTTAAAATCAAACAAATCATTAAATGACGTGATCGACCAAGCAATTCAATCAAATACAGAGGCTCGGACTGCATGGGAAAAAATGGCTTTAGGACGCCGAAAAATTATGGCAGCAGTTCGTAATCTCTTTCCCGAAGCTAGCTACGAACTCAATGATAAAAGCGGTCAATTGAACTCACTTAATTACAATTCAGGCAGTTATCGTTTTAAGCTCGTGCAGCCCATTTTTAGGGGTGGCATGTTATGGAATACTTTTTTACAGGGCAAGGCGGAGTTTGAAGCTGCAGAAAACGAATATGATGCGGTTTTAGGTCAGCTTGTTCTTGATGTTTCAAAAGCCTACTTTGATATTGACCGCACCAATCAACTTGTGGGGGACTATCAAGAAGCGGTAGAGCGGCTGAAAAAATTTCAGGACATCTCCTCCAAAAAATTTCGTGAGAGTATTATTTCTGAAATTGAAAATTTGAATGCCCAGTCTCTTTACGGTGAAATCACCTTTGGTAAGGAAAATGCTACTCAGGAGCTTGAACTTGCCAAGTTAGAACTTCAGAAGCTGCTGAATCTTCAGATTCGTGATCACATCGATGTGGTTCCTCTCTACGATGTTGCGCAGATGATGGCAAAAGAAGAGGCTGTTTCTAAAACGGATAAAACACTTCAAGCGAGCGATCTTTTTGTTCTGCCTGCGGGAATGAGCAATGTGGAAGTAGATCACTTAGTGGATTTAGCTTACAAGAACCGTCCGGAGCTTCGGGTTGAAGCTGCGCGTCTTGAGGCCGCACAACTTGCTCAGAAGATTAAATTCGGGAAATTTCTGCCTCAAGCCAATGTGACTCTTGAAATGGGAAATCTTGGTGAAGCTTATGACTTTCAAGCCAATGATCCTAAATGGAGAAAAGAATTTCGTTGTTTACTTGAGCTCAATTGGAACGCGGGTGGAAATAAAATCGGGTACAGTTTTGATCACGATGAAAGAGCTCCTTCGGTCACCGAGTTTGAAGGGTCACGAGGCACGATGCAAACCAATAGTAAATTCAGCATTGGAATTTTGGATGGCCTTAATGATTTCGTGGAGTCGAAGCAGGCTGAAGTTCAAAAACTTGAACAAGTCGTTGAATTGGAACGAACGGAAAAGAAAGTCATTCAAGATGTGAAGCAGGCCTATTTTGATTATCAGAAAAATGAAATTCAGCTCAAATCTCTTGTCCAAAAAGTGAATTACCGTAATCGTGTAGCTCAGCTCAAGCTTCATGAGCTTGAACAGAATCAGGCGCAAATTTCAGAATATTTGGAAGTGGAACGTGATAGACTGGATGACCTGACGAAATTACGCAAAGCGATCGCGGACTATCTTGTGGCTCGTGCGACATTGAATTATGCCATCGGAATTCCGAACTATTTAAAATTCGGAGAGGACAATGAATCATTCGGGAAGTGAAGACCAGAAACCTCCATATGAACGAGGGCTTTTTCAGCGAGTCAAAAATTTATTAGGCGGAACCAAGAAAAAGCCAGCAAGTTCTCCAAAGCCAGATTCTCGGATCTATAAAAGCGAGGAGAGTTCAAATAAAGTTGAGATTGAGTCTCCTACCTCTAAACCCGCAGGCGTTCCTTTTCAAAAATGGATTTTTATCGCAGCTGCTGTGATTGGTGCGTTGATGCTTTTCAATACAGTCAAAGGGTGCCTCCCTTCCTTCAAACCTCCACTTGAGAAAGTGATCAGTCAGCCGGGACAAGCCTCAAAACCGGAAGTCATTCCAGTAAAAGCTTACAAGGTGGGACGCTACAATTACGAAGATCCCCTGAATCAGCTCGGAACCATCAAGGGGGCTATGGAATTCAAATTGAGTTTCGAAATTCCAGGCGTGATCAGCTCGATTAATTATAAAGAAGGAGAACGTTACGAAGAAGGCGCCTTGCTCGTTTCTTTGCGCCAGGATGACATTCTTCTGCAGCTGAAAAAATCGCAAGCTGAATTTAACAAAGCTGAAGCTGAAAGTAAAATTGCAGAAGATAAAGTGAATGAACACAAAAAACTTTTTGCCATGGGCGCCATTCCGCAATCTACACTGGATAAAGTGAAGCTCGAATTGGATTCTAAAAAATACGAAATGGAAGCTGCGCGCATTCAGATGAAAGCGCACGAGGCCATGCTTGAAAAATCAAATTTGTATGCACCGTCTGCTGGCATGATTGGTCAATTGAATGTTGAAGAGGGAGAAGCGATCACGGCCAATACGCTTCTTGGAACTCACGTGATGACGGAATATGTGTTTGCAGAATTTGGAGTGGGTGAAAAAGATGTTAATAAGATAGCACTGGGTCAGAAGGCCCGCGTTTTTGTGGATGCTTATGCGGACAAGAATTTTGAAGGCGTGATCGAAAACGTCGCGCCCTTGGTGACTGGAACGAGTCGTACTGCAACTGCAAGAGTTCGAGTGGAAAATCCTGAGGGACTTCTTTTGCCCGGCATGTTCTGCCGTATCCGCATTTTACTTTACAGTAAAAAGAACACGCTTGTAGTTCCCACCGATGCCCTGCAGGGTAAAGAAGGTGAACAGTTTGTTTATGTGATCCACAGTGACAAAAATACGGTTGAGAAACGACCGGTGGTGATTGGGTACACGCGCGCGGATTACTCTCAAGTGGATGCAGGCGTTTCCGAAGGAGAGTTAATAGCAGCTAACAACCTTGAACGGCTTCAGGATGGAAAGCAAGTTCGTGTTGCGGAAACGCAGGACGCGGATCTCTAATTCGGAGGAACGTTCCTTGCTCCTCGATTTCTTCGGCCCTATTTCAACCGCTGCAGGATTTGCAGGGTCATCATCCGATAATCGCGACGTTCGCTAGAGCGGACGGAATCTTGAATCAAAACTTATTAACCGCAAATATTTTTCTTTTGATCAGAAAAATATTTAGCTTTGTCCCTGGCCTATCCGGGGACATCCCATGAATTATGCAGCTTGCGGAATACGTCGTTCGCAAACGAGTAACAGTCATGATGTTTACGCTCATGATTGTTCTCTTGGGTGTGATCTCTCTTCGGAAACTTCCCCAGGAACTTTTCCCTCGCATTAATTTTCCCCAGATCACGGTAGTGACTGATTACGCCAACGCGGCGCCGGAAGAAATTGAAAACCTCATCACCAAACCCATTGAAGAGTCCGTGGGTTCTGTTTCTGGTCTCAAACGCATCGAGTCTATTTCTCGGGAAGGCCGCAGCACGGTCATTATTTCTTTTAATTGGGGTCAGGATATTGATTTTGCTGCTCTCGCAGTCCGCGAAAAAATCGATTTAATTAAAGAGCGTCTTCCCAAAGAAGCCGATGATCCCGTGGTTCTCAAATTTGATCCGCTCTCACGTCCCATCATGATTCTTTCGGTCACCGGACCCAATATTGCGCCGGTGCGCTTGAAACTTTTGACGGAAAAAATGATCAAAGACAATCTCGAAAAAGTAGAAGGGGTTGCCTCTATTAATTTATCCGGAGGAGTCAACCGTGAAATTCAAATCAACATTGATCAGGGGCGCTTACGAGCAGGGCATCTTTCTCTGCTCCAAGTGATCCAGTCGATTGAAGATTCTAACGTGTCTTATCCGGCTGGCAGCATTAAAAAGGGCCTTTACGAATATCTTATTCGCACCGTGGGTGAATATAAAAATGTAACTGAAATTGAATATTCAGTAGCTGGTGTGGACACCGTTCAAAAGGTTCGCCGCGAAGAAACAAGTTTTATCGAACGTGGCGATGATGGACCCCGAGAAACCCTCGATTCTAAGCGCTACGACGTCAACAAACAGATGATGGATAAACGCCTCTTACTGATAAAAGATATTGCTGAGGTGATTGATGGAACGGGTGAGCGCACCAGTGTTTCTCGATATAACTCTAAGGAAAATTTGGCACTTTCGATTCAAAAACAAGCCAATGCGAATACGATTGAGGTTGTGGAGCGGCTTCGAAAAACGCTTTTAAGCCTGGATCCGGATCTTACGACCCGAGGCATCAAAGCAGATATTATTTATGATCATTCGGTTTTTATTAAAAATTCCATGGATAATTTGAAAAGTGAGGGTATTCAAGGAGGCTTCCTTGCATTCCTGGTTCTTTTTGCTTTCCTCAGATCATTTCAAGCTTCTCTTCTTGTGACATTGTCGATTCCGATTTCTGTTCTTGGGACTTTTTTTCTGATGGCCATCTCAGGCATCAGTTTAAATACGATGTCGCTTGGCGGCTTAGCATTGGCCGTGGGTATGATTGTGGACACCAGTATTGTGGTGGTTGAAAACGTTTTCCGCCGCAGGCAGCTTGGCGAAAGTCCAGAAGATGCAGCGATCAAAGGCACAGGCGAGGTGACTTGGGCCGTGATTGGATCCAATCTCACAACGGTGGCGGTCTTTTTTCCTTTGATTGTTTTTGTCCCAGGATTTGTGGGTCAGATGATGAAAGATCTTTCCTGGGCCATTATTTTTTCTCAGATTATTTCCACCATCATTCCTTTAAGTTTTGTGGCCATGCTGACCACCACCTTGAACATTAAGTTTAAGGAATACAATCCCTGGAATTGGACCAAGGTCTTAGATCCTTATGTCGGGGCATCGGTTCCTCGAAGTCAGAAAGAAAGTTCCATCTCTTCCATTTTAGTCTTCATTTTTGTGGTGCTGCTTGGAACCATGTTTGTGGTGACTCCCACCTTGGATCGTGAGGTTCTTCCCAAAGTGGATCAAGGGCAGTTTTTAATCAAACTCGATATGCCTATTGGCACGCGCATTGAAGTGACTGATCGCGTGGTGAAGCGCATCGAAAAAGCAGTACGGGAAATTCCTGAAGTCAAAGATCTTCAGGTTACGATTGGTGCTGAAAAAAGTCGACAAGGTGATGTCAAAATTGAAACGCTGAGGCAGTGGCAGAGTGTGATTCTCGTGACACTTCAGAGCAAGCGTAAAAGATCTTCTGCTTCTGTGGTCGATGAACTTCGGGCAAAAAAGGAAATGATTGATTTAGAAGAAGGACAAATTGAATTCTTGGATCAGGAAAGCGAATTTCAACTTGCAGGCGGCGGTGTGAAACCGGTCATGATCGAAGTTAAAGGCTATGATTTTCAAAGAATGCGCGATCTCGTGGATACGCTCAAAGCCGAACTCAATAAAATCGACGGCGTGGTGGACGTTCAAGATGACGTGGCTGATCCTGCCTGGGAAACTAAAGTTCAAATCGATAAATCACGTGCTGCTCGCTATGCGGTTTCGCCGATGGATATTTCTCTTACGGCCAAGGCAGCGATCGACGGTGTGGTGGCCACGAAATATCACGAAGAAGGACGCGAGTTTGATATTCGAGTTCGCTTGAGTCAAAAGGATAAAGAAAATATTCAGAATTTGAACGATCTTCTTCTTTATTCTCAAGCCTTGGATCAATTAATTCCGTTAAAGGAAGTTGCGGACATTACAAAAGGTCGTGGTCCGAGCGAAATCAGACACTTGGATCAGGAGCGCGCCACGATTGTTTCTGCCTCGCTTAAGAAAAATGTTCAAAGCAAAACCGTGCTTAAACACGTTCAGAGCATGCTTAAAAAATTGGATGTTCCCAACAAGTTTCCGGAGTTTCAAGCCAGTATTTCCGGAGAACTAAAAGAGCAAAAGGAAAGTTATACGCTTTTGATTTTTGCTTTTGTGCTGGCGCTGGTTTTGAACTACATGATTATGGCAGCGTTGTTTGAGTCCTTTTTGCAGCCGCTCATTATTATGATTGCCGTGCCTCTTTCTTTTGTCGGAGTGGTCTTGAGTCTTTTCCTGACAGGAATTTCTATCAACGTGATGTCGATGTTTGCGGTGATTTTACTTGTTGGAACGGTTGTCAATAACGCCATTGTGTTGATCGAGTATTTAAATCAATTGCGTGCCGAAGGTATGGAAGTTGCCGAGGCTGCCATTACTGCTGCGAAGGTCAGAACGCGGCCAATTTTAATGAGCTGCTTAACCACCGTGATTGGTCTTCTTCCTCTCACCATTGGCTTGGGGGAAGGATCTGAACTACGCCGTCCCATGGCGGTCGCTAGTATGGGCGGAATGCTTTCTTCTACTCTTTTAACACTTGTTGTTGTTCCTTTGTTTTATATCATCGTGACTTACTTCTCAGAACGATTTGTCGGATATGAGGAAGCTATCAGCGAAGAAGATTTGGATGAAGAAGGAAATAGCTAATGGGTCTGCCTAGCATCGCGCTTCGTCGTCCAGTCATGGTGTTAATGCTTTTTGCCGCGCTGATTATGTTAGGCGCCATCGCCCTCGTTCGTCTTCCAGTAGAACTATATCAAGGCCAAAATCAAGGCATTATCAGTATTATTGTGCGTGCCCGCGGCGGTCTTGCTCCGATTGAAGTGGAAAAAAGCATCACCAAACCGGTTGAAGAATCAGTTGCCACGGTAAGCAGTATGAAGAGTCTGTACTCGAACTCGCGCGAAGCGGAATCTCGCGTCACGATGGAGTTTCAACCAGGTACAGATATGCGTTTTGCGGCGCTTGAAGTCCGGGAAAAATTTTCGCGTGTGAAGCCGCTACTTCCCAAAGAAATCGAAAAACCCGTGATTGCCAATTACGATGATGCAGAATCTGCGATTCTTGTTTTTGCGCTGACCTCTGACATTTTGTCGCCCGAACAAATTCGAGAAGTGGTGGAGGTTACTTTCAAACCGATTTTAGCGCGTGTGGATGGCGTTGCCAGCGTGGAAGTATACGGAGGCCGCGAGCGTAAAATCATGATCGAGATCGATCGCGACAAGTTAGTGCATTTCAATATCGGCATTGAGCGCGTCATGGACATTTTAGGTAAAAGTAACGTGAATCTGCTTGCCGGAAATGTTTCTAAGGAAACTTTGAATCTCGGCGTGAGAAGCATGGGCGCTTTTCAGACGGTGCAGGAAATCGGAGAGATTGGAATCAAGGCCACGCGCCAGGGTTCCATTATTCCTTTAAAGGATATTGCGACGATTAAAGATTCGTACATGGAAGCAGCGGATTATGCGCGCTTGAATCTTGAACAAAACGTTACGGTTTACGTGAAAAAAACCAGTACGGCCAATACCATTCCAGTTGCGAAAACGATTCGCAGCATTTTGGATGATTTTACTAAAAATCACAAAGGTCATCTGAAATCAGTCATTGTTTCTGATAAATCAGAAGCGATTGTAAGAGCCATTTCAGATGTACGGACCTCATTAATTTTGGGAATGTTCCTCGTGGCGGTAATGATTTTTGCATTTCTAAGAAGATTTGAACTTGCTTTGATTGTCTTAGTCTCCATGCCGACATCGATTGTTGCCACCTTCTTTTTTATGAATCTTTTTGGAATTTCCATCAACGTGATGACCTTGAGCGGTCTTGCGCTTGCGATTGGAATCTTGGTCGACAGTTCGATCGTGATTATCGAAAATATTTTTTCTAAAAAAGAAAAAGGGCTGGAAGCGGTTGATGCCGTTCAGCAGGGCGCGGAAGAAATGTGGATTCCTCTGCTTGGATCGCTGCTCACGACACTGGTGGTTTTTCTGCCTATTATTTTTGTCGATAAAAAAATTCAAATCATGTACCAGGGGCTGGCCTTTACAGTTGCCTTTTCTTTGCTGATCTCGTTTCTGATTGCGCTCATGTTTGTTCCCATCGCGATGCGGCAATGGGGATTGGATGCGTTGAATCTTGCTTCATCTTCGGGCCATTGGTTTGAAATTTTTCCTCATTATTATCAAAAGATCATGAAATGGAATCTTAAGAATCGCTACGTTGTTTTGCTTGGGCTTTTAGGTTTATTTGGGATTGGTATTTCGGGCCTCGCACTTCGTAGTATGGACTGGCCGTCTGCTTACGAGGAAAATGAGTTTGCAATTGTGATGTTTCCGCTCGCTGGCGCAAAACTCGAAGCCAATGATGAAGCCGTGAAAAAAGTAGAAGATATGCTGGATAAAATCAAAGATATTCAGATGTTTTCAAGCACGGTTCGAAAAGACGATGTTCGGATTTTTGTGCGTCTCAAGCCTGCAAAAAAACGCACTTATTCCAAAGATGAAATTATCAAACTCATTGATGAGAAGGGGAATCAGCTGATCAAGCAAGTGCACGATGATTACAGTTTGATTGTAGATTTAGGGAGTTCGGGATCCGATCAGAAAAAGTTAATCGTCAATATTTTCGGGAATGATAATGATGTGCTACAAAAACTTGCGATTGAGGCAGCTAACCGCATGCAGCCAATCAAAGGCCTTCAGAATCTCGTGATGACTGATCTTAGAAAGCGTCCGGAATATTCTTTGCTCGTCAATAAATCGCGGGCTGCTCTTTATGGCATGGATGTGCGTCATGTGGCTGATGGGGTTCATGCTCAGGTTCGAGGGATGCGTCCAACCAAGTATCACGACTACACCAAAGGCGAGGAAATTGAAGTCATCACAAGGCTGCAAGCGATTTATCGTCAAAAAATTGATGACCTGCGTTTTGTTCCTCTTGTGACGGAATCTGGAAATCAGGTATTGCTTGGAGAAATCTCTAACTTTTACGCCTCAGATGGTCCGCAAACCATTGACCGCAAGGACAAATATCGATACGTTTTTGTAAAAGGCGATACTAAAAGACCTATTGAGGAAATTGCCACTGAAGTTAAAGCTAAGCTGAAGGACATAAAATTTCCAGATGATTACTACTGGCGTTTTGGCGGATCCTTTGATGAACTTCTTGAAAGTAAAAATGAACTGATTTGGGCGGTTGTCCTGACCTTGCTTTTGGTCTACATGATTTTGGCTTGTCTTTTCGAGGATTTGGTCCAGCCTGTTTGGCTCATTGCTTCAGTGCTTTTTGGATTGATCGGAGTTTGGGTAGCGCTATGGATTACGGGCGAACCGGCCTTTATCAAAAGAATATGGGGGTTTTTAACCGGATTTTTCTCAAAGGATTTTCAGCAGAGTGTTCTTGCCAGCGCCACCTCTTTTTTTGAACCTGGATCAAAACATGACGTGATGGGCTTGATCCGCGGTTTAGCGAAAGATATTTTTAGTCCAATTCCGAAGTTTCTTTCAAGCGGGACACCTTTTAGTCAGCAGGTTTTTATTGGAGTGATTTTACTCGCGGGGTATGTGGTCAATTCTGCCATCATTATGGTGGATCACGTGAATCATTTAAGACGGGAAGGGCTTCCTCTTGAGGTCATTTTAGTGCGAGCAGGTCAAGATCGTCTAAGACCGATTACTATGACGACACTTTCAACCGTATTAGGCTTTGTTCCGCTTGCGCTTGGATGGAGTCAATCTAGTGAACTGTGGAGGCCTTTAGCGGTGACGGTTATTGGAGGGCTTCTTTCCTCCACGCTTCTTACCTTGTTTGTATTGCCCAACTTGCTTTATGTTTGGGAGGATTTAAAAAAGTTAGTTCATTTTCGCAGTTTTTCTTTTTTAAAGATGGCCGATAAATAACAAAGAATTGGAAATTCTTGAGGTGATTCTATGAACGTACAGCAAAATGCAAGTGCCGGGCAAAAAGCGGGGGATCGGGGCTATCGCCGGCAGGTTAAAAATATATTGATCCATAAGCCCATGCAACGGGAATTCATGTTTGTCGTGATTGTCCTATTCATGATTTCCATGTTTGCTATTGGATTTATCATCCATTACACCATCCGTGAGGCTGCTTTTGGGGGAGGGTTCCGATTCGGGAAAATCAATCCCTATGAGGTGCTTTCAGATGTCAGCTATCAGTTAATTTTATGGGTTTCCTGCGTGCTTTTTGCCACTTTGGTCGTGATTGGCTCATTTGGCCTGTTTTTCCTCCATCGCATCGCAGGGCCGGTTTTCAGGTTTCAGACTGTTTTGCGTAGAATTAATCATGGTCATAACTTACAGCAATTTCGGCTGCGAGAAGGGGACTTTTTTATTGAGGTTGCTGAAGAGCTGAATACCCTGATTCAGGCGGTGCAGGCCCAAAATGGAAATATCAAAAAGCTTAGTGAATCGATAGAGGCTCTGCTGAATATCAAAGATCCTACCCTTCTTCACCAGGCTGTGCTAGACCTCAAAGCACTCGTTTCTCAAGCTCAAGTGGTCAATAAACCCCGGCATCAGGAGGCTTGACAGACCGAGTAGTTTTGTTACAATCCAATCCATATTTCGTCTTTATTTCATAAGAAGTGGGCCAGTAGCTAGCCCACTTCTTTTATTTTCAGGATAATCCAGGGAAAATATGAACCAAGAATTGTTAGCCTCTCTAGAATACGTTGAGAAAGAAAAGGGGATCTCGAAAGAGCTTCTTTTGGAAGCCCTTCGCCAGGCCCTTCTCTCAGCATGCCGCAGAAGCTACTCTGATCCAGATAGATTCACTATTGAAATTGATCCCAAGACCTGCGAAATCAAGCTTTTTGACAATGGTAAACCTTTTAACGACACACGTTTCGGACGTATTGCTGCTCAAACAGCAAAGCAAGTAATTATTCAAAAAATACGCGAAGCTGAGCGTGACACCATTTTTGACCAATACAATAAGCGCACAGGTGACATTATTACAGGGAATGTGCACCGGATTGAATCTAAGGCCATTATTGTGGATCTTGGAAAAGCGGAAGGGATTTTACCTGCGCGAGAACAATCTCCTGTGGATGAATACCGCCAGGGGAATATTGTCCGTTCTTATGTGGTAGAAGTGCGCAAGTCTCCCAAGGGACCTGAGATCATTCTTTCCCGCGCACACCCTGGATTAGTACAAAGGCTTTTTGAATTGGAAGTTCCTGAAATTCACGATGGCATTGTCGTGATTCGCGGTGCGGCTCGCGAAGCAGGTTCTAGAACAAAAATAGCTGTTTTTTCCAAAGATGAAAAAATCGATTGTGTTGGTTCTTGCGTTGGTGTTCGCGGGCAGCGTGTCAAAAATATTGTTCGGGAACTAGGCGGAGAAAAAATCGACATTATTCCTTATAGCGAGGATATGGGAGCTTTTATTCGAAAAGCCATGGAGCCTGCCAAGTTGAAAGAAGTCACTTTGGATCACGCTCGAAAAACCGCTGAGATTCTTGTGGAAGATGACCAGCTTTCTCTGGCGATTGGGAAAAAGGGTCAAAATGTTCGTTTAGCTTCGAAGCTTGTTGGATGGCAGCTTGATGTGCGCAGCGTGAGTCAGAAAATCCCATTAGAAGAATTAGAGGGTATTGAAGAGAAAACAGCTGAGATTTTACGTGCTTCTGGGATCGAAACCATGAAAGATCTTCTCCGCGTACCGGTTGAAGATTTGGCAAAGATCGAAGGCGTGGGAGAAAAAACAGCAGAGAAAATTTTAGCCTCAGCCAAAGCAATTCAGGAAAAAAATAAAGAGGCAAGTGAGGAACATCATCCCTCGGTACCTCCTCAATCGGAAGAAGAGAAAGCATGAGAATCCACGAACTTGCCAAAGAATTGAATCTCTCGAGTAAGGAATTAATTGCAAAGATTGAAGCGCTCGGAGGTGAGGCAAAGGGACACATGTCTCTCGTGGATGAAGTTCTGATCCCGAAGCTTAAAGCTGCTGCGAGCCCCACAACGGTTTCTAAAGAAGCTCCCGCTAAGGATAAAGCAGAGAAAAAGAAGGCCGTTGCGGTTTCTCCTGCGTCTGTGGCTGCATCTACCAAAGAAGCACCTAAAAAGATTGCTGAAAAACCAGCTAAACCCGAAGCTCCAAAAGCACCGGAAAAAACACCTAGTTCTAAACCTGTGGTGGCTGAACCCGCGAAGTCTGCTGAGAAGCCTGCGGTGAACGTCTCTCCAGAACCTGCCAAGGCGGCAGCTCCTAAAGTTGAAAAGCCAGTTCCTGCTTCTTCAGCGCCAGTGTCCCCTGCAGTGAAAGCGGAACCGCAAAATGTTGAAAAAGTGATTATGCTCCGATTTCCAATCACAGTTGGTAATCTGGCGCAGGAAACAAGACAAAGTGTGTCTGGGATTATTAAATCCTTGATGGCCATGGGGATTTTTGCAAACGTGAATCAGCTTCTTAATGAAGAAGTGGTGACAAACCTTGCGGAAGTTCTAAAAATTAAAATTGCCAAACAAATCGACGAAGTTGAAAAATACTTGGCCAAAGATCTTCATGTTGGTGATGAGAAAAAAGTAAAGCTTCGTCCTCCGGTTGTGACTATGATGGGACATGTGGATCATGGAAAAACATCGCTGCTTGACGCGATCCGAAGTGCGAATGTTGCGGCTTCTGAAAAAGGTGCCATTACTCAGCATATGGGCGCTTATGGTGTAGATATTCCTGGGAAAGGTCATGTGACCTTTTTAGATACTCCGGGTCATGAAGCATTTACGGCCATGCGTGCGCGCGGAGCCAACATTACGGATATTGTGGTGCTTGTGGTGGCAGCTGATGACGGTATCATGCCTCAAACCGTGGAAGCCATTCATCATGCGCGTGAAGCAGGATGCCCGATTGTGGTGGCTATCAATAAAATCGATCTTCCCTCTGCGAATTTAGAAAAAGTTCGCGGTCAGCTACAAAGTCATGATCTCACTCCTGAAGAGTGGGGCGGAAAAACCATTTGTATGCCGGTTTCTGCTAAAACCAAAACCGGGATTTCAGAATTATTAGATATCCTTCTTTTACAGGCTGAAGTGATGGAGCTCAAAGCGAATCCAGCTTGCGAAGCCTCAGGCACTGTGGTGGAAGCTCACCTCACTAAGGGGAGTGGTCCTGTTGCGACCGTCATTGTTCAACGCGGGACTTTACGAGTAGGCGATGTCGTGGTTTGCGGTGTTAATTCCGGAAAAGTTCGGGCCATGAAAAATGATCGCGGCAAACAAGTGAATGAAGCCGGACCTTCTTATTCTGTTTCGCTCATGGGATTGAACGGAGTGCCTGATGCAGGTGAATCGTTTCATGTTGTAGAAGATGAGCGCGTTGCCCGTCGTATCACCGAACAAAAATCTCTTGAGAAACGCGAAAAAGATTTAAGTTCTGCGAGCAAACATCTTTCACTTGAGAATTTATATGAACGTCTTTCCGAAGGAGATTTTAAAGAACTCAAAATTATTATCAAAGTCGATGTGCAAGGTTCTTTAGAAGCCTTAGCACCGTCCTTGGAAAAACTGAGTAATGATCAATGTCAGGTGCGCGTGATTCATTCCGGCATCGGCCCTATTTCTGAATCTGATGTGATGCTGGCCCTTGCTTCAGATGCTGTTGTTCTCGGTTTTCACGTTCGAGCGGACAGCAAAGCTGAAAATACAGCCCAAAAAGAAGGCGTGGATCTTCGCTATTACAATATTATTTATGAAGTCATGGATGATGTCCGCAAGGCCATGGAAGGTCTGTTAGAGCCCACTTACAATGAGGTGATGGATGGCCGCGTGGAAGTTCGCCAAACGTTCCAAAGCTCCAAGGTCGGAACTATTGGCGGCGGTTATGTCATCAAAGGGAAAATCATCCGCAATCATCCTGTGCGTGTTCTTCGCAACAATGTGATTGTATTCGACGGACGTCTCGATTCTCTCAAGCGATTTAAAGATGATGCCCGTGATGTATCTCAGGGTTACGAGTGCGGGCTTGCTCTTGAAGGTTTTAAGGACCTGCGCGTAGGTGATATTGTTGAATGTTATCATCTTGAGAAGGTTGCGACCAAACTCTCATAGTTTGACCCCCCTGAGCGTTTAGAAAAGGAAATCATCATGCAAGGAAAACGGCTGGATCGTGTCTCTCACCTTATCCAAATGGAAATCAGCAATCTTTTGCTTCATCGCATCAAGGATCCCAGAATTGGATTTGTCACAGTGACGCATGTGGGAGTGGCCCCGGATTTACGGACTGCCCGTGTGTTTTATTCAGTGCTTGGAGACGCTAAGAGCCGCGCTGCGTGTCAAATTGGTCTTGAAAAAGCAGCCGGATTTTTACAAAGAGAAATTGGTGTAGCGCTCAAACTTCGTTTTACCCCGGTTTTAACCTTTGCTTACGATGATACCAATGATCGCCGAATGGAAATCGATCAGACTCTCAAAAAAATTGATGATATGAACTCCGAAGGTTCAGGTCCTCAGGCTTAAAACATGAAAACCACCGGATCTTTCCACGGTTCTTCAATCTCGGATTTTTGCAAAGCACTAAAAAAAACTCAAAAGATTTTACTCGCTTGTCACGTCCTTCCCGAAGGAGATGCTTTAGGAAGTCTTTTTGCCATGGCATCACTTTTAAACCGGCTGGGTAAAAAAACTTATCTTGTTGGCCAAGAAAATCCTCCTGCGACCTTGCAAACTCTTTTTTCCTGTGAATCTTGGTACACCTCGGAAAAATTTAAATCAGCCGGACATAAATTTGATGCAGTGCTTGTAACGGACTGCGCTAAATTCGATCGCATCGGAACAGTGGCCCATTTAATTTCTCCAAAAACCCCGATTTTTAATATTGATCACCACATCAGCAACGAAGGTTTTGGCACCTTTAACTTAGTGCATCCGCAGGCTGCAGCAACAGGCGAAGTGGTTTATGATATTTTTAAACATCTCAAACTGTCGCTGACTAAGGATGAAGCACGATATCTTTACATTGCTATTTCAACAGATACAGGATCCTTTCGCTACAGCAATACCTGTGCACGAACGCACCGTATTGCCGCAGAATTAATCGGGACTGGGATTGATGTCGAGACTATCAGCCGAGATATTTATTCTAATTATTCACTCAATAAAATATTCCTTTACAGTTATTTACTCAAAAAAATTCGAACCTCGGCCAAGGATCAAATTGCCTGGGCGTCCATGACGCGTCAGGATGTGAAGCGCTACGGGGCGGATTATGAGGATTCGGAAGGGTTTGTGGATTTTCTGAGGCTGATCCAAAGCGTGAAGGTTGTGTTCTTTGCGAGTGAGGTTCCTGGTCAAGATGCGGTGCGCGTTTCATTCCGCTCTAAAGGAGAATACGATGTGCAAAAGATCGCTGCTTATTTTGACGGCGGGGGGCATAAAAAATCCTCGGGCTGCTTATTTTACAAAACAACTCTTAAAAAAGTCATTGAACAGGTTCTCGAACGCATTCATGCGGAGTTTCATTTATGATTTTAGACGGCGTTTTATTAGTCAACAAGCCTACGGATTGGACGTCGCATGATGTTTGCGGATTTATCCGTAAAAATTTTCGCATCAAAAAAGTAGGTCATGCCGGAACCTTGGATCCTTTAGCTACTGGGCTTCTTGTGATTTTACTTGGCCGCGCCACGAAACTCTCGAATCGTTTAAGTGGGGATGAAAAGGAATATCAGGGGACTATGGAGCTTGGAATTCAAACCGATTCTCATGACCGTCAGGGAAAAGTAATTCAGTCTGCACCGTGGGAAGGCGTTACGCTAGAGACTTTGCGTTCCAAGCTTCCCGAGTTTACGGGAGAGATTATCCAAGTGCCTCCCATGGTCTCAGCATTGAAACATCAGGGTGTGCGTCTTTATAAATTAGCCCGTCAAGGAATGACGGTTCCACGTGACGGAAGACAGGTTGTGGTCCATCGGTTTGATCTTCTTGGACAAGAGGGAGCTTTTGTCCATTTTTTAGTCTCGGTTTCAAAAGGAACTTATGTTCGGACACTTGTGAATGATCTCGGGGAAACTCTGGGATGTTTTGCAACTTTAGCCAAATTGGAAAGACTCCGATCTGGACCATTTCACCTTAAGAATGCGGTGACGATTGACGAGCTTCGCAATATGCCTCCTTTAGAACTCGAAAAAATGGTTTTGCCATTACACGGTCTTAAATAACATGCGCGTCTTGACCTCTCCGGAAAGTTTTCAGTTTCCTTCTGAATTACCACTCTTGCTTGGGTTGGGGAATTTCGACGGTGTTCATCGCGGACATCAACTGATCCTAAGAACGTTGATTCGCGATGCAAAAAAATACGGCGGGCAAGCAGGCCTCATCACCTTTCAAACACATCCTCAGGCGCTTCTGAATCCCAGTAAAAAACCAGCGCTTCTCTGCAGCCCTGAACATAAGCTGCTTCTATTAGAAGAAACTGGTTTAGACCTTTGTTTCTTTCTTCCCTTCACAGCCTCGTTTGCTGAAATTGAACCGGAAGCATTTATCCAAAATATTTTAGTGAACCAGCTTCGCGTAAAAAAAATGATTTTGGGACATAACGCTCGATTTGGCCGCCAGCGAAAAGGCGATGCGAAATTTATGGCTCAATCAGCGAGTCGTATGGGATTTTCTTACGAAGAAGTTTCAGGATTTAAAGTAGATGATGAGTTGGTCTCCAGCTCGCGCATTCGCGGACTTATTCTAAAAGGGGAGCTGGCTCTAGCTGAGACGTGTCTTGGAAGGCCCTACAGTATTTTAGCCGAGATTATTCATGGGGACGGGCGCGGATCCAGTCTTGGTTTTCCCACCGCTAATCTCAAAATAGATTTAGAAATCATCCCGCCTGAAGGTGTTTATGCGGTTCAGGTCCGGGAAGTGAGTGTACTTGGAGAAATGCCTGAGCGCTTGGAGAATCCTGTTTTCAGAACGGGACCTTGGCGGCCGGGAGTGCTTAATTACGGAAAACGTCCAACTTTTCATCAAGAAAAGGGAGCGCCAAAGGTTGCTGAAGTTTTTATTTTGGATTCTGTGACGGATTCGCTATACGGAAAGCACTTTGAGGTTGCCTTCCGAGGAAGGATTCGTGGAGAGCAGGTGTTTCCGTCATCCGAGGCCTTGAAAACTCAGATTGCCCTTGATGTGGCCAAGGCACAGGAAGTACTCGGTGCATTGTAATTGATGTAACATTATATAAATAAACAAGTTATATCTTTAAAAGGCGTGATTTTGGATAGGGGTATATAACTTTCACAAGCGAGTAGGATCTTCAGATTTACAAAAACAGCCGCTTAAGGTATACTGCGCCAACTTTGACGACAAAAATTGAAAGATAAAGGAGTTAGAACATTTCATGTCACTGACAAAAGAAACAAAGAAAAAAGTCCTTTCCGACCATAAAACCCACAAACGAGATTGCGGATCGGTTGAAATTCAAGTTGCAATTCTTACCGAGCAGATTAATACGCTCTCGCCCCATTTTGAGAAGAACCCGAAGGATCATCATTCTCGGTACGGTCTGATCAAGATGGTCAGCAAAAGAAAAAAATTGCTGAGTTACCTTCAAAAAACCGATTCTGAACGCTATAAAGCACTCATTTCCCGTCTGGAACTGCGGAAATAACGCCTTCCTGTTGGCGCGATCATTCTGAAAGGAAAATTACCATGTCTACTGTCCATAAAGTCCAAGGTCTTCTTGGAAATCGAGAATTTAGTTTAGAAACAGGCCGGATGGCGAAGCAAGCCCACGGCTCCATTATTGCCACATGCGGATCCACCGTGATTCTGGCTGCTGCAGTTGGCGCACCAGAACCTAAAGAGGGAATGGATTACTTTCCCTTAACCGTGGATTATCGTGAGCGCGCCTATGCTGCTGGAAAGTTTCCTGGCGGATATTTTAAGCGTGAAGGTAAACCCGCAGATTCTGAAGTATTAATTGCGCGTTTGATTGACCGTCCGATGCGTCCTCTTTTCCCCGCTGATTTTTTAAATGAAACTCAGATTACGGTCATGGTCCTTTCCGTAGGTAATGAAAATGTGACGGATATCTTGGCCATGAACGCCGCTTTTGCCGCGATCAAAGTTTCTGACATCCCCTTTGAGCATACGCTCGGAGCGGTTCGAGTGGGAATCATTGATGGTAATTTCGTGGCCAACCCTTCCTCTGAAGATCTGGAGCGCAGCGAACTTGATCTTGTGATTGCTGCGACCGAAGAAAAGGTTGTCATGCTTGAGGCAGGAGCTAAAGAAATCACCGAAGAACGCATGATGGAAGCCGTTAAGTTTGGTCACAGCGAAATTAAAAAAGTGATCGCGGTTCAAAAAGATCTTACCGCAAAAGCAGGTAAGGCGAAGCGTCCTGTGGTGAAGCTCCCAATTCCTGACAGTATGTGGGATACGGTGCGTAAAACCGTGGGCAGCGAATTTAATAAAATCTTCGAACTTCCTTCCAAGGAAGCGCGCGAAAAAGCCACTCACGAGCTTTTTGATAAAGTGGAAGCGCAGTTTAATCCTGAAGCGGAAGATTTTAACGAATCTTATTTGAAAATGGTTTTTGATAAAGTGGAACAGGAAAAAGTCCGCGAATACATTTTGGATATTGGTAAGCGTCCGGATGGCCGCGGGATTCGTGAAATTCGTCCAATCACCACCGAAGTTTCGGTGCTTCCAAGAACTCATGGGTCCGCACTTTTTACTCGCGGTCAAACCCAGAGTCTTTGCGTGATCACACTCGGAACCGCTGAAGACGAGCAAACCATTGATGCGCTTCAAGGTGAGTATACCAAGCGGTTTTTGCTTCATTACAACTTTCCTCCGTTCAGTGTTGGGGAAGCGAAGCAAAATCGTGGTCCTGGCCGTCGTGAGATTGGTCATGGAGCTCTTGCAGAGCGTTCGCTTGAAGCAGTGATTCCTGCACATGAGGTTTTCCCTTATACGATTCGTTTGGTGTCCGACATTCTTGAATCGAACGGGTCAAGTTCAATGGCCACGGTTTGCGGTGGCACGCTTGCGCTTATGGATGCCGGTGTTCCAATTAAAGCTCCGGTTGCAGGAATTGCACTCGGACTTATCACGAAGGGGGATAAATTTCAGGTCTTGACTGATATTCAAGGCATTGAAGATCATCACGGCGATATGGATTTTAAAGCAGCCGGAACCACAGCAGGTTTGACAGCCCTTCAAATGGATATCAAAATCCCTGGCGTTACCGATGCGATGCTTCAGGATTCTTTTGATAAAGCCAAAGAAGCACGCTTTAAGATTCTTGAAAAAATCCAACAGCAGATTGCTTCTCCTCGTGAGAATCTTTCTCCTTACGCTCCTCGAATCACCACGATTCGAATTAATCCTGAGAAAATTGGCGGATTGATCGGTCCTGGTGGAAAAAATATCAAAAAAATCGTGGAAGAAACAGGTGCCAAAATTGATATCAATGATGATGGTACGGTTTCCATTGCTTCTGTGGATTCAAAATCTACAGAAGAAGCGCTTAAGCGGATTCATGGAATCACGGATGAAGCTGAGCTTGGCAAAATTTATGAAGGCACGGTCAAGAAGCTTGTAGGCTTCGGAGCCTTTATCGAATATATGCCGGGACGCGAAGCACTCTGCCATGTTTCTGAAGTCGCGGAAGGTTTTGTGAAAGCGGTCAACGATCATCTCCGTCTTGGTGATATTGTGCCGGTGAAGGTTGTGAACATTGAACCAGACGGCCGCGTCAGTTTGAGCATCAAAGAAGCTCGTCCGGGTGGAATGCCCATGCTTCCTCCAGATGCAGAACGTGATCCTATTTCGGAAACCGGTGGTGGTCGCAGCCGTGATCGTGGTGGAGATCGCGGTCGGTCACGCAGCAGGCGCTAATGTTTGTTGAGATTCCGGTTAAAACTCTGCCGCATTTTGCAGGACTGGAGCTGCCTCGTTATCAAACCGAAGGCTCTAGCGGATTTGATCTTGTTGCAGCGATTCATCAAGATCAAATTTTAGAACCCGGAAAACGCGCCTTGATTCCAACAGGTATTACTCTTTCAATCCCTGCGGGGCACGAAGCTCAGATTCGTCCCCGCAGCGGGCTTGCTCTCAAATTTGGAATAACACTCCTTAATACTCCAGGGACCATTGATTCAGATTACCGTGGGGAAATCCAGATCATTATGGTCAATCTTGGAGACCAGCCTTTTACCATTACGCGGGGCATGAGAATTGCTCAATGCGTGATTGCTTCAGTCATCAAGGCTCATCTTCTTCCTGCCGATAATTTAGACACTACGTCCCGGGGTTCGGGCGGTTTTGGACACACTGGCGTTTAAGACAGTTTTCCCCGGGTGAAAGAAGGGGAAAGATCCCTCGACTTCGCTCGGGATCAAATTGGCACAGCGATGGAAAATATCTATCGAGCCAATTTGACGGCGTCCTTCGACTTAATATCATTTGAGAATATAAAGAGGATCATTTATGAAAAAAGAACGTGTCAATGAAATGTGGGGAGTTTTATACCTTCTCCTGGGCCTATTTTCGATCGCGAGCATTATTTTTTATCATCCCGATGATCTTCCGTTTTTTACCTCACATCCTCAAGCTCAAATTCATAACTATACGGGATTAACAGGCGCTTATCTGGCTTTTGGACTTAAAATTGCTTTTGGGGATGCAGCGATTTTGATTCCTTGTATTCTTCTTCTTTGGGCTTGTTCTTATTTTCTTCAGAGAGTCCCTGTGCGGAAAACTTTGAAGTTTGTGGGACTTACCATTGCCATGGTTTCCACCTGCATTCTTGTTTCTGTTTCCATTGATCCTGAAGCTCGTTTTGAACACGGGGGAGCGATTGGCTATCTTTTCGGATCTCACCTCCTTAACTATTTTGGAAAAATTGGGAGTTATATTTTAGCCACAGCGTGTTTACTGCTTTCTTTACTTTTGGCTACGGATTTTCTGATCTTCCCAATGATTGCTGGTATCCTTGAATTTTTTCAAGGGACTGTGGATTCAACACATTCATTTTTTGAAAACATAGCGGACATCTTTAAGAAATTCTGGAACCGAAAACCGCAAAATAGAAAATCATCTCAAACCCAATTTGCCAGCAAAGAGAATTTGAAAACTAAAAATAATACAAAAGCAAAACCTGAGCCCGAACCTTATTTCGACCGATCTGCGCCGATCAAAGTAAAGTCCTATCAGCAGGAAAATGCTTCCAAGAATGATCCCTCTGACGCTGAGCCTTCAAAAAAATCTTTGCTTTCCGCTCTTAAAGGTAAAAAAGAAGGAGCTCCTTCCAAGGAAGATGAGAAATCTAAAAAGAGATTGGCTGACGCGCCTTCCAGCATAAGTAAAGAAGCCGCTTCAGACGTTCATGAGGGTGTGGTGGGATCCAAGCCCTTGAATTCAAATTATCAATTTCCCACTTTGGATTATCTCAAACGTCCTGAAAAAGTAGAGGTTTTTACAGACAATCTCCAGGAAAATTCCAGAATTCTTGAAGATACACTTGCTGATTTTGATATTGAAGTCAAAGTCACGGAAGTGGAACAAGGTCCGGTTATTACTCGCTATGAGCTTATGCCCGCTCCTGGCGTGAAAGTGAATTCCATCGCTGCGCTTTCAGATGATATTGCGCTTGCCATGAAGGCCGCGAGCGTTCGCCTTATCATTCCGATCCCCGGGAAATCTGCAATCGGCGTTGAAGTTCCGAATTCAATTTCTAATAAAGTATTTTTACGCGAGCTTGTAGAATCTCCGATTTTGAAATCTCGAAAACTGCAGCTGCCTTTAGTGTTGGGTAAAGACACAAGCGGGAAATCACTTATAGCAGATCTTGCCGGAATGCCTCATCTTTTGATCGCAGGAACCACAGGAAGCGGAAAAACGGTTTGCGTCAATTCGATTATTACAGGTTTGATGTACGCGCTCACTCCCGAAGAACTTAAGTTTGTGATTGTGGATCCTAAGATGGTGGAAATGGCTGTTTATAATAAGATCCCACACATGCTTTCTCCGGTGGTCACGGATGTCAAAAAAGCGGCACACACCCTGAATTGGGTGGTTTCTGAAATGGAAAACCGCTATCGCTTGCTTGCGACTGTAGGGGTAAGAAATATTCAGTCATTTAATACTCGACCGTTATCTGAAGAGGCAAAGCAAGAAGTTGAGGGCAAAGATTCTCCGAATGTGATTCCAGCTAAACTCCCTTACATTGTTGTGGTCATTGATGAATTAGCTGATTTGATGATGATTGCCCAAGACAAGGTAGAAGGAGCCATTACGCGCCTTGCTCAGCTCTCGCGTGCAGTTGGCATTCATTTGATCCTTGCCACTCAACGGCCTTCTGTGGATGTGATCACTGGCGTTATTAAGGCAAATTTCCCCGCCCGTATTTCTTTTAAAGTCGCTTCTAAAGTCGATTCGCGAACCGTTCTTGATACGAACGGTGCTGACAAACTGCTGGGTAAGGGAGACATGCTTTTCTTGCAGCCAGGTCATGAAAAACCAACACGTGGTCAGGCCTGTTTTGTGTCTGATGAGGAAATCAATAAAGTTGTGGCGTTTGTGGCTTCTCAAGGTAAACCTGAATATCATCCTGAAATTCAAAAAGCTCAGGAAGGAAAGACAGCAGCTAGTGATGAAGGACGCGATGAGCTTTTTGATGAAGCGGTTCAGATTGTGGTCACGACACGTCAGGCTTCAACCTCCAATCTTCAACGCCGGCTTGGGCTGGGTTATACGCGAGCGGCGCGCATTATTGATCAAATGGAGGCTGCCGGGATTGTAGGCCCATCTCAAGGTGCGAAACCTAGGGATATTTACATGGATGCTAATCCTGCTGAAACCATCCCATCTTAGCCAGAAGAAACGGTTCTACCGGGGACTTAAATAAACTTCGCGCAGACCATGGTCATGTCATCATGCTGCGGAGCATTTTTGACAAATTCTAAAACTCTCTTCTCTACGTGCGCTAGAATTTCATTGGGAGTTTTATCAGCAACTTCAAGAATGGCCTGCTGAATTTTTTCAAAACCAAATAATTCCTTTCGAAGATTCATCGCTTCTTTGATTCCATCGGATTCAAGCAAAATAATATCTCCAGTCTCTACAGAAATCCATTTTTGGTCATAAACCGATTCTGCATCAATTCCCAAAGGAGCACCCGAATCCGTTTTCAATAGAAGCACTTGGTGCGTTCTTTTTTGATAAAAAAAGAGTGGCTCGTGTCCACCGTTCGCAAATGTTACTTTATTTTGCGTGTGATCGACGACGAGATAAAGCACGGTCACAAAGAGCCCGGAAAAACCACCTTCAGTTAATTTCTTATTAAGATTGGTCAGAACAAGCGAAGGGTCGGTGCCAGCCTCGCGGCGAAATTCGCTTAAAGTTCGCGCCATAAAAAGCGCGGCAGGAACGCCTTTTCCTGAAACATCTCCAATGCAAATCCCGAATTTTCCATCAGGAAGGGACAGAAGGTCATAAAGATCGCCGCCTACATGGCGTGCCGGATCAGAAAGGGCAGCAACTGCAAGATATTTGACAGTAGGCATTTCAGTGGGCAGTAAATTCTTTTGAATTCGAGCCGCAAGGGAAAGTTCGCGCAGCATCATTTCACGTTGGAAGTGCATGCGGATAAAATCCATTAAGGTCATGATCATGTGAGTCAGAGTGATCCCGATAAGTGCACTGGCGCAGGGAACCCACCATCGCAGGTATTGAAAAATCAGTTGAGAAGAAAATAAAAAAACGCAGATGATTCCCAACGTGTAAAGCAGGGCAAGTAAAGGTTTGTGATGACTGACAATAACCATGACACAAAGTGACAAGATAAAAATCACAAGCAGTTGCAGCTGCCACGGGATTCTTTGGATAAAATGCTTGGTCAAAATGGTGTGGATCATGCTGGCCAGAAGACCTACGCCTGGATAGGCCCGGGAAAAAGCCGTGGCTTTTAAGTCCATGGCAGTTCCTGTTGCGGTATGCCCTACTAAAATGATCTTTCCTTTAAGGGATTCCAAAAAGGGTTTGTACCAGGAGAATTGCGAATTCCAAATCAACCGCTCATACGGTACGATTTGAAACTGGGGATAGGGCCCCGGGAAATTGATAATCATATTTTTATCTGCTGGGATTTTTGAAAGGTCTTGTTTTGTCCATTTCAGGTAATGCGCTGCGGTCGCGAGGCTTACGTGAAGGTAGGACTGATCTTCTGTCTGGTGGCGCAGAACAATTTCTCGGATATGCCCGTCTGAGTCAGGGAAAATATTGGTATAACCCAAATCAAGCGCCCCTTGTTTAAACAAATCAATGGGCATACCTGCCGGAGTTTTTCCTATCATGTCGTTCGGCGTTTCTCCTTCAAAGTAATAGGAGAGAACAACATTGCCAGCTTTTTTAATGGAAGCAGCAAATGCTTCATCATCCAACGGGTTCGATTTTTCTGAAAAAATCATATCAAAAAAGACAACAGCTGGTTGGTAGCTTCTCAAGATATTCATCAGGGTTGCGTGAAACTTTCTGGGCCAGGGCCAAGCGGCAATACGTTTCAAACTATCATCGGTAACCGCGACGATCACAATATCAGGGTGAATCGATTCAATTCCCCGGATTTGAAAAGCGACATCCAACAACCGTTTTTCCAGCTCTCTCAAGGGGGGGTGAAATGAAAAAAAAGTCAGAAGCAAGCTCAGAAGCAGAGCCGATGCCGCGTAGGGAAGAAATGACTTAAGCTGATCTTTGGAAGGAAGAGAAATCAAATCAAACACCCCGCAGTAAATGGGCGGTATATGTCATGAATTTTTTTCTTTTCCTTTTCGAAAAAGTTTCCATGGGTGCCATTTGAGATCTTGCGTAAGATCTTTAAGGTTGGCAGAAGAGGCGTTTAAATTGTCGACAATCGATTGAATGTTCCCTTTGTTGTCTCCAACCATGGTTTCTAGTTCTTGAACGAGGCTTTCCATGGATTTAGAAATCTTTTCAAAATCATCCATCATGAGAACACCGCGATGGACCACCTCCATTAAGGGAATGGGGTTTTCTCCTTTAAGAATGGCGTTCGGAGCGAGTAAGGGGCTTTTAGGGTTGCCGGGTTTGATCTCAATATACTTTTCACCCATGAATCCCATGATTTCGATAAATACCTGGGCGTCGTTGTGGACTTTAACACCATCAAAAATAGCCAGTGTGACTTCGACTTGATTGGTGTCCTGTTCCACAAATCGGATGCGGGTGACTTTACCGATCTCATTTCCAGCAAGTTGTACGGGAGTATCTTTTTTGAGTCCGGCAATGTAATCGAATCGGACATAAAGAGGGTAGCTCTTTTGGATAAATGGGGAAGTCCCGCAGTAAAAAAGGAGTGCTAATAAAATTGCGACGGAAAGAATGACAAAAAGACCGGAGCGGACTTCTGAAGCAGTATAATTTCGATTAGAACTCATCGCTTTCCAACAATCCTTTCAGGTAATTTTCTTTGGTTTCTAGGGCAATCGGGCCTTCTTCTCCGTGAAGAAATCTCTGAACATAGGGATGATTGGAGTTTTTAATTTCATCCGGGGTGCCTTCAGCAAGGATGCGGCCTTGATGAAGAATAATCATCCGATCAGCGATCCGAAAAGCACTTTGCATTTCATGAGTTACCACAATTGAAGTGATCCTTAGCTTTTTGCTTAGATCCATGATGAGACGATCAATCACGCCAGCGGTGATGGGGTCTAATCCAGCGCCTGGTTCGTCATAGAACACAATTTTAGGATCAAGTGCAATGGCTCGGGCAAGGGCAACGCGCTTTTTCATTCCACCTGATATTTCAAACGGCCTCAAATTTTCGAACCCTGTTAAACCCACGAGTTCTAATTTTACTTTTACGATAATTTTAATGATGTCGTTTGCTAGTTTTGTATGCTCCCGAATCGGAAGAGCGACATTTTCTCCTACGGTTAGAGAATTAAAAAGAGCTGCGCCTTGAAAAAGCATTCCGAATCTGCGACGGATCGTATTTTTCTGATCTTCACTGGCCCGTGCCATATTTTGACCAAAAATATAAATATTTCCAAGCTCAGGTTTTAAAAGTCCAATCAGACAGCGGAGCAAGGTACTTTTCCCGCACCCAGATCCTCCTAAAATCACTAAAGTTTGACCCGGATTGACATTGAAATCAATACCTTTCAGAATTTCCCGGCTGTCAAACCACTTATGAACACGTTCAACGCGGATAGCGTGCAAGATTGACCTCAAAACCCTGTTTTGGTTATTTGATCACGTAATAAAAAACTGCTGTGCACAGTCCGTCTGCAACAATGATGGAAATAATTGAGGCCACCACGCACCGTGTGGTCGCTCTTCCAACCGCATCTGCTCCGCCTTTGACGTTAAGACCCGTAAAGGTGGCGATGGATCCAATCAGAAGTGCAAAGACCCCGCTTTTGGCCAAGCCTGTGTACATATCTTTTGGAACTAGGGCATCAAAATTTCCCCAAATGTAAAGACTGGAATTAATTCCAAGGCCTACTACGCCAATCAAATATCCTCCGATCATACCGATCGCATAGCTCATAATCGTTAAGCAGGGGAGCATCAGGAGAAGCGCTAGAAGTCTTGGCAGAACCAGATAAGGAATAGGCGGTATTCCCATGGTGCTTAAGGCATCAATTTCCTCTTGGACCTTCATCGTGCCGAGTTCTGCGGTGATGGAAGCACCGACACGACCTGCAATCACAATTGCGGTGATAATAGGGCCAAGCTCGCGGGTCATAGCCACGCTGACCAGAGATCCTGTGTATAGTAATGCCCCAAATTGTTTGAGCATGTAGGCGGCTTGAAGCGCGAGAACGGCGCCCACTGACAGGGATACTAAGATCACGATCAAAATGGATTCATTACCGACAAACACCAGCTGATGAGCGAGTAGATGACGCCGGAGACTTCGCTTGCCTTTGAAGGGTGCAAAAAATGCCCAGTAAAAGGAATCTGCGATCAGCTGGGATAATCGGCCGATTCCGGCCAAAAATTCGTGGGTCTGTTTTCCTAAGGCCCCAAGAGACTGGAGGATCCGCGGCATCTTCTAGACCTGACCGTTCGGATTTATTTGGGATTGATCAATGTGAGGGCTTCAGATTCATCTTTGGCCAATTTAAAGATGGAATCGAGTTTCGCAATCTCAAACACACTGCGGACTCCTTGGCTCAGATGATACAGAATCAGAATTCCCCCGTAACGTTTCATTTTTTGAAAGAGTTCGACAAATGTAGCTAGACCTGAGCTGTCAATATACCCAACCTTTTTAAGATCAATGAGAATGGTTTTTGTCTGCTTGTCCACGAGTTTGGAGAGTTCGCTTCGAACATCAGGTGAGGAGTGAAAATCAAGATCTCCGTCTAGAATAATAAATTCAACTCCTTGAGCTCCTGATTTTTTGTCGATTTTCACGCCTTCTCCTTTTGCTGTGGTTTAAATTTGGTGAGAATCACTTCATTTCCTTCGGCGTGGGTAAGATTATACTGCAAGTCATCCATGATTGTCTTCATGAAATAAATTCCAAGCCCGTTTGGGGTGGTGGGAGGAAGCTCGGGTTCCTTGATTTTGGAAAGGTCTATTTTTTCTCCAAAATCTCGAATTTTCATCACAATTTTTTCGGGATGATCCTCATAAGTAATGCGAACTTCGTGGCCTTTTTGATTTTTATAGGCATGCCGGATAGCATTGGCTGTGGCTTCGCCCAGAGCTACCAGGATATCCTCTAATGTTTTTCCTGAAAAACCTGATTGGCGTAGAAAAATGCCGATTCGATCTCGAACTTCTTTGAGTTTCTCCGAATCGCTATCAATAATCAGAATTTGCTCAGTCACACATTACTCCCGGGCCTTCGAGGCCCATCATTGATCTCATTAAAGATCGGCTCAATAGAAAAACACCTTAACTATTTAAGCGATTTTGTTCGCTGTCTTGATCTTATAGAAATTTTGGATTCGTCCGATAAGATAGGAAAGATTTTCTATGCATTTTTAATATTAATGAGGTCTCAATGAACGATTTTTCGGATCAGGATTTTAAGGGGGCGAACGAGGTTGGCAAGATCTTTAACTCGTTCATGGACAAAAAACTGCTTTGCGATTTTTTTCTTGATAGTGTTCTGACCTTTATTCCGGCCTCATCAGGCCTTCTGTACCTGCTAGGAAATCAAAATCAACTTTGGCTGGAAACCACCAACGGCCCTGATTCTATGGCTTCGGAAAGCTTAAAGGCTGAGGCTCAGGCGGTTTTTGAGCGCGGTCAGCCGGTTTCTGATGGGCGCGCCATGATGCTTCCACTAATTGTTAGAAACAGCGCCATCGGCATTGCCTGCTTTTTTCATAAAGTCCAAGGGCAGAATTTCTCTGAGAAAGAGCTGGCTTTAGCGCTCGATCTTACCTATCAAATGGCTGGAGCTCTGCAGAATATTTTATTGATGGAACAAAATTTGAAGATGGAGCGTTTGGCTGCCATCGGGCAAACCACAAGCATGGTCATGCACGAACTTACCAATATTTTGCAGCTTGGGAAATTAGCCGATGAATGTTTGCGGCGCGGTATCGAAAAAAACAATGAAAAATATTTGAATCGGGGATTAACCGGAATTCAAAAAGCCCTCAAAGAAATGGACGGGTTTGCCTACGAAATGCTGAGTTTAACCAAGGATTACAGAATCAAACCTGTGGAAATGGATATTAAAAAAATTATTACTGAGCTCAAGGAAGATTTACATGATAAAGCGCTTCAGGCACATGTGGAGCTTGATTTTGATGCAGAGGAAGGTCTCCATGTTGAGGGCGAGCCGCGATCTCTTTACCGGGCGCTTTTAAATATTACTAAAAATGCCATCGAAGCCTCAGATAAGGAAAACGCCTGGATTCGCGTGCGTGCCCGCGGTATTGATCAAGAGAAATATGAAATTAAACTGGAAGACAATGGTCAGGGAATGACGGAAGAAGTTAAAGCGAGAATTTTTCAGGCGTTTTTTTCAACCAAAGGTCAGCGTGGCACAGGCTTAGGACTGATGATTATTGATCGTACGGTAAAGGCGCATTTTGGGACCATTCAAGTGGCCAGCGAGGCAACCAAAGGTACTTGCTTTACTCTGACGTTGCCCAGAGCCTTGCCCAAAGAGTAAAAGCTCTCACAGATTCAGTTCATCCGGCTTGCTTTTTTTTGAAAGTAATCGCCCGAGACAAAAACCCGCCACAAGTCCGGTTATAAAAAATATTAAAAAGAAAATAATTCCGGACATAGACCATCTCCAGAAAAGAAATCGGATGGTTACCACTTCTGCGTTTTGAACTAAGACGGTGATGACAAGCCCCACCAAAATCAGCGAAAGTATCCATTTCATTTTATTTGAAATCTGCATGCTCAAACCTTTCTGAGGTAAGCCAGCCTTTTCGTTTCAGGAAACCGCTCAATAGCATAACGTATCATGGTTCTTGGAATCGTCCTAGCATAAAGATTTAAAAATACTTCTTCGGATTTATGATCTCGTTTTCCATTTTCTCTGAGCATCCATCCGTC
>CAZOOM010000012.1:0-36270 GCA_964581425.1 uncultured bacterium | reverse complement strand
AAAAAAATCCCGGGAGATTCCCCACAACCCTCTCCCGGGATTACTTCTTTCACAACACTTGGTTAGTCGGACGGCATGATAAATTCAGGTTCCATAATCGGCTGATAATTGGCAGGAGCCGGAACAAAAAATGTCACGGTTTCATAAACCCCAACCATGGTCCGCATGTAAAAATAAAAGATGCCTTTGGGAATTCCTCCCGCCAGAGCAATCGGCCATCTTTTTTCCTCCGCCATCTGAGTGGGCTGATTGAAGATTTCCATCCAGCCTGTGCCAATATTGGAAATCCCGCGACCGAGTTTACTCCACATATCTTCTTCAGCACGGGCCTGAGGAACAAGCGGTGTTGAAAGAAAAGTGATCGTCATCAAAAGCATGGCGATCCCGACTCGAAAAATTGATTTTTGCCGCATAAATTCTCCCTTGATAAGTGCGTTAGATCTTAAGAATGGTTCTTTATTATGTCGGCCAAACAAAGAAAATCTTTCAGTACTAATTTTTCCCCGCGCACTCCGGATACAAGGCCCGCTTTTTGGATGATTTGCTCGGCTAATTCCCGACTGGGGACAATTTTTCCTGTTACCAGAAGGCCGGCCAAGGCTTTCCGCCGCTGCGAAAAAGCGACACGAATCAGATCAAACAATGCATTCTCGGAATCTTTCGCAATACGCAGATTTTCTTGAAATCCCATGCGGATCACAGCCGATTTTACCTCAGGTTGAGGAGTAAAGCACATGGGCGAAACATCAAAAAGCGCTTTCACGCGTGCGGCATATTCAATCGCAAGCGTCAGCCGGCCATAATCTTTTGTTCCGGCTGAAGCCGTCAACCTCCGCGCAACTTCTTTTTGCATCATTAAGACTGCAAAATCAATATGCTTTCGATGTTCGATAAGGTGAAATAAAATGGGCGCTGTAATGTAATAAGGCAAATTGCTCACCACTTTGATTTTTGAAGAAATGCTCTGCTTACTGCAAAAATATTTCTCGAAAGAAAAATCTAAAATATCAGATTCCACCCAATCGGCTCTGGCCTGCGGATGTATTTCATGGGTCTCCTGCCGCAAATCCATTTCTTTTTTAAGAATCTCTAAAAATCTTTTGTCTTTCTCAACCGCTGTCAAATGAATCGGAAACTGAAGAAGTTCCCAGGTCAACGCTCCCAAACCCGGACCAATTTCAAGAATCCAATCCCCAGGTTGAGGATCCAGCTGTTTTACAATTTTTCGAGCCACATTGGAGTCGGTCAAAAGATGCTGTCCCAAGTGACCACGAACACGAATTTCGTATTTTTTAAGTAATTCCGTTTGAGTTAACATGGCAGGTCTATTTCACTTTAATCAAGATTCATATCAACTTCATTTTCATTGAAGCTTCGATGTGAGTTTTTCAGCGAGTCGGAAAGCAGAGGCAAAAGATGAAGCTTCTGCTTGGTTCTGATAAGCAATGTCCATCGCCGTTCCGTGATCTGGAGATGTCCTGACAAAAGGAAGGCCAAGGGTCACATTCACACCGTCTTGAAATGAAATCATTTTGAAAGGAGCCAGCGCTTGATCGTGATACATGCTAATCAAAGCATCGTATCTTCCTTGATACGCTTCAAAAAAAAGCTGATCTGCAGAAAATGGCCCTGCAACCTTCATCCTTTTTTGAATTGCTTTTTTTACCGCAGGCCGAATCTCAGATTCATCTTCCGTCCCGGTTTCTTTGCCATGCGGATTAAGCGCACAAACAGCGATCGAAGGATTTTGAATTCTGAATCTTGATTTCAAAAATTGGTGGGTTAAAAGAATCTTCTCAAAAACTCTTTCTTGAGTAATCAAAGAAGCGACCTTACGAATCGGTTCATGAATCGTGACTAAAGTCACCTTGAGCTTGGAGCCCACAAACATCATGGCATATTTCTTAGCCTTGGAAGCCTCCACTAAATACTCTGTATGCCCATGAAACTGCGGATCAATAAAGCGCATCGCTGTTTTATTAAGAGGCGCCGTGACAAGCGCCTGCGCATGTCCCTCAAGACACGCCCTGGTTCCTTGAAAAAGCGACTCCATGGCAAGCGCTGCGTTTCGAAACGTGATTTTTCCGGGATCAAAACCCGCTTTGATTGGTAAGCGTTGTTTGGAATAACGCGCCAGCGCTTGAGCGGTAATATCAACAAAATAAATTCCGGTTTTGCATTTTTGATTGAAAGCGGGTGTTGGAACCAAACAACATTCGAGAGAAAGCCTCGCGTTTTTCTGCGCAGTTTGAAAAGGAAGCCAAGATCCAAAAATCAGAACTGGACGGGTGAGTTTAAAATCAGGCGCAGTAAGGGTTTTAAGGATCACCTCAGGGCCAATGCCTCCCGGGTCTCCCATGGTTATCGCAAGAGCGGGTTTAGGCATACGCTCGAAAGATCAGCTTCGGAGAGAAATATAGGCTTCGCGTTTGAGTTCTTCCATCCATTCATCAAAACGCTTTTTGGCTTTTTCGCGATAAATATGATCGTAAATTTGTCCGTGGACATCTTCAAATTTTTTGGTAAGACCATCCTGATGATCTTCGATTCTAAAAATATGGTAGCCCATAGGAGTCTCAATCACGGGTGAAACCTCTCCCTTTTTGAGGCTGAAAATCACCTCTTCAATCGCAGGAATCATAGAACCTGGCTCCATCCAATCCCCGAGACCGCCCTTCAGCGCTTGATAATCTTCAGAGTTCTTCATGGCCAGTTCCGGAAATTGCTCAGGGTGTGCAATGACCTTTTGTCGAATTTCGTCAATTCGCTTTTTAGAATCTTCATCCGTCAAACCCTTTTCACGAGCCTGCTCGCTTTTTTTCACTGTAATTGATCTGGTTTTGACCCGGGTTTTTTGAACAAAATCCGCAGCATGTTCTTTATAATAAGCTTCCACTTCCATCGGAGAAACGATCACGTGGGACCGAACTTCACGATCGTGTAAACGACGAATCATGATTTGACGGCTTAATTTATCTTTTACCGAACGAAGACTGAATCCTTCCTGGCGCATGTTGGCTTCAAACTCAGCATCACTTTTAAAACGACGTTTAAACGATGCCATTTCTTGATCCAACTCAGTTTCAGCCACTTCAATTTTCATTTCTTTTGCTTTTTGATAAACCAAGCGGTCTTCGATCATTTGATTTAAAAGTTTTCCTCGTGCATCATTGATTTGACGGTTAATCAAATCATCTTGACCTTTGTACTCTGTTTTCATTTGTAGATAAAGAGGGCGCAAGTAGGAATCCAGTTCGCTTTGAGTGATGGCATCATCATTCACGACCGCAACCACGCGATCCAGGACTTGTCCTTCAGCATATACCTGAGAAGTATGTCCAAGAAAAATAAAGACGATCAGGACAAGAAAGTTTGAAAGTTTCATAGGGCAGGTATTCTACCTGATGCTGGGGTGTATTGCAATTGTCGCAACCCATTGATTTATATTGAGTTGCAACTTTGATCAATTTCGCGCTTGGGAAATCTATACCTTCTTTTTTTCAGGATGGTGCTTTTGCTCTTCCACAGATTGACGCAGCATGCGGCAATAAAGATCAAAACCTACCGCGTGAATGAACCCGCTCTGTTCATGCCCTAAAAGATTTCCTGCACCGCGAATTTCCAAATCCTCCATAGCAATTCGAAAGCCGGATCCCAAATCCGTGAAACGCTCGATGGCTGAAAGGCGCTTTTCTGCCGTGGTAGTCAGAACTGTATTTTTCGGAACCAGAAAATAAGCGTAGGCTTGACGCTTTTCCCGGTATCGCCCAACACGTCCACGCAGTTGATAAAGATCTGCAAGACCGTATTGATCTGCGCGATTCACAAAAATAGTATTCACATTGGGAATATCAATCCCAGACTCAATAATACTGGTAGCGAGTAAACAATCTATATTCTTTTCCAAAAAATCCTTCATCACAGACTCAAGCATATCTGGAGGCATTTGCCCATGCGCAACGCCGTAACGCACCTGAGGCATCAACTCTTTAAGATGGTGATGGATTTTTTCAATGGATTGAACCCGGTTATGAATAAAATAAATTTGTCCCCCGCGAGCGAGCTCATGTTGAAAAGCCTGGCGGATACGGTGATCATCAAATTCACAAATCGTGGTTTCAATCGGTAATCGGTTTGTAGGAGGCGTTTGAATGGAAGACATGTCTCTCACGCCCACAAGTGACATGTAAAGCGTTCGAGGAATAGGCGTTGCGGTCATGGTCAAAATGTCCACCTGAGTGCGAAGTTGTTTCAGTTTTTCCTTATGCCTTACACCGAAGCGTTGTTCCTCATCAATAATCACAAGTCCAAGATCCTTAAAAATAATATCTCGCGACAAGATGCGGTGGGTTCCGATCACGATATCAATTTTTCCTTCGCGCGCATCTTTGACAATCCGCAGCTGTTCTTTTCTGGAACGAAAGCGAGAAAGTCCGTCTACGGTCACGGGATAGTTTTTCATCCTCTCTTTAAAAACTAAGTAGTGCTGTTCTGCGAGTACCGTGGTTGGAACAAGCACTGCTACTTGTTTCCCGCCAGTCACGGCCTTAAAAGCAGCTCGCATGGCCACTTCAGTCTTTCCGTATCCCACATCGCCGGCCAGCAGACGATCCATAGGCTTTCGCGCTTCCATATCCTTTTTGACACTTTCAATCGCATTCAGCTGATCCTGCGTTTCCTCAAAAGGAAATTCTGCCTCAAACTCTTTTTGCCAAGGATGGTCCTTAGGAAAAGAGTGGCCTTGATCCAAATGACGCTTGGCTTGAATCTCAAGCATGTCGCGTGCAATATGATCGACCGCACGCTTTGTTTTTTCTTTGATTCGCTCCCAATCTTTTCCGTGGAGTTTGGTCAGTTTAGGCGACTTACCTTCTCCTCCGATATATCGCTCCATGGGTTCTTTGGGATCAAGATAAAGAATCTCCCGGCCAGCGTATTCAATCGCAAGATAATTTCGTCTCTCCCCCTTCATTTGAATCGGTTTGGTCCCAAGATACCGCCCAATTCCGTATTTCATATGCACCACAAAATCACCACGCTCAAGATCTTTGGGGTTCAACACCGGTTCCTGATCCTGATATTTTTCTTCCCACCGCTGAAGTTTTTTCTCAAGCGATCGATTGACAGGAATAATGATGACTTCTTCAAGCTTGGCAAAGGTTTCACCGGTCTGCGGCATGATGTCTCGAATTTCAAAAATGGTATCGATGCGAAATTCCAGTCGAACCGGAGTACGGTAAGTGAGCGGATAAATATCTATGGAGCTTCCTCGAACCGAGAACTCTCCAGGGCGAGAAATGAGATCTGATCGAACGTAACCGCGTTCATCCAGCATTTGGAAAAGCTCGGTGCGATCTCGTATATCACCTACTCGGATTTTTAAAAGTTCACGCATGTGGGAATCCTAAGAGAACCAAGAGTATCGGTCAAGTGAAGTTGCAGAAAAAGAAAGCGAAGTGCGTTAACTAAGCGTGAGTCAACCAGGAGTAAATCCGCTGCGCCGCTTCGGTCAGCTGAGCTTCAGAGGCTGCAAAACTTGTGCGAATATGCTGATCGCTTCCAAAGGGTTTCCCAGGAACCACGGCCACGTGTGCTTCAGCAAGAAGCCGCTCGCTAAAGGTCAAGGAAGTCATTCCTGTCTCAGAAATATCGACAAACATGTAAAAGGCGCCTTGCGGCATAAAAGGTTTCAATTTAGGAATGGCTTTGAGTTTTTCAAAAAAGAAATTGCGACGCTTTTCAAAGGACTGGCACATGCGGCGAGCTTCCTCTTCTCCAAGATTTAAAGCTGCAACACCACCTGCTTGAGCAAAAGACGTAGGATTAGAGGTCGAGTGACTTTGAATACTTCCAACGGCAGTTGCAAGCTCCTTACTTGGGCAAGCAGCATAGCCCAAACGCCAGCCTGTCATAGAATACGCCTTGCTCATCCCATTCACGATCACTGTGCGCGGAGCCACTTCCGGATCCGCAGTTGCAATTGAAATGTGCTGATGGCCATCATAAATTAATTTCTCATAAATCTCGTCACTGATGATGTACAAATGCGGGTGCTCTTTGACCACTTCGGCAATGGCAAGCCAATCTTCTTTTGAGTAAATTGCTCCGGTTGGATTTGATGGAGAATTTAAAATCAAAACTTTTGATTTTGGAGTGAGTGCTTTTCTAAGTTGTTCTGCCGTGATTTTAAATCCGGATGATTGCTGTGTTTCTAGGAAAACGCTCCGTCCTCCGAGAACAGACACCATTTCCGGATAACTCAACCAATAAGGAGAAGGGATAATCACTTCGTCGCCTTCATTTAAGAGGGCGAAAAGAACATTAAAGATGGCGTGCTTCGCACCGGTTCCGACAATAATATTTTCAGGAGGAAATTGGAGATTTTGATCGCGTTCTAGTTTCGCGACAATGGCTTTTCGAAGATCAAGCGTTCCCGTGACAGGTGTGTACTTAGTTTCTCCAGCTTGGAGGGCTTTGATCGCAGCATCTTTGATAAAAACAGGAGTATCAAAATCAGGCTCGCCAGCACTCAAAGAAACCACTTTGATTCCTTTGGACGCCATTTCTTTGGCCTTGGCAGCAATGGCCAAAGTCACGGAAGGAGCGACTGATTGAACACGCGCTGAGAGCACGGTTCTAAAACTACTTATTCTCGTCACCTTTGAGAAACTTTCGGAGGGCACCTAAGAAACCGCCTTTCTTCTCTTGCTCTTTCTTGGTCTCCGCAGACTCTTCTTGCTTCGGAGTTTCAGCCTTTGCTTTTTCAGAAGATGTTTTTTCTTCCTTGATAGCCTTGGTCTTTTTCTCAGGTTTTACTTCTTCAACAGGTTTTGCTTTTTTTGCAGCAGTTTTTTTCTTCGGCTTCTCAGCATCCGCAATCTGCGCGGTAAATTCAAGAAGTGCCATGTCTGCGGTATCCCCGGGACGAAATTCTCCCAATTTGAGAACGCGGGTGTAACCGCCCTGTCTTGTTTTGAAATGAGGAGCAATTTTATCGATCAAGCGATCGGCAGTTTCTGAACATCCCAAATACGAGATGAGCGTTCGACGTGCATGCAAATCTCCACGCTTGGCAATGGTCACCATTTTATCTGCGACCGAACTTGCAGCCTTTGCTCTCGCAACCGTGGTTCGAATCCGTTTATGGATGACCAAACTGCGGATGAGATTGCGTAAAAGGGCCTTGCGATGTTGAGTCTCAACGCCTAATTTTTTCTTTTTCCTGCCGTGTCGCATAGTGATCTTTCATCGATCGGATGGGGTCTCGCTTAAGACGCGCTCGCCGTCGAATTCTCCTCTGATGTAGGTTCTGGGGCAGATACTTCTTCCTGAGAACTTGCAGCAGCCGCACCCTTTTTCTTTTTATGAAGTTTTTCTTCAATATTCATACCGAGACCCAAATTCATGGGAGTCAGGATGGCTTCAATTTCAGAAAGTGATTTTTTACCGAAATTTTTGTACTTGAGCATTTGAGCTTCTGTCTTAACAATCAAATCGCCAATGGTTTTAATATTGGCAGCTTCAAGACAGTTCGCACTACGCACCGAAAGTTCCAGCTCGCTGATCGGCTTTGCAATGAGATCACGAAAAGCCGTATCTTCTTCCTCATCTTCTTCATCTTCCACGGGAATTTCGCCGTAGTTTACGAAGATATCCAGGTGGCGATACAGAATGTTTGAGGCATAAAGAAGTGCCTGCTCAGGATCCATGGCTCCATTGGTCCAGATTTCGAGGATCAATTTATCATAATCCGTCATCTGACCCACGCGCGTATCTTCCACCGCGTAATTCACTTTCAAAACCGGTGAGAAAATGGAATCTACAGGGACCAATCCAATCACATCCCCTTCAGCCTTGTTGCGCTCAGCTGGAAGATAGCCGCGTCCTCGACCAATTTCCAGTTCCATTTTCAAATGGACATCTTTAGTAAGATGACAAATGATCTGATCTGGATTCACAATCGTGACAGTTTCATCTACCTTAATATCCGAGGCTTTGACTGGACCCTTTTTGTTAACATCCAAATAGAGCTTCTTGGAAGCTTTACCTTCAAAGCGTAAAACCACTTTCTTAATATTCAGAACAATTTGAGCTCCGTCTTCCTGAATACCGTCCATGGTTGAAAACTCATGCAGCATGCCATCAATCTTAATTTTAGTGATAGCAGCTCCATCGATTGAAGAAATCAAAACCCGGCGAAGGGCGTTGCCAATCGTCGTTCCGTAACCACGCTCAAAAGGCTCAGCCACGAATTTTCCGTAAGTCTGCGTGAGTGTGCTTTTATCCACCTCAAGCCGTTTTGGCATTTCAAATGTTTTCCAACGAATCCCCATTGTTTCCTCCTATAGAAACGATCTTCAAAATCCGCTATTTTTCGAAATTATTTCGAATACAACTCTACGATCAAAGACTCTTCCACTGGAAGCTTGGCATCGGCCTTGGTAGGCATGCGTTGCACTTGAGCTTCCAACTTGGTGCTGTCCAAAGTCAGCCATTCAGGAATCACAACATCTTTTTGCTGCTCTAGTCTTTCCCGAACTCTTTTTTGGGTTGCTTCTTTTTTCCGAGGTTCAATTTTATCCCCGGGTTTTACCATAAAAGAAGGAATATTAACGGAGCGTCCATTGACAAAAATCAGTCCATGACTGACCATCTGCCGCGCTTCGCGACGAGTCGAGGCAAACAGTAACCGATAAACCACGTTATCTAAACGCCGTTCCAAAAGCTGAATCAAGTTTTCTCCGGTAATACCACGTTTCTGTGAGGCACGCGCAAAGAAAACCCGAAATTGCTTTTCAAGCATTCCATAAATTCTCTTGAGCTTTTGCTTTTCACGAAGCTGGATGCCGTAGTCTGATGACTTTTTACCACGACGCGTTGGTCCGTGTTGTCCTGGAGGCTGACTCAGACGCTTGGAAATCTCTTCCGTCGAATGGCGGCTTCCTTTTAAAAATAAATCCACACCTTCACGTCGGCACAGCCGAATGACTGGTCCTGTATACCTTCCCATAAATTAAACTCTCCTTCTCTTCGGCGGACGGCAACCGTTGTGAGGAATTGGGGTGATGTCATAAATTGCCTTCACCTGAACTCCCGCCGCCTGAATGGCCCGAATCGCAGACTCACGTCCCGCGCCAGGTCCTTTGATATAAACTTCTACTTCTTTAAGTCCGTATTCCAAAGCTTTTTTTGCTGCGTTTTCAGCTGCAATTTGAGCAGCAAAAGGTGTGGATTTTTTCGACCCTTTGAATCCAGCAGCACCTGCGCTTGACCAGCAGAGCGCGTTTCCTTCGTAATCCGAAAATGTCACGATCGTGTTGTTAAAGCTGGCGTTAACGTGAGCAACTCCCTGCGTCACGTGCCGTTTTTTCTTTTTTTTGGCCATACGGTTCTTTCTTCCTCTTTGATCTTACCTAATTATTTAGGTGAGGGTGGCTTTTTATTAAGTCCACCTATGGTTTTGCGTTTACCTTTACGTGTCCGTGAATTAGTGTGCGTTCTTTGACCGCGAACCGGAAGCCCTCGAGAGTGACGATTTCCTCGGTAGCTGCGGATATCCATTAAACGCTTGATGTTTTGAGCAATATCCCTGCGCAAATCGCCTTCAGTTTTTACTGATTTCTGAAGCAGTGTCGTGATCATTGAAACTTCCTTCTCCGTCAGATCCTTGGCGCGCTTATCTGGACTGATCTGCGCATCTTTCAAAACTTTCTGAGAAGTATAAAGCCCGACTCCAAAAACGTACGTCAGAGCGATTTCAACTCGTTTTTCCCGTGGAATGTCCACGCCCAAAATTCGTGGCATAAATTTTTAACTCCTTGCTCTTTCCTAGACTTAGCCCTGACGCTGTTTGTGCTTTGGATTTTTACAAATCACATAAGCAACGCCGCGGCGCTTCACAATTTTACAATCTTCACAAATTCTTTTGATGGAACTATGAACCTTCATACTCGCCTCTTCTTTAACTTACTTCACCCGAAAGGTGATTCTCCCGCGTGTCAAATCGTAAGGAGAAAGCTCAACTTTTACTTTATCTCCTGCTAAAATTCGAATGTAATTCATGCGCATTTTTCCTGAAATATGCGCTAAAACTTTATGCCCGTTTTCAATCTCGACGCGAAACATGGCGTTGGGAAGCGGCTCAAGAACCGTTCCTTCTACCTCAATCGCATCTTCCTTCGGCATATTTTTTTCCTATTCTCGTGTTAAATTTAAAACTGTTCCACCCCAAAAAGCTATGGTGTCTTCATAATGGCTTGCTAGTTTGCCGTCTTTGGTGACCACTGTCCATCCGTCATTCAAAACTTTTACGGCCCAGTGTCCTTCGGTCACCATCGGCTCAATTGCGAGGACTAATCCTTCTTGGATCAAATTTCCTCTGCCTTTTTCTCCATAATTGGGAACTTGTGGTTCCTCATGAAGATTGCGGCCGATACCGTGTCCAACATAATCTCGGACCACGTGAAATCCATCAGCTTCTATGGAAGCTTGAATTGCAGCTGATAAATCGCCGATCCTTGCGCCTGGCTTATAAGCATCTACACCAGCATCAAAAGATTTTTTGGCTGCATCAATCAACTTACGAGCGTTTTCAGTCACTTTACCGACCGGCCATGTTCTCGCCGCATCAGCATAGTAACCATCGATTTTGCAACCGATATCAACACTTACGATATCGCCTTCACAAAGCTTGGTATTCCCAGGAATTCCGTGCACCACTTGATCATTTAAAGAAATGCATGTGGTTTTGGGAAACCCCCGGTAGCCCTTAAATGCGGGCTGCGCGCCGGCCTGCAAAATGATCTTTTCGCAAATCAGATCCAATTCAGCAGTTGTTTTGCCAGCTTTGACTGCCGGCTCTACTGCCCTGAACACCTGCTTCAGGACTTCCGCCGCTTTTGCGATGATCTTAATCTCTCGTTCAGATTTGAGAGAAATCATACCGCCAATTTCAATTCGTCAAAGATCGATCGAATCCGTGATTGCAGTTCTTCAACGCCTTGATCTGCGTCCACTGACACCAACAGATTTTGTTTTTTGTAATACTGTATCAGAGGACTTGTTTCCTTAAGATACGTAGCAAATCTTGTCCGGATCGTTTCCGGATTATCATCTTTGCGTTGAATCAAAGCCGATCCGCACTTATCACAAACACCTTCCTTTTGAGGAGGAATATTACGAATGTGATAACCCGCACCGCACTGACCACAAACACGCCTGCCAGAAAGACGATCTATCAAAATATTTTCACTGCTTTCAAAATCTAAAACTGCATCCAGCTTAGACGCATTCCTTTTTAAGAACTGATCTAAAGCTTCAGCTTGTCCTATCGTTCTTGGAAAGCCGTCTAAAATAAATCCTTTTTTCAGGATTTTGTCGATTTCCTCAAACATCATCGCGTTGACGAGATCATCGGAAACGAGCCCGCCTTTTTCAATTACGCTTTTAGCTTGCTGACCAAGCGGCGTATTCTTTTTAATGTGCCCGCGAAGAATATCCCCTGTTGCTAAATGGGGGATCCCAAATTTTTCGCTCATGACCTTCGCGTGCGTGCCCTTACCTGCTCCGGGAGGTCCTAGCAAAACAATTTTCATAATCGCCCTTTTTAATAGCGACGGGATTTAAGTTTACCGCGCTTAATAAAGCCTTCGTAGTGGCGCATCAAAAGCTGTGATTCGATCTGCTGCATCGTATCCAAAATCACACCGACAATAATCAAGAGTCCGGTACCGCCAAAAAAACTTGCCACTAAAAATGGAATGTTCAGCAATCTCGGTGACGAAATAATACTTGGTATTAAAGCAATCACCGCAAGGAACACCGCACCGCTTGTGGCAATTCGGGTCATCATGTAATCCAAATACTCTGCTGTGTTTCTTCCTGGCCGAATTCCGGGAATGAAACCGCCATACTTCTGCAAATTATCGCTGACTTCGATCGGATTAAACGTAATTGCCGTATAAAAATATGTAAAAAACAAAATCAGAAACGCTTCGAGACACGAATAAAGAAGCGACCCTGACATCATCCCATGCGCCATCTTATTTAAAAGAGTCGCTTTAGGGAAAAATCCGGCAATCGTTGCCGGAAATAAAATCACAGACTGCGCAAAAATAATCGGAATCACGCCAGCTTGATTAACTTTCAGCGGTAAAAATGTACTTTGCCCGCCATAAACGCGATTTCCTCGAATCTGACGCGCATATTGAACCGGGATCTTGCGCTCACCTTGAATAATTAAGATGACAAACACTACCACGGAAACAAACATAGCCAGCATCAGACCAAATTTCCACCACGGAAGCTGCTGTCGCGCCAAATCAAACGGCGATAAAAGCGTCCAGGTTTGAAAAAGTGCTGCCGGCACGCGTGAAATAATACCCGTACTGATCAAGATCGACATTCCATTGCCAATGCCGCGTTGATCGATCTGCTCACCCAGCCACATAATGAATGCCGTACCAGTGGTGAGAGTTAACACCGTCATCAGCCGAAATCCCCAACCCGGGTTCGGAACAATCACCGTACCCTGAAAACTCATTGGATTTTCCAGCCATAATGAAATAAAAAAAGTCTGGATAATACTCAGGACAATCGTTCCATAGCGCGTGTACTGAATAATCTTTTTGCGTCCCGCTTCGCCTTCTTTTGCCAGTTTTTCAAGATGTGGAATCACCACAGTCAAGAGCTGCATGATGATCGAAGATGAAATATACGGCATAATTCCAAGAGCGAAAATGGTCGCTTTTTCAAGAGCGCCGCCTGTAAAAAGTCCCACCATGCCAAAGAGCGATCCACCTGGGGAGCGCGCTGCAATTCGCTGAAAAAATGCAGAAAGCGCGGTTCCGTCCACACCGGGAGTGGGAACCATCGCACCCAAGCGATAAATGACCATAATCAAAAGCGTGAAAAGAACCTTGTTTCGAAGCTCGGGTACTTTAAAGATATTCCCAAAGGCTTTTAACATAATTTCAACAATTCACACTTGTGGATCATTTTTTAAAACGATTTCGTTGCTGAAACCGGACTACAAATCCATTCAATCCAGGTTTACTGACTAATCAATACTACTGATCCGCCAGCTTTTTCAATCTTAGCTTTTGCGGATTCACTAAACTGATGGGCTTGAACTTTCACAGCTTTCTTAAGTTCTCCATCGCCGAGAACTTTCAGACCAGCCCCCAATTTTTTGAGAGCTCCTTGTTTCACCAGAATTTCAGGATTTACTTCTGAAATTTCAAGCCGTGCAATTTCACCAATATTAATCACAGAAAAATTTTTGTGAGGACGATTAAAACCACGCTTCGGAAGCCGGCGATACAAAGGATTTTGTCCACCCTCAAAACCATGACGCTTGGAATAACCTGACCTGGAACGTTGACCTTTTTGTCCGCGAGTAGCTCGTTTTCCATGACCGGAACCAATACCGCAGCCAACTCGTTTTCGCCGTTTTTTATGTGGTGTCTTGGATCTCATGCCCCAGCCTCCACCGATTCTTTTGCTTCGACATTGTCATCAAGACGTTCTTTTCGATCACACAGATAATGAAGTCCATCTAAAGTGGCCTTGAGAACATTAATGGCGTTATCGCTCCCCAAACTCTTGGTCAAAATGTCTTTGATTCCAGTAGATTCACATACCGCACGGACTGCGCCGCCTGCGATAATCCCGGTACCAGGAGCTGCTGGCTTCAGAAGCACTTTGGCTGCGCCGTAGCGCCCCATGACTTCATGGGCAATCGTAGTGCCTTTTAACTTAATCTTGATTTTATTTTTTTGAGCATGGGTCAAAGCCTTCCGAATCGCATCCGAAACTTCATTCGCCTTGCCAAGCGCATAACCAATCTCTCCAGCGCCATTGCCCACTACTACAAGCGCACTAAAGTGAAACCGTTTCCCGCCCTTCACCACTTTGGCGCAACGATTCACCTGAATCACTTTTTCATAAGCTGAACCTGCGGTCGTCGTGACATAGGGCTTCGCAGACACCGACGAACCTGAGTGAGATTTGCTGCCTTCTGATTTTTCTTTTGTTTTAACTTCTTCTTTTTTCGCCATAACCTTCATTCACCTATTTCTTCATCCCCTATTTCGGGGAGATCGTGACCTAAAACTGAATTCCTGATTTTCTCAAAGCTTCTGCTAATGCTTTTACTCGTCCGTGATACTGATAGCCCGCGCGATCAAAAGCGATCTTGGCAATACCTTTACTTTTTAAACGCTCTCCAAGAATCTCTCCGAGCTTTTCGGCTTTTTGAGCTTTGGGCCCTTTGACTGAACTTACAAATGTTTTTTCAGCCGTGGATGCTGCACACAATGTTTTTCCATCAAGATCATCGATGGCCTGTGCATACAAATGATTCAGAGAACGAAAAACACAAAGACGCGGACGCTCTGTGGTTCCCGACATTTTTTTCCGGATTCCCTTGTGTCTTGCTTTTCTTGCGGCTTGTTTTTTTAACATAGTATTTCTCTTTGATTAACCGACTGTCTTACCTTGTTTGCGTCGGATCTGCTCTCCTACGTAGTGAATGCCTTTTCCTTTATACGGTTCAGGCTTATGAAAATCACGAATATCTGCCGCCACTTGTCCCACCAGCTGTTTATCAAGGCCCGTTACTGAAACACGAGTAGGATTCGGACAAACAATCTGAATGCCTTCAGGAATATTGAGCTCGCAAGGATGCGTGTAACCAAGAGCTAAAACTAATTTTTTTCCTTTAACTTCAGCTTTGAATCCAACCCCGACAATCTCGAGCTCTTTTTTATAACCTTCCATAACGCCATGAACCATATTGTTGACCAAACTGCGAACGAGCCCGTGGAGCGCGCGATCGGTATTGATATTCGTCTGACGTTCAAAGGTCACAGCCCCGTCTTTCACCGTCACTTTGATGCGCGGATGAATCTCGGTTTGAAGTTTACCTTTAGGGCCTTGCACCATCACAAGATGATCCTTGACCGATATTTGAACCCCGCTGGGGATTGTCACTGGTTTTTTTCCGATTCGAGACATAATAAATTCCTTAGATTACCAAACCTTGCAAAGTAGTTCGCCGCCCACTTTGAGTTTTCTCGCTTCACGATCAGAGAGAATTCCCCTTGAGGTCGACACAATTGAAATTCCGAGCCCGCCTTGAACTTTCGGGATCTCCTCAGAACCTGAGTACCGACGCAAACCAGGCTTTGAAATTCTGCGGATCCCTTGGATCGCAGCCTGCTTGCCTTTCATGTACTTCAAATGAATACGAACAAAATTTTTGTTTCCTTCATTAAATCCCTTCACATTGGAAACAAAACCTTCTTCTTTCAAAATTTCAGCAATGCGCGTCGTTAATTTCGAAGTGCGCACTGTTACTTTATCTTTTTGAGCACGTGAAGCATTTCGAATCACGGTTAAAAAATCGCCTACAAAATCTGTCACTGGCATAACGCTATTTTTCCTCCTGAGAACTTACCAACTGGATTTCACAACGCCGGGTATCATGCCATCATTGGCAAGCTCCCGAAAACAAATGCGGCAAAGCGCAAATTTCCGGATATATCCGCCGGAACGTCCGCAGCGCTGGCAGCGATGATAGGCCCGCACTTTAAATTTTGGAGTGCGGCGCTGCTTGACTACTAAGCAAGTTTTCGCCATGGTTTATTTCCTTATTTTTTTCTAAACGGGAGCCCGAGCGCAGCAAGAAGGCTACGACCTTCTTTATCCGTCTTGGCTGACGTTACAAAAGTGATGTCCATTCCCTGAACTTTTTTGATCTTGTCAAATACCACTTCAGGGAAAATGGTCTGCTCTTGAAGCCCGAGAGTGAAATTTCCACGGCCATCAAAACCTTTATCCGAGTAGCCCTGGAAGTCACGAATTCGAGGCATCGCAATACTAAAAAGACGATCTAAAAACTCGAACATCCGAGCGCCACGCAATGTAACTTTCAAACCTACTGGAGATCCTTCACGCAGTTTGAAAGCAGAAATCGATTTCTTGGCACGCGTTGTAATTGGTTTTTGTCCGGTAATATTTGTAATCTCAATAGCAATCTGCTCAAGAATCTTGATGTCCTCTTTGGCTTCTTTAGCGCTCAAGTTCAGGACAACTTTTTCAAGTTTAGGCACTTGCATCACGTTCACATATTTAAATTCTTGCTGCAATGCAGGTATCACTTCTTTGCGATACTTCTCCATCAACCGCGGTATGATGACTTTTGTTTCAACTGCCATTTTAAGCTCCCAACATTTCCTGGCTTCGTTTTGCAAGACGCTGTTTTTCTCCGTCTTTCAAAAATACGTATCCAACTCGTGTTGCTTTTCCTGTTTTGGGACAAACCAACTGCACATTTGAAATTGCGATCGGGGTTTCCATTTCGGAAATACCGCCCTTAGGATTATCTTTTGAAGGGCGCATGGCTACTTTTCGGTAATTGATCTTTTCCACCAGAAGCTTCCCTTCTTTAGGAAGCACCTGCATAACACGGCCTTTTTTACCCTTATCTTTGCCTGAAATTACAATCACTTGATCATTTTTCCGGATACGCATTAGACCACCTCCGGAGCAAGAGAAATAATTTTCATAAATTGTTTATCACGAAGTTCACGCGCCACCGGTCCAAAAATACGCGTCCCCTTAGGATTTTTTTGATTATCAATCACAACAATCGCATTGGATGAAAACTTGACACTTGAGCCGTCTTTACGACGAATGGGTGATTTGGTCCTCACGATAACCGCTTTGACCACTTCCCCTTTTTTAACACTTCCCTCAGGAATCGCTTCTTTGATGTTCGCAGTAATAATGTCGCCAATTTCAGCAGATAATTTTCCACGACGCCCAATCACACCAATCATGGATGCTTTTTTTGCGCCACTATTATCAGCAATGTCTAAAATACTTCGAATCTGAATCATTTTCCAACAACCTTTACTAGGGTCCAATTTTTGGTTTTTGAAAGTGGCTTGGTCTGCTGAATCTGCACTTTGTCCCCGGTTTTGGATTCGTTGCGCTCATCATGAACTGCGTATTTGATTTTGCGGCGAACCACTTTTTTGAAAACTGGATGTTGAATCAATCGGCTGACAACCACAATGCGTGTCTTCTGCATTTTATCGCTGACCACGACACCTTCACGTATCAAACGTGGCTTACGATCCGTTGCTGCTGCGTTAGAAGTTTCGGCGCTCATTTCTTAACCTCGGTTTTTTTTCGTTCCGTAAGAATCGTGGAGATTTTTGCGATCTCTTTCTTGGCAACTCCAATCACAGACTGCTTTTCAAGCTTTCCGGTTTTTAACTGAAAGCGAAAATTCATTAGGTCTTTTTTAAGGACCAAGAGTTTTTCTTTTAACTCATCATCTGTCATTGCGCGAATTTGTGCAGTTTTCAACATCTTAGACACTCATCATTCGTTTAACAAATTTTGTTCTAAAAGGAAGTTTGTGTGCGCACAGCCGAAGAGCTGATTTTGCAAGCGCTTCCGGAAGTCCGCCCATTTCAAAAATAATGCGTCCGGGTTTGATCACCGCCACATAGTATTCTGGAGCGCCTTTTCCCTTACCCATACGAGTTTCTGCCGGTTTTTTAGAGTATGCCTTATCTGGAAATACACGCAGCCAAACTTTCCCACCTCGCTTGATATGGCGAGTCAACGCGACACGCGCGGCTTCAAGTTGAATTGCTGTCAACCATCCACACTCCATGGCTTTCAAACCAAAATCCCCGAAAGAGATTTCACTTCCGCGTGTGGCAATTCCGCGCATCCACCCGCGCTGTTGTTTTCGAAATTTGACTCTTTTAGGCATTAACATGATTAAGACTCTCTATTTTCCTTTAAGCGTTTTCCTGCGAATCTGTTTTTTCGGATTTTGGAGCGTTATCTGAAGTATGGCTCTCAGCACTTTCAGAACCTTCGGCCGCATCTCCAGATTTAGCTTTTTTACCTTTTTTTGCGACAATTCCTGCCTGCATGTCTTTTTCAAGATCAGCCATTTGGCGAGCCTTGCGCTGTTCAGCCTCTTCCTTTTTCACCATCACATCGCCTTTATAAATCCAGGCTTTACATCCAATGGTTCCGTAAGTGGTGAAGGCTTCGGCAAATCCATAATCAATGTCAGCTCGGAAAGTACTGAGAGGAACTTTTCCTTCACGATAACCTTCATCACGAGCAATTTCAGCTCCGCCTAAGCGGCCCTTGACGAGCACCTTGATCCCAAGAGCTCCCTTGGTCATGGCCATCTGAACTGATTTCTTGAGAACTTTTCGAAATCCAACACGTTTCTCAAGCTGCATGGCCATATTTTCTGCCACAAGCTGAGCATCCGTGTGAGGATTTTTCACTTCTTTGATTTCAAGAAAAACCTCATTCTTTGTAAGCTGAGCCAAACCTTCTTTGATCTTGTCAATTTCCTGACCGCGTCGGCCAATAATCACCCCTGGACGAGCCGTGTGAATGCGAACGCGAACTCTGCCGCCCGAGCGCTCAATTTCAATGACATTAATTCCCGCAAAATAAAGCTTCTCTTTGATAAATTTGCGGATCTTAAGATCTTCATGCAAAAGAGTGCCAAATGTTTTTCCTGCAAACCAGCGGCTTTTCCACGGTTTGATGTAACCCAATCTTAATCCATACGGATGTGCTTTTTGACCCAACTTCAGTTCCTCCTTAGATCAGGCCTTTCCGGCCTTCGCAGTCTTTTGCTTAGAAATCTTTTTTTCTTTTGCCGCTTTCCCAGAACCTTCTTGTTTCTGGGTTGATTCAATCATCGCTGTCGAATTTCCACCGCCAAAACGTCCTTCTTCAAGACGAATTGAAAGATGTGACATGCGTTTTAAAATTTTGTCCGCGCGTCCCATGGAGCGAGACATAAACCGCTTCATCATTGGACCGCCGTCCGCACGAATCTCAGCAACCACGAGCCGATTTTCATCCATGCCCAAAACTTTGGCATTGGCCACAGCCGCTTTTAAAATCGTTTCCGCCATGCGCGCACCTTTACGCTTAATCTGAGACAGGATCGCAAATGCACGACCGACCGGCTTATGACGAACCGTATCAATCACAATTCGCAATTTGCGAGGACCGATTCTCAAATATTTTGTATGAGCCTGAGCACACTTAGGTGCCGGACTTACGGTCTTAATAGCTTCTGCTTTTATTTCTTTTGGCGTTGTCTTTTTGGCGTCTTTATTATCTTTTTTCATGATTAAGTCTTAGCTTTCGCTGCTTCTTTAGCCTTATCACCGGCTGCACTGTGCTGACGGAAAGTTCTTGTAGGAGAAAACTCACCAAGCTTATGTCCTACCATATCTTCCGTGACAAATACGTTTAAGAAATTTTTTCCATTATGAACGGAGAACGTCACACCCACAAATTCAGGAGTAATGGTTGAGCGACGAGACCATGTCTTAATGGGACGGCGATCCTTTTTTTCCTGCGCTGTTTTGATTTTTTTTGCAAGTTTCAAATCAACAAAGAAACCTTTTTTAGAAGACCGGCTCATTTCCTACGATCCTTTACAATGTACTTGTTACTTGCCTTGAAACGTTTGCGAGTTTTAAGACCTTTCGACTTCTGACCCCATGGGCTCTGAGGATGATTGCCACCCTTCGACTTTCCTTCACCGCCACCCATTGGATGATCCACAGGATTCTTTGCCACACCACGAGTAGCGGGACGAATTCCCATCCAACGTGCGCGCCCTGCTTTTCCTAATGCAATATTTTCATTCTCAATATTGGAACATTGTCCAACCGTTGCATAGGACCTGAGATCAATCATTCGCACTTCGCCGGAAGGCAGCTTCACGTGCGCATATTTATCTTCTTTTGACAAAATTTGAGCAGCATTACCAGCGGATCGAACCAGTTTTCCGCCAAGACCGGGCTGAAGCTCAATATTGTGAATCGGAGTACCTTCAGGAATATTTTTCAGGGGAAGATGATTTCCAAGACGAACTTCCACATTTTCACCGCTCATGACTGTATCTCCAACCTTTAAGCCATTAGGAGTGAGCATGTAAGCTTTGGTCTTGTCCGCATACTCAATGAGCGAAATACGTGTGCTGCGATTAGGATCATACTCAATTGTCAAAACCTTAGCAGGTTGATCATACTGAGCTCGGCGAAAATCAATAATACGAAGACGTCGCTTGTGCCCACGACCACGGCGCCGCATGGTCATGTGACCATGTGAGTTTCTGCCGCCTTGACGCTTTTTGATTTCCGTCAAAGGTTTGTAGGGTTTATCCGTTGTCAGATCGGAAAAATCTGCCGCATTTCCAAATCGTCGCGCTGGTGTTAAAGGTCTGTATTGAACAAGTGCCATTTTCTTTTCCTTAAGTCTTCGTGATGTCGATTTTCTCACCCTTTTTGAGGGTCACAATCGCTTTTTTCCATTCCGCGGTCCGTCCGGGTTGATATCGAACTCGGCGCCATTTTCCAATATTATTCAGCACGTTGACTTTCGTCACGTGGACATTAAAAATTTTCTCAATTGCAAATTGAACCTGTTTTTTATTCGCATCCTTGTGCACTTTAAAAGCGTACTTGGACTGCGTTTCTGACTGTACCGTGATTTTTTCTGTAATCACAGGTTCTTGAATAACATCGTAAAGTCCCAGTTTCATAATGACTAGCTCTTCTTGGTTGAAGTCGTTGACTTCTTAACTTTGGTGACTTTTGCAGGTTTTGCTTCGCTCTCATCCGTAGCTGCAGGCTGGCTTTCAAGAGCGGTGGCAAGACGCCCTTCAATCACGGGAAGGGCTTCCTGTTCAATCACTAGTTTGGTCTTTTGTAAAATATGGTAAGCGTTTAAATTGTGCGCCTCTTGAATATCAACGACTTTAGTGTAATTCGAGCTGGCACGACGAATCTTATCGTCTAGCTTCTTAACCACACACAACGTCTTTTTGCCGTCCAAGGGAAGCTTTTTAAAAATATCAACCCACTCGCGCGTTTTTGCTTGATCAAGATTCACATCTTCCAAAAGCAGCAAGCCTTTCTCTTCACCTTTAAGGCTCAAGGCCGAAATCAAGGCTTTGTCACGCATAGTTTTGGATAAATTCACAAAATAACTGCGGGGATGCGGACCAAATACCGTTCCTCCGCCTCTCCAAATCGGAGAACGGATGGAACTGTGACGCGCACGTCCGGTTCCTTTTTGCTTCCATGGTTTTTTTCCACCACCGCGCACTTCTTTACGCGTTTTGGTGTCAGCTGTACCATGGCGAAGATTCGCAGCAAAAGCATTACGAACAAGTTCGATCAATCGGTGATTCACTCGCGCAGCATAAATCTGCGGATTGAGAACGACCTCTTGTTTTTTCTTACCTTCTTTTGAATACAAAATAGCTTTCATATCTCTTGCTTTTCTCTCTTAGTAAATTCTGTCTCTGCGATTCCGAGTTGAGGAATTCAACCGTGATCAGGCAGTTTAATTCGAGGCTTCTTTCGGAGAGGAACTCTCTTCAGAAACTTTCTTTGCGCCCCCTGCAACAATCCACTTCTTAGCTTTTCCACGTTTCAGCGAATTTCGAATTACAAGATATCCATTCGCTGCACCAGGAACGGCTCCGTTAACCAACAACAGATGATTTGCAACGTCGACTTGAACTACTTTCAAATTTTGCGTGGTTTGAACTTCCGCGCCCATGTGTCCTGACATCTTAAGCCCCTTCAAAACGCGGGCCGGGCTTGTATTGGAACCGATAGATCCAGGTTCTCGTCCCATTTTGCTTCCATGAGCTCCAGGACCCCCTGCAAAATGATGCCGCTTCACGACACCTTGAAAACCTTTTCCGATCGTGACTCCTTCGATATCCACGAAATCACCTTCTGAGAAATTATCCACTCGAAGCTCAGCACCTGCAGCAAGATTCTCAGTTTCGACTGTACGAATTTCGCGAATAAAACGAACCGGTGCAACACCTGATTTTTTCAAATGACCTGTTTTAGCCTTGCTTGTATTTTTGGGTTTTGCAGCATCAAAACCAAGCTGAACGCCAACATAGCCGTCTTTCTCTTTGGTGCGAACCTGAGTCACATGACAAGGTCCAACGCGTAATACAGTTACAGGAATACTTCTTCCTTCTTTGTCATACACCTGTGTCATTCCAACTTTTTTACCAAGTAAGCCAATCATAGTTTATCTCTTTAAAGCTTGATCTCAACGTCCACGCCAGCCGGAAGATCCAGCTTCATTAGCGCATCGACGGTTCGGGATGTGGGTTCTAAAATGTCTAAAACGCGTTTATGAGTACGCTGCTCAAACTGATCGCGAGCTTTTTTGTCGATCGTTGGACCACGCAAAACCGTTGTCTTCCAAATTTCAGTTGGAAGAGGAATCGGCCCGACAACTTTTGCGCCTGTGCGGCGTGCTGTTCCTACGATTTCATGCACCGACTGATCGAGCAATCGGTGATCATATGCTTTTAATTTAATTCTAATTTTTTCCTTCGCAGCCATATTTTTCTTTCGCGTCTACTTATTTATTAGCAGCCGCTTCTCCCATCACTTTTTCTGCAATTTGTCTCGGCACTTGATTGTAACTGTGCGGTTCCATCGTATACGTCGCTCGTCCCTGAGACAGAGAACGGATCGCCGTAGCATAACCAAACATTTCAGCAAGAGGCACCGCGCCCTTGATTACTTTTAAATGTCCGCGATTGCCCATTTCCTGAATCACGCAACGACGAGAATTTAAATCGCCGATGATGTCGCCCATGTATTCCTCGGGCACCACCACCTCGACTAACATGATGGGCTCAAGCAGGATGGGATTAGCCTTACGGAAGGCATCCTTGAAGCCTAAGATACCCGCCATTTTAAACGCAATTTCAGAAGAGTCAACATCATGATAAGAACCATCATACACAACCGCCTTGACATCGGTCACCGGATAACCGGCTAAGACACCATTGGAGCAGGCTTCAATCACGCCGTCTTCAACCGCCGGAACATACTCACGAGGAATGGTACCGCCAACAATTTCGCTGACAAACTCAATCCCCTTACCACGTTCCAAAGGCTCAATACGAAGATAGCAATGTCCGTATTGCCCGCGACCACCAGTCTGCTTGATAAATTTACCTTCCGCAGAAGCAGTTCCAGTAATGGTTTCTTTATAGGCAACCTGAGGCTTACCAACGTTGACTTGAACGCCATATTCACGGCGCATAATATCAACTTTGATATCCAAATGAAGTTCGCCCATTCCACCGATTAATGTTTGCGTGGTTTCATGATCTGTCTTCACTCGGAAAGTGGGATCTTCAGAAACCAAGCGGGAAATCGCTTCTGACATCTTATCGCGGTCTGCTTTGGTCTTTGGTTCCACCGCCATCCAAATCACAGGCTCAGGAATAAAAAGGGATTCCATAACCACGGCTGTATTTTCTTCGCAAAGAGTATCTCCGGTGCGAATATCTTTGAGACCCACGGCAGCCACGATATTTCCCGCACCCGCTTCTTCAATTTCTTCACGCTTGTTTGCGTGCATCAAAAGAAGACGGCCAATACGCTCTTTTTTTCGTGTGCGCGGATTATAAATATAAGTACTGGATGAAATCACGCCAGAATAAATACGAATGTAAGTAAGTGATCCAACAAATTTATCACTTGCGATTTTAAATGCCAAGCAAGCCAAGGGATCTTTTTCTGAAGCATGACGCTCGACAAGAGATCCGTCATCAGGATTCGTTGCTTTTACCGGAGGAAGCTCACTCGGACAAGGCAGATAATCCACCACCGCATCAAGAATTTGCTGCACCCCTTTATTCTTGAGAGCTGATCCACAAATCACAGGGACAATCTTAAATGAAATCGTTCCTTTACGAATGGCGCGTTTAATTTCTTCGATCGAAGGCTCGTGCCCCTCGATAAACTTATGCATGCAATCATCATCAAACTCGGAAATTTTCTCAATCATTTCTGTGCGGAATTTTTTAGAAATCTCAAGATATTCCGCAGGAATTTCTTCCACATCGTATTTTGAACCGAGCGTATCATCGTTAAAAACAATGGCTTTCATGGTGATCAAATCAACCACGCCTTTGAATTTATCTTCACGCCCCAGAGGATATTGAATAGGAACAGGGTTGGTTCCAAGCTGATCAATCATTTGCTGAATATTGCGCTCAAACTCTGCGCCTGTTCGGTCCATCTTATTAATGAAAGCCACGCGAGGGACATGATAACGGTCTGCCTGGCGCCAAACAGTTTCTGATTGCGGTTCAACACCTTCGACTGCTCCAAACACCACAACCGCCCCGTCAAGAACACGCAAAGAACGCTCCACTTCAATGGTGAAATCTACGTGTCCCGGAGTATCAATAATATTAATACGGCAATCTTTCCAGAAACAGGTAGTCGCAGCAGAAGTAATCGTAATACCACGTTCTTGTTCTTGTTCCATCCAGTCCATGACAGCCGTACCTTCATGCACTTCACCGATCTTATAAGTTTTCCCAGTGTAGTACAAAATACGTTCAGAGGTAGTCGTCTTACCCGCATCGATATGAGCCGCGATGCCGATATTACGAATCTTCTCCATCGGATAATGAATTTTCTTGTCGTCTGCCATGATAATTACCAACGATAATGAGCAAAGGCTCGGTTCGATTCTGCCATTTTGTGCGTGTCTTCACGTTTTTTAAACGAAGCACCCGTTTTGTTGTAGCCATCTAAAATTTCATCTGCGAGTTTTTCAAGCATGGGCTTTCCTTTACGCGCCTTAGCAAAGGTCTGCATCCATCGCAGCGCTAATGAACTTCCTCGATCCGGGCGAACATTTACAGGAACCTGGTACGTGGCGCCACCCACTCGACGAGATTTTGTTTCAAGAAGCGGGCGCACATTATCAATGGATTTGCGAAAAATTTCCATTGAATCTTTGCCTGTTTTTTCTTGAAGCCGGGCCAGTGCTCCATAAACGATGCGTTGCGCGGTTGACTTCTTACCCATTTTCATCACGATATTGATGAGCTTTGCCACCAACAAGTCGTTGAATCTAGGATCCGGTAAAATTTCTCGTTTTTTAGCTCGTCTTCTTCTCATAATTCCTTATCCGCCTTACTTGGCCGCAGGCGCTTTTTTAGGCGTCTTGGCTCCATATTTCGAGCGGGACTTTGTCCGGTCAGCTACTCCTGTAGCATCCAGTTTCCCGCGAACAATGTGATATCGAACACCTGGCAAATCTTTAACACGACCGCCACGCACAAGAACAATGGAGTGCTCCTGAAGATTATGGCCCACACCAGGAATGTATGCTGTGACTTCTTCCCCATTCGTAAGCCTGACACGCGCAATTTTTCGAAGTGCTGAGTTCGGCTTTTTAGGAGTTTGCGTTCTTACGATCAAACAAACGCCTTTACGAAACGGGGCATTATGCAGCGCAGGAGATTTCGTTTTATTGCGAAATTTTGTCCTGCCCGATCGTATCAATTGATTGATGGTCGGTGCCATTATTTTTTCTCCGTATCTTCCGCCACCGCTGTGGCCTGTGTTTTTTCTGATTCTTCCGAGCTTGGCGTAATATCTGGAAGCATTGCGTCAAGCTTCTTCATCATTTCAATTTCCTGGTGACCTTTGTATCCCGTTCCAGCTGGAATTAAGTGTCCCATGATCACATTTTCTTTCAGACCCTTGAGCTCGTCCCGTTTCCCGGAAGCCGCAGCCTCAGTTAAAACACGAGTCGTTTCTTGGAAGCTCGCAGCTGAAATAAAACTTTCCGTGGTCAAAGAAGCCTTAGTGATACCAAGAAGAATCGGCGTTCCCTTGGCCGGCTCTTTGCCTTTTTTCTCAAGCTTTTCATTTTCTTCTGCAAAACGAACTTTATCAATGTGAGATCCAACAAGGAACTCAGAATCTCCTGGGTCGTCAATACGAAGCTTTCGCAGCATTTGACGCACAATCACTTCAACGTGCTTGTCGTTCAAGCGTACGCCCTGTAAGCGATAAACTTCCTGGACTTCATTGACAAGATATTCTTGAAGACTGCGCTCTCCTGAAACTCGGAGAATATCTTGAGGAACCACTGGACCATCAACCAACTGCTGCCCAGCGATCACTTTGTCACCTTTATAAACGTTCAAATGTTTACCGTGTGGGATGGAATATTCTTTTTCCATTCCCGAAGGACTCTTCACAATAATCACGCGTTGCCCCTTGACCACTTCACCGAATTCGACAGTTCCATCAATTTCAGAAATGATGGCCGGATTTTTCGGTTTACGCGCTTCAAAAAGCTCGGCCACACGCGGCAGTCCGCCCGTGATATCACGCGTTTTGGCAATTTTTCGCGGTGTTTTTGCGAGGAGTGTACCGCCCGTTACCGTGGACCCATCTTTCACAACAATGTGGGCTCCGGTTGGCAGTGGATAGAATCCAATAATTTCGTCATTCGCACCCGTGATGATCAACTGAGGATGCATTTCTTCTCGGTGATCGATAATCACGCGCTCTTTAAGACCTGTCGTGGCATCCATTTCTTCATTCATGGTGACGCCGGAAACAATGTCTTCGTAGCGAACCTTACCAGAGACTTCAGTCAAAATTGGAACTGTGTAAGGATCCCACTTAACAAAGATCTCATCTTTTTTAACACGTTCACCATCTTTGTAACTGATGAAAGCACCGGAAGGGATCGTGTAGCGTTCAAGTTCTCGGCCGGTTTCATCATGAATCGTGAGTGATCCGTTACGATTAAGAACAATAATTTCATTGTTCTTGGTCACCACAGTTTTCAAATTATGATACTGGAGAAGACCTTCGTTACGGGCTCGGAAATAAGATTGTTCAACAATACGTGACGCCGTTCCACCAATGTGGAAGGTACGCATGGTGAGCTGAGTTCCTGGTTCACCGATGGACTGCGCTGCCATAATTCCGGTAGCAAGACCAAGGTCCGCTAAGCGTCCCGTGGCCAAGTCCATACCGTAGCATTTAGCGCAAACGCCAACACGAGAATCGCAGGTCAAGACAGAACGGATACGAATTTTTTCAATCCCCAATTCCTCAATACGATCTGCCATTTCTTCAGTAACAATTTCACCAGCCTTGATCACCTGCTGGTCGGTCACAACATCAACCACATTGTCCAAAGGAACGCGTCCAAAAATACGATCCTTGAGCGCAACCACAACATCTTCACCTTCGTAAAGAGGCTGGATATAAATTCCATTCAAGGTACCGCAATCCACTTCAGTGATAATCACATCTTGAGCAACGTCGACAAGACGGCGTGTCAAATAACCAGAGTCCGCGGTCTTAAGAGCGGTATCCGCAAGACCTTTACGAGCTCCGTGAGTGGAGATGAAGTATTCAAGCACGGTCAACCCTTCACGGAAATTGGCAGTGATCGGGCTTTCAATAATTTCCCCTGATGGTTTCGCCATGAGTCCGCGCATACCAGCCAACTGACGAATCTGCTGCTTGGATCCGCGCGCACCGGAATCCGCCATCATGAAAATCGGATTAAAGGACTCCATCTGCTCGAACATACTGTCAGAAACGCGGTCCGTAATGTGCGTCCAAATATCGATCACTTTGTTGTAGCGCTCACCTTCAGTAATAAGACCGTTCTTATACTGAGATTCGATGACTTCCACATCTTTACGCGCTTCACCTAAAAGAGTTTCCTTGGTGGTAGGAATTCGAATATCCTGAACGCCAATCGACACACCCGCAAGTGTTGCTTCTTCAAATCCAAGAGACTTTAAGCGATCAAGCAAGCTGATCGTTTCCGAGTGACCAAACTTGCGATAGCAAGTGGCAATAATTTTTGAGAGTTGACCCTTATTGATCACCTTATTCACGAATCCAAAATCTTTTGGAAGCACTGCATTCAAAAGAATGCGGCCGCAAGTGGTTTCAATAATGGTTCCGTTTTCAAGACGGAGTTTGCACTTCGCGTGTTTTTCAATTTCTCCATCTTGGAATGCCAACAGAGCTTCGTTCGCATCGCCAAACATCAATCCCTCACCATGGCCTTTTTCTTTCTGCTTGGTGAGATAATAAATCCCAAGAACAATATCCTGTGATGGCGTCGCGATAGGAGCGCCACTAGCAGGAGAGAAAATGTTATTCGCTGAAAGCATGATCACGCGCGCTTCCATTTGAGCTTCCATTGAAAGAGGAATGTGAACCGCCATCTGGTCGCCGTCAAAGTCAGCGTTGAACGCTGTACAAACAAGCGGATGAATTCGGATCGCTTTTCCTTCCATGAGCATTGGCTCGAAAGCCTGGATACCAAGTCGGTGAAGCGTAGGTGCGCGGTTTAGCAACACCGGATGTTCTTTAATCACTTCTTCAAGAATGTCCCAAACTTCGGGCTTGCCACGTTCCACCATTTTCTTTGCAGAACGAATGGTGTGAACATAACCACGCTCTTTGAGTTTACGGATAATAAAAGGCTCAAAAAGTTCGAGCGCCATTTTCTTGGGAAGTCCGCATTGATTAAGCTTGAGTTCAGGCCCAATCACGATGACTGAACGACCAGAATAATCTACGCGTTTTCCAAGCAAGTTCTGACGGAAGCGGCCTTGCTTACCTTTCAGCATATCGCTCAAGGACTTAAGAGGACGATTTCCAGCTCCGAGAACCGGACGGCCATGACGACCATTATCAAAAAGCGCGTCCACAGCTTCCTGCAACATGCGTTTTTCGTTTCGGATAATCACATCTGGAGCTTTGAGTTCGAGAAGCTTTTTAAGACGATTGTTACGATTAATGACACGGCGATACAAATCATTCAAATCGCTAGTAGCAAAGCGTCCACCGTCCAGGGCAACAAGAGGACGAAGATCTGGCGGAATTACAGGCACCACATCCAAGATCATCCATTCGGCTTTGTTATCTGATTTGCGGAAAGAATCCACAATCTTCAAAATCTTGATCGCGCGAGCACGAGACTGCTTGGATTTCGAAACTTTGACCTGACGTTGAAATTTTTGAACAATTTTTTCAAGTTCAAGTTCGCGTAAAAGATCACGCACAGCTTCAGCGCCCATTTTGGCGGTGAAATTTGACGAACCGTACTGTTCTTGAGCTTTGACGTAATCTTCCTCAGAGAGAAGCTGCTTCTTTTTAAGCGGCGTTTCTTTGGGATCGATCACAATGTATTCTTCGTAATAAAGTACTTTTTCCAGAGCGCGGACAGAAAGATCGAGAAGATTACCGATTCTGGATGGCATGGTCTTAAAAAACCATATGTGAGAAACCGGGGTCACGAGATCAATGTGGCCCATACGTTCACGACGCACCTTAGACTGGGTCACTTCAACGCCGCAACGATCGCAAACAATACCTTTGTGCTTGATGCGCTTATATTTTCCGCAATTACATTCCCAATCTTTGGTCGGACCAAAAATCCGTTCGCAGAAAAGACCGTCTTTTTCGGGCTTCAGCGTGCGGTAATTAATGGTTTCAGGTTTTTTAACTTCTCCGTGAGACCAGCTTCGAATCACTTCCGGAGAAGCGATGCGAATCGATATCGAATCAAACATGTTGATGTCGTATGTCATACCTTGAGCTTCTCCTTGGCTTTCTGTTTGCGTTCTTCCGCTTCTTTATCAGAGTCCATACGAATTTGAGATTTTTCAGGAACAATATCCAAACCGAGCGACTGAATTTCTTTCACAAGCACGTTAAAGGATTCAGGCGTTCCCGCATGCAGCGCAGGCTCACCCTTCACAATCGCTTCGTAAACACGTGTTCTACCAACCACGTCATCGCTCTTCACAGTCAAGAGTTCTTGGAGGGTGAAGGCCGCGCCGTACGCTTCAAGCGCCCACACTTCCATTTCTCCAAAACGCTGACCACCAAACTGCGCTTTACCACCAAGAGGCTGCTGCGTGACAAGAGAGTACGGACCAATCGATCGCGCGTGGATCTTGTCATCAGCCAAGTGAGCGAGTTTGAGCATATAAATGTATCCAACGGTAATCCGGCTATCAAAAAGAACTCCGGAACGACCATCTCGTAATTGGATTTTTCCATCCAAAGGTAGATTCGCTTCCTTGAGCATGGCCTGAATCTCATCTTCACGAGCGCCGCTAAACACAGGCGTCATAATTTTCACGCCAAGCATTTTGGCAGCCCAGCCAAGATGGGTTTCAAGGATCTGTCCTACGTTCATACGAGAAGGCACGCCGAGTGGATTCAAAATAATTTCCACCGGAGTTCCATCAGGCAAAAAGGGCATATCTTCTTCAGGAAGAATTCGGGCAATCACACCTTTGTTTCCGTGACGGCCGGCCATTTTGTCACCCACTGAGATTTTTCTCTTCGAGCAAACATAGGCCACCACTTTTTTGATGACTCCCGGAGGAAGCTCGTCGCCTTTTTTAACGCGCTCAATTTCCTGAGTTCTCTCACCCACGAGCTCGTCAATTTCATCACCCCAAACGCGGGCAATTTTACGGATACTTTCCTCAAGCTCAGGCTCATCTTCGAGTCGAATGGATTCCCAATCACAATTCTCAAATTTTTTGAGATCGCCCTTAGTAATCACGTGACCGGTCTTGATCAAAACCTCACCGAGAATGTCATCCACAATATCGTCGGAAAGGCGCTTACCAAGAATCATTTCAGATATCTTATTGAGCCGCTCTTTTTTAAGGACATCGATGCGCTCCTGATAACGATCTTTGATGGCATCGATTTCTTTGGTTTCTTGACGCTTTTCATCGCGAGTTTTAGCTTTGGATTCGCGGCGCTCAAACACTTTCACGTCCACGATAATTCCTTCAACACCCGGAGGAACGGTCAGAGAAGCATCGCGAACATCTCCCGCTTTTTCACCAAAAATGGCTCGAAGCAATTTTTCTTCAGGAGAAAGTTCGGTTTCAGACTTAGGAGTGATTTTTCCGACCAAGATATCGCCCGGCTTCACTTCAGCACCGATGCGGATAATTCCCTCTTCGTCCAAATCTTTCAAGGCTTCTTCACTGACGTTTGGAATGTCACGCGTAATTTCTTCATTACCCAGCTTGGTGTCACGCGCTTCGATTTCAAACTCTTCAATATGGAGTGACGTGTAAACATCATCTTTGGAAAGTTTTTCGCTGATGATGATGGCGTCTTCGAAGTTATATCCGCGCCATGGCATGAATGCCACAAGCACGTTTTTTCCGAGCGCTAATTCACCATCTGCAGTTGCTGCTCCGTCCGCGATCACATCTCCGCGCTTCACCTTATCTCCCACGTTCACCACAGGACGCTGGTTGATACAGGTTCCGGCATTGGATCTTTCAAACTTTTTGAGCTTGTAAACAAAATCATCAATCACGATTTCATTGGAGGAAACCGCTTTCACTGTTCCCTTGGCTTTAGCCAGCATGGTTGCACCAGAATCTCGGGCAACATACTGTTCCATCCCAGTCGCCACTAATGGTGATTCTGTTTCCAGAAGAGGAACACCCTGACGTTGCATGTTGGATCCCATGAGCGCGCGGTTAGCGTCGTCATGCTCCAAGAACGGAATCAAGGAAGCGGCCACACTCACAAGCTGCCGCGGAGAAACGTCCATGTAATCAATTTCTTCAGGTTTTTTCTTGGGGAAATCGCCCTTAGAACGGCATGATACGTTTTCATCCAAGAAACGCCCTTTGTCATCAATACGGGCATTGGCCTGAGCAATCACATATTTATCTTCCACGTCAGCCGTCAAATACTCGATTTTTTCAGTGACGCGTCCATTTTCAACTTTACGGTACGGACTTTCCAAAAACCCAATCGCATTCACACGCGCAAAAGTACTCAGCGATGCGATAAGTCCAATGTTCGGACCCTCAGGTGTTTCAATCGGACAAATACGTCCGTAATGGGAAGGATGAACGTCGCGAACTTCAAATCCTGCTCGTTCACGTGAAAGACCACCAGGTCCGAGAGCTGAAAGACGACGTTTGTGCGTCAACTCTGCCAAAGGATTGGTTTGATCCATAAACTGAGAAAGCTGACTGCGGCCAAAAAAGTCTTTAATCGAAGCAGAGATCAACTTCGGATTGATCAAATTATGCGGCATCGCAGCATCAAGATCATAAATCGACATACGCTCAAGGCAAGAACGCTTCATGCGCGCAAAACCCACACGAAACTGATTTTGAAGGAGTTCACCCACTGAACGAACGCGGCGATTTCCTAAGTGATCAATATCATCCACATGAATGGCCCCGGAACGCAGGCGCAACAGACTGTGGGTTACTTTCATAATATCTTCTTTGCGAAGCGTGGTTTGTTTGACTTTGCCATCCAAACCTAATTTGCGATTCAACATGAACCGGCCCACTTCACCAAGGTCATAACGCTGGGCATCAAAAAATAGTTTATCGATCAAATCCTTAGCGCTGGCTTCCGTAGGAGGATCACCAGGGCGGATTCTTCGATAAATTGCAATTTGTGCATCTTTAGAATTTTTATAAGGATCGCGCTCAAGCGTGTTCACAATCGCAAGCTCATCTGTGGTCAACGTCACTACGTGAATTGAATCCACGCCAGCAGCTGTGATGCTTTGCAAAACTTCTTTCGTTACTTTGACTCCACCAGCAACTACCAACTCTTTTGACTCGGGGTGAAAAATATCTTCTGCAAGATACTGACCATCCCATTTGCGGGCTCCGAGACGAGAAACATGGTCCACTTTTTCCACCGTATAAAGCTCGTTCATAATATCAAGCGTCGTGGAATATCCTACGGAGCGAAGAAGTGTGGTTGCGAGAATTTTACGGCGGCGATCGATGTAGGCGTAAAGAACATCATTAATATCAGATTCAAACTCAATCCATGCGCCGCGATAAGGAATAATGCGAACGCTATAGACTTTTTTTCCACTCGGATGCGGCGCTTCTTCAAGCGACACACCAGGAGAACGGTGCAATTGGCTGACGATAACACGCTCAGCTCCATTGATAATGAAGGTTCCAACCTCAGTCATAAGAGGCAGATCCCCGATATAAACTTCCTGCTCCTTAGCAACCGCATTGCGAACAAGACGCAGCTTGACCTTGAGAGGGGCGGCATAGGTCATTCCTCTGCGGTGACATTCAATCACGGAATACTTGGGTTTTCCAAGGGTATAACCGACGTATTCCAACTTGCATGCCCCATCAAAACTTTCGATGGGAAAACAGTCGCGGAAAGCAGCTTCCAAACCCTGGTTCTTTCGATTACGAACGTTTTCTGTTTGGAGAAAATCGTTGTAAGAATGAACCTGGATTTCTACCAGATTCGGAAGTCCGATTGTATCGTGAATCTTCGTGAAATTTTTTCTCACGTTTGTGGCACCCATTAAGAGTTTGCCTCCATTTGAAATTCGGTCATGTCCTGCAGTTTGTCAGGACTTAAGCCAAGACGATTACTTAATCTCGACCTTCGCGCCTTGCTCTTCGAGGATCTTTTTGATCTTCTGAGCTTCATCTTTGGTAACGCCGGTCTTCACAGTTTTAGGAGCACCTTCCACCAAATCTTTGGCTTCTTTGAGTCCTAAATTTGTGACCGTACGAATTTCTTTGATCACTTGGATTTTTTTGCTTCCAGCATCTGCGAGAATCACGTCAAAAGCCGTCTTCTCTTCAGCAGCCGCAGCACCTGCACCAGCTCCACCAGCAGCAGGAGCAGCAACAGCAACCGCAGCAGCAGCGCTGACGCCAAATTTCTCTTCCAAAGCTTTGACCAAATTGGCAAGCTCAAGAACCGTAAGCTCTTCAATTGTCTTTAGTACACTTTCAATTTTTTCTGACACGTTAGTACCCTCTTTTTTTGTTTCAATAGTTGCTTCACTTGTCATGTTAACTTTTCCTCCTTGGAAACATTAAACCGCAGGAGCTTGAGACTCCTTTTGCTTTTTCACCTCATTCAAGCAAACGGCCACGCCGCGCAAGAGCGCATTCAGCGTAAGCACGAGTCCTGATATGGGCGATTTGACGCGTACCGCGACCTGCGTGAGGAGTTCCTTCCTCGAAGGCAGACTAGCGAGCGCCTTGACGAAAGCATCGTCATAAACTTTGTCTTCAAAAAACACTCCTGCAGAAACAAACTGTGCATTGGCTTTGGAAAACTCAACGAGCGTTTTGGAAACCTGCTGAGGCTCTCCGGATCCGAATGTTACAAGAACCATGCTCTTTAGAAATTTTTCAGCTTCAGAACCTTTGCGGGCTTTAAGCGCTTTAGCGGCCAGCGTATGTTTAACCACAACTGATCGTGATCCGATGCGAGCCAGCTTATTTCTGAGATCGCTCATAGAGGCTACGCTTAATTTGTCAAAATTCGAAAAGAAAGCGAATGAGTTTTTTTCAAAATGCGCTTCGATTTCTTTCAACATTTGCTGACGAACTAAAGATGGCATAAATTCCTCACACACTTCCTACTTGAAGTCTAAAACCAGGACCTTGCGACGGCGCAAGCGTCATACTTTTGATGTAATCACCTTTAGCTGTTGCAGGCTTGGCTTCCTGAACCGCACGAATCAAGGTTTTGGTATTTTCAATTAAAGCCTGCTCGGTAAACGAAATTTTTCCGCAAATTGCGTGAAGTCCGCCCGTTTTATCACTCTTAAATTCCACGCGGCCAGCCTTCACTTCTTCAAGCGCTTTCACCACGTTAGGAGTCACGGTACCGGTTTTTGGAGAAGGCATCAAACCTTTTGGGCCCAACACGCGGCCAAGCTTACTCACTTCTCGCATCATATCAGGATGAGCCACAACCGCATCAAACTCCATCCAACCTTCTAAAACTTTAGCCACAAGCTCTTCAGCGCCAACCGCATCAGCGCCAGCTTTTTCAGCTGCTTTAACAAGCTCGCCTTTGCAGAAACAAATTACGCGAACTTTTTTACCTGTACCATGAGGAAGACTCACAGCACCGCGAACGTTTTCAGATCCGGATTCTGATTTCACACCCAACTGAAAATTAAGGGCAATGCTTTCGTCGTATTTTTTGTCCGTGATTTTTTTAATCGCCTTCACTGCATCTTCAACCGAATAGCGCTTGGTTGCATCGGCGATTTGACTGCGACTTTGATATCTCTTACTTGCTGTTTTATTCATTGTTTTACCCAACCACTTCAATGCCCATACTGCGAGCTGCGCCTTCCACAATACGAACCGCACTTTCGATCTTGGTCGTATTCATGTCCGGCATTTTCGCGCGAGCAATTTCAACCACTTGATCCTTAGTCACTTTTCCGATAAATCCACGCCCAGGTTCTGAGGCTGCTTTTGCAAGACCGGCAGCTTTTTTCAAAGCCGCTGCCACCGGAGGCATTTTAATAATAAAGGTAAAAGATTTATCTTTATAAACCGTAAGAACGCACGGGAGAGTGGTTCCAGGCTGGTTTTTCGTTGCTTCATTAAAGCGCTTACAAAACTCCATAATGTTAACGCCGTGCTGACCGAGCGCAGGACCGATAGGAGGCGCTGGATTGGCTTGACCGCCAGGAATCTGTAACTTAATTTGAACTTGAACTTCTTTTGCCATGACTTAAATTTTCTCCACTTGCCAGTATTCAAGCTCGACCGGTGTCGAGCGTCCAAAAATTGCGACCATCACTTTTAATTTACCGCGATTCGGATTAATCTCTTCAATCGTTCCGTTGAAATTCGCGAACGCACCTTCTTTAACGCGAACGCTTTCACCAGAAGTAAACTCGACTTTGGGCTTTGGCTTCGAGGTTTTTTCTTCCTGCTGCTGCATGATCTTTTTCACATCATCCTCAGCAAGAGGAATCGGGGTTTTTCCTGAACCTACAAATCCTGTAATACCCTGCGTATTCTTAACTAAATACCAACTGTCATCAGTAAGCTCCATCTGGACCAGAATATATCCAGGAAAAAACTTTCGCTCACTAATGCGCTTCTTTCCCTCTTTTACTTCACTGACTTTTTCAGTGGGGATCAAAACTTGATGAATCTTGTCCTGCAAACCCGCGTTAATTGCTCGATTTTCAAGACTGGCCTTCACCCGGTTTTCTACTCCGGTCTGCGTGTGAAGGACGTACCATTTAGCATCGCTCATATTTTTACCCGAGAATGAGCTGCACAACCTTGGCAACCGCCATATCCGCAACTCCGATCAAAAATCCCATCATGACCGTTGTAAAAATCACAACCCCTGCCGCTTGAAGCACTTCACTACGGCTCGGCCAAGTGACTTTTTTAAGTTCCTGCTGCGTCTCTGTCAGAAACGTTCCAAGCTTTGCAAACATTTTCTCTTTTATCTTTCTTAAATTTATAATTCCAGGCCTGGCAGGATTCGAACCTGCAACAAGCGGTTTTGGAGACCGCCGCTCTAG
>CAZOOM010000011.1:10598-36277 GCA_964581425.1 uncultured bacterium | reverse complement strand
ACCTCAAGCTGCTCCGGCTCCTGTAGTTGAGGAAGTTAAGGCTCCTGCGCTTTCTTGCAATCAATTCACGTTTGACGCAAGAAAATCTTATGACGCCAATAATAAAAACCTCACCTATCTTTGGGATTTTGGTGACGGTGCAACAAGCACGGATGCGGTTGTTTCTCACGTCTATGAAAAAGGCGGAGCTTATAACGTCTCCCTCACGGTGAGTGATAACTCAGGTTTGCACTGCGAAAAAAATACAACCACGTCTAAAGTGGATGTGAACACTCCTCCTGTTGCGTCGCTCAAAGGTCCGGAACTCGTTTGTGTGGGTACGGAAGTGGAACTTGATGCGAGCGCCACTCAAGATGATGATGCTTCCAAGATGAGCTATGCTTGGGACTTTGGAGATGGGACGAATAGCGAAGGTGCGCAAGTCAAAAAAACCTATGCCAAGGGTGGAACTTATAAAGTGAAACTCAACGTGAATGACGGGTCTGGATCCAGCTGTTCTACCGATGCAGCTGCTCACACAATTCGCGTGAATACTCCTCCTCAAGCCAATGCCGGTAAAGATGTTTCCATGTGTCTTCGCGGCAATGAGGGGAAATTTGATGTAAGTTTGAATGGATCCGGATCCTCGGATGCTGACGGTGATTCCCTCAAATATTCCTGGGATTTTGGAGACGGGACATCTGGGGAAGGCGAGAAGGCCAGCCACACATACGAGAAGCCAGGTCAATATACAGCCAGACTTCTTGTGTCGGATGGATCAGGGTCTTCCTGCGATTCTGCTTCCTCAACCGTCAATGTTGATCTCAATCAATCTCCTGTTGCTGTTGCCGGAAAAGATCAAAATGTTTGCACTGGAGAATCCGTGACTTTGGATGCCGGTGAATCCACAGCAGCGGGTGAGAAGGTCAAATACTCTTGGGATTTTGGAGATGGAGAAACTGCAGAGGGTAAAACCGTGCAGCATGCTTATGCCAAGGGTGGATCCTACTCCGTTCGTTTAGCCGTGGATGATGGACTTGAAACCAAGTGCTCTTCGGCAACGGATGGACTCAAGGTTCACGTGAACAGCGCACCAACAGTTCAGTTATCGCAAGTTGAGGCTATTTGTTCAGGCGATAAAGTCCATCTCAAAGCATCTGCGAGTGATGCCGATGGTGACAAACTGAGCTACAGCTGGGATTTCGGTGATGGGACCACGGAAGAAGGCGGTTCTTCAGTCAGTCACGTTTACGAAAAAGGCGGTAGCTATACGGTTCGAGTTTCTGTCTCTGACGGATCACAGCAGTCTTGTTCCAATGCTTCTGACACTACCACGGTTAAAGTTAATTCCAAGCCAGTGGCCAATGCTGGAAAAAATCTGGTTTGCTGCCAGGATGAAACCAGTCCTTTTGATGCCTCGGGATCTACGGATGCTGATGGTGACAATCTGACTTACCGTTGGGATTTCGGAGACGGTGCTTCATCAACAGAGGCTAAGACCGAACATGCTTATACCAAAGATGGTTCATATGCGGTCAAGCTGACGGTTGATGATGGATCCGGTACGCGTTGCGCCACAGATTCGACTTCCTTTGAAGCGAATGTCAACGCAGAACCAGTGGCCGTGATTCAAATTAAGCAAAAATAAATTTAGCGGTAAAAAACGAGATTTGAGAAAAGGGCTGCGGTTAATTCCGCGGCCCTTTTTCTTTTTTCTCAACCTGAGGCGTCTCTCAGTCGAAAACCAGAGGGATTAATCAATCACGTTTCAATCTAGATTTAATGGAATAAAAGAGGGTCGGTCATGAGTTTTTTAGTGGAACTTTCAATCATGCCCCTGGATAAAGGGGAGAGCGTTGGAAAGTATGTGGCGCGTACTGTGGATCTTATTGATAAAAGTGGTTTGGAATACCGGGTTGGCCCCATGGGAACCAGTTTTGAAGGTGAGTGGGAGGAAGTCATGCATCTGGTTCGCGAATGTTTTGAGAATCTGCGTTCTGATTGCATGAGAATCACAGCATCATTGAAAATTGACTGGCGTCCGGGAGATGAGCCTCGACTAAAAACCAAGGTTTTGGCGCTTGAAAAATATCTTGGCCGGAATTTAAAGCACTAGGCCTGGAATTTCGAGTTTTGCAGAGATTGCCAAAGCAGGCCTTTCCAAGATAAAATCCTTTCTGCGGTTTCATGTATTTCATGCTAATCATCTGATCGGTTAAATAGAAAAAACGCTGAGGAAAATAAAATTATGGTAGAGGCAACGGAGATTCGTGTGGGCAATGTGCTTCGGTTTGATGGAGCGCTTTGCAAAGTCATCTCAACAGAAATTCGTGGAACGGGAAAATCCGGGAAAACCGTTCATTTAAAACTGAAACGACTTCGTGATGGAAGCTTTGTCGAAAAATCTATCCGCTCAGAGGATCGTGCTGAAGATGTTTCGGTTCAGCATGTGAAACTTACTTATCTCTATAAAGATGGTGATCAGTTTATTTTCATGGATAACCAAAGTTATGAACAGTATCCGCTGCCAGCTTCTGCTGTCGGAAAGCAGGAGATTTTTCTCAAGGAGAACATGGAAATCGACTCTCTTTTTTCTGAAGGAAATCTTTTGAGTATTGAGTTTCCAAAATCTGCGGAGATTCGAGTGGCTTACACTGTTTCTATGGGAAAAGCTCACGATAATACGTTCAAGGAAGCAGAGCTTGAAAACGGTTTGAAAATTCTGGTTCCGCCTTTTGTGAATCAGGGAGAGACGGTTCGCATTAATACTGAGACTTTGGAATATCAGGAACGCGTTGTGGTTAAAAGTTTGAAGTAGCGTATAGGATCAAAATCTAAATGAAAAAAATCATTATTGGAGTGATGGGGCCGGCACGGGCAACATCGCAGGAAAAAAAATGGGCTCGAGCGTTAGGCAGTCTCATTGCCTCCAAGGGCTGGGCGCTCCTCACGGGAGGACGCAATCTTGGAGTGATGGAGGAGGCCAGCCGAGGAGCGAAAGAATCAGGCGGGCTCACCCTGGGCATTTTGAGGACCGATGAACCTTCGAAAATCTCTCGTTGGGTGGATCTTCCCATCGTGACTGAAATGGGCAATGGCAGAAACAATATCAACGTTCTCACCAGCGACGTGGTGATTGCTTGCGGCAAGGCCTCTGCCGGGACGCTTTCAGAGATTGCGCTCGCCTTAAAAGGAAATAAAAATGTTGTTTTGCTAAACCGTGATGCCTTAACCCGTAAATTTCTTAAAAAAATCGGAGGATCTCAAATCTTTTTTTCAGGAAGCCCTGAAGAAGCGATTCGAATCACTCAAAAACTTCTTTCTCGGTAAAACATAATGCCTATTTTTGAATATCAATGCCAGGCTTGCGGGCAAGTGACCTCTTTTTTGGAAAATCGAAGTCATAAGGGTGTGCATGTTTGCGAATCCTGTGGATCAAAAAAAACGAAGAAAATGTTTTCTGCCTTTGCAGCTCACTCAAAACAGGGGAAACAGGTGCGTGCGCCGCAAGGGGGATGCGGTTCAGGAGCTTGCGGCCAAGGCCGCTGCGGAATGATGAGAGATTAATGCGGAAAATAAATTTGCTTATCGTTTCATTTTTATTTGCTGGAAATCTTTTTGCCGCTTCGGTACCTCAAAAATTTGAAAATCAATTCTCAACGGTGCTTCTGGCCCATCAAAAAGGGGATTTGAAAAAAGCATCTTCAGAGCTTAAGCAAATTTCTGTCGATCTTGCAAAGCTTCAAAATGCGGAAAAGGTTAAGGGGCGTGTTTATAAAATGCTTCGCAATGCTTCCGATGAAAATTTGCGCTTATCCAAAGATGTTCTTTTCCCATCTTCAAAAATTCGAAAAAGAATTCGCGATTCTTCTCTTAAAACGAATGTCGCTCTAGGTCAGTGGATGTGCCGCAGAAATCTCAGCCTTGATTGTTCTCCTCGGCAATGTTTGACCAAAGCTGGCGTCTATCACTCGATCTATGATGAAAAAGAACAGAATCAATGCACGCAACATTTGTCAGATCTGGACAGAGCCTTACCCTAAACTGGGCTCCTATCGCTTCGATTGCGTTCGTTGACACCTTTTCCCGCCCCTTCTATACTATTTGCCTGACAAATCCTTCGTTTGAGGTATAACCTCATGATATTCAAGGAGTTATGAAAAAATTCAGCGACCTTTCCCTCGAGCAATATCTTAAGGAACTTTCTGGTTCTGATCCCGTGCCTGGAGGCGGCAGTGTTTCTGCTTATGTGGCTTCTCTGGCCATGGGACTTTCGCAAATGGTGAGTCGCATTTCTCTGGGGCGAAAAGCCAAACCTAGCATGTCTCCTGAGGACATCAAAAAAGAGCAGGAATCGCTCCAAACCATCCAAAAAATTCTCGACAGTCTTGAGAAAACGAAAAATGATGCCCTCCACATTGTGAATCTGGATCCGGAAATTTTTGATGCAGTCATGAAAGCTTCTTCGAAACCCGAAGAGATGGAAACCGCTCTTCAAAATTCATTTCGACTTCAAGCCGATCTTGCCCTGCTTGTGGTCATGGCACGCGAATGGAACGCTGCGCTTTTTGATTTGGTGCGTGGATCGATCAAAAATGATTTGCTGGTTGCGGCCTCGCTTTATGAAGCTGCTTTTCACGGCGCTTATCACACGGCCTTGATCAACGTGAAATATATGAAGGAAAAAGCCAATAAAGATCACTCTGAAAAAGCTCTTTCCGAACTCAAAAAGCGTTTTCAGAAAGGGATTGTCCATGGCGCCTGAAGCCGTGCTTCTTGAAGGAAAAATCCTGGCGCAAAAAATCCAGGAAGAAATTCGTGTCCGCGTGCAGGCGTTGGCTCATGAGAAAAAAGCGCTTCCAAAGCTTCGGGCATTGCAGGTTACTACTCATCCCTCTTCAGAGTGGTATTTAAATCAGCAGGAAAAGCTTGCGGCTAAACTCGGACTTCAATTTGAGCGCATCACTCCGGAGCGTTTATCGAACACAGACGAATTAATGCGTGAGCTTCAAAATGCTCATCAAGCAAAAGAAGTGGCTGGGATTTTTATCACGATGCCGCTGCCTTCAAATTTTGATCTGGACCGAGTGTTGCTCGCTTTGGATCCTCGGAAAGATGTTGAAGGGATTCATCCAGCTAACTTGGGGCTGATTGCTCTGCGCCGTGGGCGACTGATTCCTCCAACTGCTTTTTCAGCTTTGAAATTGATTGAATCCACCGGTGTGGAGTTAAGAGGAAAGCGCGCGGTTCTTGTGGGTCAGAGTGCCGTGGTGGGGAGGCCGCTTCAAATGCTGCTCGGAGAACGTCGTGTGACGACTGTGGTGTGTAATTCCGGAACGTCCTCCAAAGATCTGGAAAAATATGTTTCCGAATCTGATCTCGTCATTGGCTGTGCTGGACAGCCGGGATTGATCAAGGGAGGGTGGATCAAAAATGGTGCCATTGTGATTGATGTCGGGACCACAGAAGTGAATGGAAAATTGGTGGGCGACATTGAATTTGAAGAAGCTAAAAAGCACGCTTCTTTTATTACTCCTGTTCCGGGTGGTGTGGGACCACTCACGGTAACTCTTTTGTTTGAAAATTTGATCCGTGCCTACGATTGGCAGCAAGCATCCTAATCGTTTCAAAATTCTTTGAGGAAGTGATCATGCGTTTGACGATCAAATCGGTTTATGACAAGAAGAAATCAAAAGAAAAAATTACAGTGCTTACTGCCTATGATTTTCCCATGGCCCGTATTTTGGATGAGGCCGGAGTCGACATTATTTTAGTCGGCGACTCTCTGGGTATGGTGCTTTTAGGTTATGAAAGTACGATTCCTGTCACCATGCGTGACATGTTGCATCATTCTCGCGCGGTTTCTAAAGCCGTGAAGCGATCCATGGTAGTTGGTGACATGCCCTTTGCCTCTTACGACACGGTTGAGAGAGCGCTTCGTAATGCCAAGCGATTCATGCAGCAAGCAGGGGTCGATGCCATCAAATTGGAAGGGGCTTTTCAGGTCAAAGATCAGGTCAAGGCCTTGATCCGTGCTGGAATTCCGGTCATGGGCCATATTGGAATGACTCCGCAAACCGCAAGTTCTCAAGGCGGCTACAAAGTGCAGGGGCATACGCCAGCTCAGGCAAAAAAAATCATGGCAGAAGCAAAACTTTTAGATGAACTTGGTGTTTTTGCCATGGTCTTGGAATGTGTTCCTCAAGTGTTAGCGAAAAAAATCACACGTGCAGTGAAATGCCCCACGATCGGTATTGGCGCAGGACCTCATACCGATGGCCAGGTGCTTGTGCTCTATGACATGCTGGGCATTTCAAGCAAAGTGAATCCTCGATTTGTGAGAAAGTACGCGCAGCTTGAAACCACGATCCGTTCAGCGACGGAACAATATTTGCGTGATGTGAAAGCGGGGAGTTTTCCTTCGCTTAAGGAGAGCTTTTGACTTCCAATCTTAAAATTTTAGTGGCTGAAAAAAACGAAGACACGCGCGCGCTATTAAACGCTCGCTTGCGTGTCCGTAATTACGAAGTTACAGAGGCGGTGAGCAGTCTTCAGGCGCTTCAACTTCTTGACCGCGACCGAGTCGATGTAATTCTCATTTATGATGAGATGGAAAGGATCGGAACCATGCTGCCCATTGAAGTGATTCGCCGCAGACCTCATCTGACCTCGGTTCCTGTGATCTTAATGACTCAGGAGTCCCGGCTTTCTGAACTGATGATGACGCGTGAGCGCGGTTACGACGATTTTTTAACGCTTCCTGTGAATCCCTTTGTGCTTCATCTTCGCATTCTTTTGAGTGTCGAGCGCTCCCGACACCGTGCTGAAGCCAATGCGCTCACGCATCTTCCGGGAAATCATGCGATTGAAAAAGTGATCCGGAAAAAAATTGAAAAAAAAGAATTTTTTTCAGTTTTGTACATTGATATCAACCACTTCAAGGCTTTCAATGATCATTACAGTTTTGAAAAAGGGGATGATGTCATTCGTCAAACTGCTCGGATTATGATGAAGACAGCGGAATCTATTTGTAAAAAGGGAGAGTATTTTTTAGGGCACATCGGGGGCGATGATTTTATTGTGGTGATTAATCCTGATGAGGAAGAGCGTTACGCCAAGGCCTTTATTTCTTCCTTTGACCAAATTATCCCCACCTATTATTCCGATGAAGATAGGCAGCGCGGGAATATCCGGGTTAAAAATCGGAAAGGGAAAATGGATACGTTTCCTCTGATGTCGTGTTCGGTTGCTGCTTGCACGAATTTAACGCGTCAATATGCGAATCTCGGTGAAATCGCACGTGATGCCATGGAAGTAAAATCCTTTCTGAAAACTCAGCCTGGAAGCCGTTATTTGCGGGATCGACGTGTGGTTCCTGTTCAAGCGGTGGCCGACACTGCGCCGCCTGAACTTGTGGTGCCGGAAGAAGACCAGAAAGCAGAAGAAGAGCTCATGCCGCTTGGCCAGCTTCTTTTAAAAGCAAAATTAATTTCAGGAGATCAACTTTCGCTTGCTCTTAAAAAACATCTCCAGACCGGTCAAAAACTCGGGCAGATCTTGACTGCGATGAAGGCGGTGCAAAGTGAAGAGGTGGGGAAGATGCTTGAGCGTAAACTGAAAATTCCATATTTTTGTCTCAAGCATTTTATCCCGAATCAGGAGCTCATGACCATGCTACCAGCGGATTTTATGCGTCTTCATCGCGTGATCCCGCTTCAAAAAATGGATCAGCAGCGTCTTAAAGTGGGACTTTGCGATCCTCTGGATCGTCAGGTCCTTGAATCTGTAAAAAGCATGACCCAGCTGAAATTGATTCCTTATCTTGTGCTCGAAGAAGAGCTGGAGGAACTTTTTCACCGCGATACCCAGCTCAATCTTTTCAAGGAACGTCTCTCATGATTTTCTCAGTCAGTCTGCTTATTCTGGCATCTTTTTTTTATTTGATGGCCATGGTGGGGCACGTCCTTTCTTTTGCAGATCTTCGTGAGCGTGGTCATCAGGAAGCGGTCTGGATGCTCAAGGTGGGTTTTTTAATCTCATCTATTTATTTTGTTTTTGAAGCTTATCAGCGTCATTCATTTTTACCCGTGGTCAGTCATGATCAAGTGCTTGTCTTTTTGGCTTGGTCGCTCGCTTTTGTCTATTTGGTTCTTCTTTCGCAAAGTCGCAGTGATTCTTTCGGACTGATTTTAATGCCCATTCTATTAGCGCTCACGGTTCTTGCGATTCCCACGCGTCTTTTTTGCAAAGATCTTCACTCCACGCTCAAACCTGAATTAATGACCGTTACTTTTGCAGTGCATATCATGAGTGCGTTTCTGGCCTATGCTTGCTTTGGACTTTCTTTTGCGGCTTCTATTCTTTATTACATTCAGCATCGTCAGTTAAAAACTAAACAGACCGGATGTTTTTATCACAAATTACCTTCACTGGAAAATCTGGATCGACTGTTGACGCATGCCATTGGCTGGGGCGCTTTGCTTTTAGCGATCGCTGTGGGCGTGGGAATTTATTGGTCTAAAGCGGCGTTTGGTCATTACTGGATTTTCGATTTAAAAACCATTGTCACCGTCTGCTGGATTTTTCTTTATATCCGGCTTTTTGAGGGGCGTTTAAGCAGCCGCAGGAGTGCGCGCAGTACAGCTTTTTGGGCTGCCGCTTGTTTTTTGTTGGTGATGATCAGTTTTATTGGTTTGCGGTTTGTTCCTAAAAGTCATGACTATCTGCAGGCGTCATCTTCAGAGGTTTCGTCTTCTTCAAATCCTTCTATCGGGAGACCCTAATCCATCATGGGGCTTTTTGTCTTAGGCATCAATCATAAATCGTGTCCAGTGGAGGTTCGGGAGAAATTGTCCTTTCGTGAATCCGACATTGCTGAGGCTTTGACTTGGGCGCAGAAAGAACTCAAAATTGATGAACTAGCAGTAATTTCCACGTGCAATCGCGTGGAGCTTTACGGGTTTACCGAGTCGGAAGTTTTCCCCCAGGAGGAAATATTTAAGCTGCTTGAACATTCACGAAAAATCCGTGCGCAAGATTTTATGCCGTATCTTTATCGCCACGAAGGAAAAGACATGATTCGCCATTTATTCCGCGTGGCTTCGGGATTGGATTCTCTGGTGGTCGGAGAAAATGAAATTTTAGGCCAGCTTCGGGAAGCTTTTCGAATTGCCAATGCGGCGGAATCTCTTCACGGTTTTTTATACCGTGCGATGGAAAAAGCCCTCAAAGTTGGAAAAGTGGTTCGCTCGGATACCAAAATTACCGAAGGTGCAGTCAGCATTCCTTCGGTGGCTGTCGAGCTTGCGGAGAAGATTTTTGGGAAATTGACTCGTGAAAAAGTAATGGTGCTAGGCGCGGGTGAGATGAGTGAATTAACACTGAAGAGTTTGCGGGAAGCTGGAGCCAAGCCTGCTTATGTGGTGAGTCGTAATGAAGACGCGGGATACAAGCTTACGTCTGAGTTTGGCGGCGAGCGTATTTCTTTTGAAGGTTGGGAAAATTTTTTACATGAAGTTGATATTTTGATTGCTTCGACTTCTGCTCCGCATCCCATTGTGCTTACTGAAAAAGTGCGCGCGGTTATGGCGAAGCGAAATGGTAAACCGCTTTTTTTAATCGATATTGCGGTTCCGAGAAACATCGAATCGCAAATCGATGCCATTCCCGAAGTCTTTTTATACAATATTGACCACCTTCAAGGAGTTTCGGATTCTAATTTGAAACGCAGGATGCGCGAGGTGCGCGACGCCGAGGCAATGGTGGATAAAGCTGTTCTCGACTATCAGGGCTGGATGGAACAGCTGAAAGCCCGTCCAGTGATGGAACGTTTTGAGCAGTTTTTGGATCAGGTTTTAGTGCAGGAATTGGACCGCCTGTCTCAAGTCCCAGGACTCACAGAACCAGTTCGAGAAGAGCTTCGCCGCCGGATTCGCGCTAAACTGCTGCATCCGCCGCTCGAGAGAATCAAGGAAGCTTCTCAAAATGGCGGAGTTCATCGTTATCTTCAAGCGCTTTATTCTCTCTTTCATTTAGACCGCAAAGAATAGTTTTCTTTCAGCTGTGATCGATTAGGGATTAAACAATGAAACAAAAAATTAGAATTGGGACCCGGGGCAGCCAGCTTGCACTCTATCAAGCTGAGCTTACTCAGAGCTTGATCCGTGGACAGTTTCCCATGACACAAACGGAAATTGTCATTATCAAAACCAGCGGAGACATGATTCGAAAAGGTGGATGGAATCCTTTTGAGACCAAACGGGTTTTTACGCGAGAGATCGAAGATGCGCTTCTCAAAAAAGAAATTGATCTTGCGGTTCATAGCGCTAAAGACATGTCGGTGGATTTGCCCGAAGGTTTGATTTTAAGCGCTGCCTTGGAAAGAGAAGATCCTCGGGATTGTCTGGTGGGAAGCGGAGGAAGAAAACTCTCTGAACTTCCGCTGGGGGCACGCATTGGGACTAGTTCTGTGCGCCGCAAAGTTCAGCTGCTTCGCTGGAATGGAGAGCTATTAATTGAAGATGTCCGGGGCAATGTGGATACGCGTCTCCGGAAACTCGAAGAAGGTCTTTATGATGCCATTATTCTTGCGTACGCGGGCATCAAACGGCTTGGCCTGGCCAATCATGTGACTGAAATTTTCCCCGGAGAAACTTTTTATCCTTCTCCTGGCCAAGGCGCGATTGCTATTGAGTCTCGGGCTGAAGATGTGGAGGCTTTGGAGATCATTCGAGCTATCAATCATGCTGACACCCTGACCCGGCTTTTGAGTGAAAGGGCTTTTCTTCGGCGGCTCGAAGGGGGTTGTCAGCTTCCTTGCGGGATTATGACAGAGCTTCACAGAGATCAGATCAAGTTGTCTGGCGGCATTTTTGCGATTGAGACGCGCGATTGGGCTGAAGCATCCTTGACAACTTCATCAACCCATCCTGATCAAGCCGGAAAAAATCTGGCGGAGATGATTTTAAATCAGGGCGGGCAAAAAATCTTAGATAAAATCCGAGAAACCCATGGCAAAAAATAACGGAACGCAGGTTTATCTTGTGGGTGCAGGTCCTGGGGATGAAGGCCTGCTCACGCTTCGTGGTTTTGAGGTGCTTCAAAAAGCAGACCTCGTCATTTATGACGGTCTCGTCAATCCTGCCATTCTTGATTTTTCTCCGGCATCAGAGAAATGTTTGATTGGAAAAGTGGGAAAAAAACTCCCGCTCAAAAAGCAGGAGCAGATTTACCAAACCATGATGCGATTTATCAAACAAGGCAAAATCGTGGTGCGTTTAAAAGGCGGAGATCCGTTTGTTTTTGGTCGTGGCGGCGAAGAAGCTTCTTTTCTTCATAAACACAGGATTTCATTCGAAGTTGTTCCTGGAGTGAGTGCGGGACACGGTGTTCCGGCATATGCCGGTATTCCCATCACCGATCGCAGGCTTTCTTCAGCTGCTATTTTTGTAGCAGCTTATGAAGATACCAAAAATCCTGAAACAGCAGTCAAGTGGAAAGATCTGGCTAAAATTCATGGCACTTTGGTTTTATTCATGGGAGTGAAAAGGCTTCGCGAAGTCACTTCTATGCTGATCCGGTTTGGGAAATCGCCCAGAACTTTAATGACCGTCATCGAGTGGGGCACTTGGCCGCATCAGCGCGTGGTGGAAGGTACCCTTGAAAATATTGCTGCGCGGGTCAAAAAGGCAAAAATCCAATCGCCGGCAATTTCCATTATTGGAGAAGTCAACCGCTTCCGAAAAGAACTTCAGTGGTTTGAAAAAAAACCGCTTTATGGAAAACGAATTATGCTGACCCGCGCAAGTTCTCAGATGGTTTCTTTAAAAAGCACATTTCGGGATCTTGGCGCGCAAGTGGTGGAATTCCCGGTTATTGAAATACAAGAACCCTTGGACTGGGCCCCTGTCGATGAAGCTATTCGAAGACTCCCAACCTTTGATTGGGTTCTTTTTACTAGCGTTAACGGAGTCCAGTATTTTATGAAACGTGTTTTTGCACTAGGCAAAGATGCCCGTATTTTTGGAAAAATAAAAATTGGCTGCATTGGTGATGCGACCCAGCAGGCGTTGATTGCTTTTGGCCTTTGTGCAGATCGGGTGCCTGCTCAGTTTACAAGCGAAGCGCTCTTTAAGGAGCTCTCCGATGCTCATGTGATCCGAGGGAATCGGTTTCTGCTTCCCCGCACGCAGATTGCTCCGGCCTTTCTCCGTGAATCTCTTGAGCAAGAAGGAGCAGAAGTGACTGAGGTGATTGCGTACCGAACGATTGAATCTTATCAGAACTCAAAACGCAAAAAAATGATAGCAACTCTTTGCGGGGAAAAGGCGGTAGATTTTGTAACGTTTACAAGCGCATCTACAGTTCACGCAACTTTTTCGGGATGGGGCCAGCGTGAAAAATCCAAGATCAAAAGTAAATTGATTTCTATAGGGCCGGTCACTTCGGAAACCATCCGAAGTCATGGACTCAAACCTTATCTCGAAGCCAAAGAACATACGATGCAGGGAATGATCACGGCTTTGAAAAATCTGCATCGCCGCAAAAGTTAAAAGGAGATTTTATGGGGCTTATGTCTTTTTACGGGCGTTTTCCGGAATCCAGGCCTCGGCGTTTAAGGCGCACGGAAGCGATTCGGAATCTTGTCCGCGAAACAAGAATTTCCGCAGATCAGCTTGTGATGCCTTATTTTGTTTTACCTGGGCGAAAGAAAAAAACTGCGATTGAATCCATGCCCGGTCAATATCGGTTTTCTACAGATCTCTTGCTCAAAGAAATGGATTCACTTGTAAAATCCGGAATTCGTTCCGTGCTTCTTTTTGGAATTCCTTCAGAAAAAGATGCGGCTGGATCTTCAGCTTGGAATGAAAAAGGAGCTACTCAAGTTGCTGTCCGTGAAATCAAAAAACGTTTTCCTGAACTACTCGTAATTACCGACGTCTGTCTCTGTCAGTACACGGATCACGGCCATTGCGGGGTATTAAATGCAAAAGGGGAAGTGGACAATGATGCTTCTTTAGATCTTTTAGCCGAGACCGCGCTTTCTCATGCTGAAGCAGGCGCTGATATTGTTGCGCCAAGTGACATGATGGATGGACGCGTCAAACGCATTCGTTCGCGTCTTGATCGCGAAGGATTTTCTGAAGTGGCGCTTTTGAGTTATTCGGCGAAATATACGTCTGCTTTTTACGGACCCTTCCGTGATGCAGCACATTCTGCTCCAAAACCCAAAGGGAACATGCCCAAAGACCGCAAGTCTTATCAAATGGATCCTGCCAATGGCAAAGAAGCCTTGCGAGAAATTGCCATGGATCTTGATGAAGGTGCAGACATGATTATGATTAAACCTGCGCTTTCGTATTTAGACATTGTTCGTCAGGCTTCGGAAACGTTCAAAGTTCCGGTGGCAGCTTATCTGGTCAGCGGGGAGTATTCGATGATCAAAGCGGCCGCAGAAAAAAAATATCTTGATGAGAAAGCCGTCACGCTTGAGATTTTGACTTCCGTTTGCCGAGCAGGTGCTGATATTTTAATCACATACTCAGCCAAAGAGGCAGCGTCCTGGCTTCATACGCGATAGAGTTCTTGCCTTGTCTGGACAAAGAGGTTTGCCGAGAGTATATTAATCCCTCTCTTTTAGCGTTGCAGGTAGTTTTCTTAGAAGCTGCCGTAGAAATTATTTTAAACATAAGGAGTTTTTATGTCAGAGAAAATTTTAACTGATGCTAATTTCAAACAAGAAGTTTTAGATCAAAAAGGCGTCGTGCTAGTAGATTTTTGGGCGGAATGGTGCGGGCCTTGCCGCATGCTTGGTCCCGTGATTGAGCGAGTGGCCAAAGCCAATGAAGGCAAACTTCTGGTTGGGAAGCATAATGTGGATGAAAATCCCGAGACTCCTCAAAAATACGGTGTTCAGGGCATTCCAACAATGCTTTTTTTTAAGGACGGCAATTTGGTTCAGCAAATTGTGGGTTATCAATCCCAAGAAAACATTCAGCGCGTGGTTGACGAAATCCTCTAAACCTTTCGGGACTCTTTCATGAAATATCGAATTCTTGGCCGCACGGGACTCAAAGTCTCGGAGGTCGGATTCGGTTGCTGGGCGGTCGGCGGTTCAGGATACGGGCCTACGGATGATCAAGAGTCTCTGACAGCGCTTAATGCGGCTTGGGAAAACGGTGTCAATTTCTATGACACTGCAGATACCTATGGTCATGGCCACAGCGAAGAACTTCTCTCTAAATTCTTCAAAGGTAAATCCCGATCTGATTTTGTTTTAGCCAGTAAAGTGGGCTGGGATTTTTATCATGGACCCAACAAAAAAAACTTTGATCCTGACTATCTTCGCTTTGCCTGTGATGAAAGCCTCAAACGACTAGGCCTTGAGTATCTTGATCTTTGCCAGCTTCATAATCCTCTTCCTGAAATTTTGGAAAAAGGAGAGGCTGTTGGCGCCTTAGAAAAACTCAAATTAGAAGGGAAGATCCGTTTTATCGGAGTTTCTATTCACACTCAGCGTGATGCTCTTGCTGCTATGCGTGATAGCCGGGTCGACTCGCTTCAATTGGTATTTAATCTTCTTGATCAGCGCATGCTCTCAAACGTTATCCCAAAGTGCCACGAACAAAACTTGGGAATTATTGTGCGTGAGCCGCTGGCTTGCGGACTTTTGACCGGGAAATACGCTTCTTTAGACATTGAGTTTGATAAAGCAGATCACCGGAGACGCTGGACTCGCGAGAAGCTGGCTTTGGATTTGGAAAAAATTCAAACCATTCGCAAAATTTTTGCTACGGAGCGAATCTCTCTGACGCGTGCCTCTCTTGAATATATTTTAAATTTCCCCGAAATTTCTACCATGATTCCAGGCGCAAAAACAACGAACCAAGTTTTGGAAAATCTTCAATCGGTATTGGATCCAAAACTTCGAATCCAGGAAGCTTTTCAACTGAAAGAAATGTATCAGCGCGAGGAAATTTTTTCGAGATTTTTTTAGCAACTTTGCCTTCAATGCCTTTCTTTAACAAAGGGATCTTCTCATCTGTTTATGGATAAAACCCTTTGGAATGTTTTAGTCGGCAAGAAGATTCAGGAAAAACGTATTTCCCGGAGGATTTTGGCAGGGGATCCCTTTTTTGTAGAGTTTCGTCAAAAGGGGCGCGGAAGTACCTTTGCAAAAGGGCATGCCTGCGATCTTTCCGCAACGGGCATTTCTTTTACTACCATGACTCCCATCCAACCGGGGGCAGTGCTCGAATTAGTGCTTTCATTCTCTCCAAGATATGGAGGAGTTCAAACTGCGACTGTGAATGCAGAAGTTGTTCGTGTTGAATTTGGCACAGGGAAATTTATCCGTAGCGTTGCATGCCATTTCAAAGATCCCAGTTATTCATTTCAAAAAACGCTGCAGGACTTTATTGCCTGGCTTCTTACGTTTAATCGTGAAAAATTTGTTCAGGACCGGAGCTGGAAAGTCTCTGCTCATGATCTCTTTTTTGTGGAGTTTGACTATGGGGGACGTGAACACAAAGGCTATGGTTCGGAACTTTCCATAGTAGAGACAAGTTTTGCTTCATCCACAGCCCCCTCAAAAGGAAGTCTCATTACCCTTAGGATTCATTTTTCGCCCCATTTCCCTGGGCCTACGAGTGTGGAAATGCAGGGGCGCGTGTTGATGATACAAAAATCAGCTTTACAGAAGCCTTTCTTTGATATCCAATGTCGTTTGGTTCATGAAAACCCTTCAACCCACCAGGTTTTAGAATCTTTTTTGAAGTGGCTGATGAATGCTCAGGGGTAATGGAGTCTCTGAAAGTCTGTGTTATAATACCCGCCTTTAAGCATTTTATCCGGAGGACTTATGCAGTTTACTCAAGATCAGCTTAAGCGATATAGCCGCCACTTTGTATTGCCAGAAATCGGTGAAGAAGGTCAGAAAAAACTCCTTCAATCCAAGGTTCTTTTAATCGGGACCGGGGGATTAGGCTCACCGCTTGCCCTTTATCTTTCTGCGGCTGGCATCGGAACTCTCGGACTTGTGGATTTTGACCGGGTGGACCTTTCTAACCTTCAAAGGCAAGTGCTTCACACGCAAAATGAGATTGGAAATCCGAAGGTAGAATCAGCGGAACGCCGCATCAAAGCCATGAATCCGGATACGAAGGTGATCAAGTACCCAGTTAAAATTTCTTCTCAGAATGCGCTTGAGATCATGAAGAATTACGATGTCATTATTGATGGGACCGACAATTTCCCAACGCGATATCTGACGAACGATGCCTGCGTTTTTTTAAAAAAGCCGAATATCTATGGCTCGATTTTTCGTTTTGACGGGCTGACCACAGTTTTCAAATCAGATGAAGGTCCTTGCTACCGCTGCCTTTATCCTGAGCCGCCTCCTCCTGGAATGGTTCCGAGTTGCGCAGAAGGCGGTGTGCTTGGAATTTTGCCGGGCACGATTGGGCTTATTCAAGCAACCGAAGCCATTAAGTTGATCTGCGGAATCGGAAGACCCTTGATCGGACGTCTTGTGGTTTATGATGCCCTGCAAATGACTTTTCGTGAACTCAAAGTTCGCAAAGATCCGAACTGTCCGGTTTGCGGGAAAAACCCAACCATCACGCAGCTCATTGACTACGAGCAGTTTTGCGGGATGACTCGAGGCGGACCTGTTTCAAACTCTAAGATCGAAGAGATTTCTGTTGAGGATTTGAAATCCAAGCTCGACCGGAGAGAGGATTTCGTTCTGCTGGATGTGCGTGAGCCTTTTGAATATGAAATTGCAAAAATTCCTGGCTCCAAACTGATTCCGCTTGGCCAATTGGAAAGTAGAATTAGCGAGCTCGAATCCTTTAAGGATAAAGAGATTGTTGCTCATTGCAAAATGGGTGGACGAAGCCGAAAAGCACTTCAGCTTTTAAGTCAAAAAGGTTTTCACAAGCTAAAGAATGTGGATGGTGGAATCGACGAGTGGTCCCAGGTTGTGGATCCTACGGTTCCGCGTTATTAAAAATTGAAAATCAATCGAAAGCGGAGGCGGACCCCAAAGCCGCTTCCGCTTTTTTTCTAAGGATCAAGAATGTCAATCATGTGGGACGAAATTCGTGCTGATTTTCCAGTGCTGAAAAAGTCCATTTATTTTGATACAGCAGGCGTGGGACCGCTTTCCAGGCCTGTTGAAGAAGCACTTCAAAAGCATTACCGTGAACAGTCAGAAGAAGCTGAGTTTGCCTGGCCGCGCTGGCTCGAGCATCGGGAAAATGTTCGTAAGCAAGTTGCTGATTGGATTGGAGCAGAGCCGGATGAGATCGCTTTTACCAATAGCACTTCGCATGGAATGAATTTAGTAGCAGAGCTGCTTGCTTCTCAGGGCGGAGTTCTTATGCCTTCCTGCGAATTTCCAGCCTCGACTTTTCCCTGGCTTTGGAGAAAAGCAAGCCTGGTTTGGCAGGAGCCGGAATCCGGATGTCTTTCTCTGGAAAAAACAAAGGCACTTTTAAATTCTGAAATTAAAACCATGGTGACAAGTTATGTCCAGTATGCGACAGGATTTCGTCAAGATCTTGCAGCGTTAGGAGCCTTAAAAAAAGACCGGTTTTTAGTGGTAAATGCTTCGCAGGGGTTGGGGGCGTTTCCAGTGGATGTGAAAAAAATGGAAATCGATTTTCTCGTTTGTAATAGTTACAAATGGCTGATGGCGGGATACGGCGGCGGAATTTTGTTTATTCGAAAAAAATGGCTGGATCAATTTTTGCCTTCTTCACTTGGATGGCGCAGTGTCGAGCACCCGGATGCCATGCATAACCGAACGTATCAGCTAGAATCCAGCGCTCGGCGCTATGAGCTTGGCGGGCCTGGCTTTGCTTCGGCAGCTGCCATGGGCGCTGCTTTTCAATATTTAAGCGAAATTGGCCGTGATGCCATTGCTGCCAGAATTTTGGAATTAACAGAGAAGTTAATCGGGGAACTTGAGAAGGCGGGTTTTTCCGTCCTGTCTCCGAAGGACGCCACAAAGCGCTCGGGGATTGTCATTGTAAAAGTGGATCATCCTAAAGAGGTCTGGAAAAAACTTCTTCTTGAGCGTGTTGCTACAGCGCCTCGCGGAGGCGGCCTACGCCTTGCGCTTCACTTTTATAATTCTATGCAGGACATTGAAAATTTCATCAAGATTTTTTCCAAGGTTGCAAAATTCTAATGAAGAAATGGATCGTCCGTCTTTTAATTTGGATTTTGATTTTGATGACGCTTGGGAATTTTGTGTTTAAAAAAAGAAGCCGAATTGTTGGAGCGCTCTCCGAGCCTTTTATTGAGAATTTTCTCTCTCAGGTTTTTCAGATGAAAGTGGATCTGGAAGGCGCCTCCTTGGATCTTTTATCTGGGGATTTTTCATGCCGCCGCTTTACGGTCATGAATCAAAGTATTTTTACCCGCAGACCACACATCGAACTTCGCGGCATTCGCGGTGTTGTGGATTTACAGGAAATTCGCAATCATCACGTATGGATTTCTCTTCTGAATCTGGATCGCCTGGATTATTTGATGGAGCGCGTCAAACTTCCGGACGGAGATACTCGGACGAATAGCCGCATGATGGTTTGGTCGATCAAGGATTTCAAGGCGGCACGCGAAAAGAAAAATACAGGAAAAGACTCCGGGGGACGTCCTTGGAAAATTGAGATAAACCGCATTGCCGTCAGCCGCGGATCTTTTACTTTTGATCAAATCATCCCTGATGAAAGACATAAACTTTTTTTTGGAGAAATTAAAGGATACCTTGATGGATTTCAGTATCCTACACCCGACGATGTGATGAGCCATTACGCTCATTTAGAAGGGCTTTTTGGCACGATGCATCCTGTTCCATTTGTCATCGAAGGTCCGGGAAATTATGCGACCAGCAACGTGAGTTTTCGTTTGCATGGTAAAATTAACGAAGGTCCTATTGAGGAATTTGAATACTACTGGAGAAGTCTTCCAGTGCGGGTTTTGGCTGGTAATTTCGAACTCGAGGTTCAAGCCGGTTACCGTAATGATTATCTCGATTCACAAAGCAAGCTGATTTTAAAATCTTTGAAGCTCACTTCGGGTGAAAAAGTGTCCGACAAAATCCCTGGCACCACTTTAGTTGCGATGTTGAAATTTATGGAAAATCGAAAGACGACGGAGCTCAGCATTCCGGTTCACGGAGACATTACGGATCCTACTTTTGAAGTTTCCCGAGCTTTTAGAGATGCATTTCAAGAGGCTCTCAAGCAGTTTGCGTTTAAGGGTGTGGGGCAAATCAAAGATGGAACGACTAAACTAGCAACCGGGACTACAACCCTTGCGGTTAAAACTACCGAAAAAATCTTGGGGGGCGTAGGAGCTGTGACCGAAGCTGTGGTGACGAAAACTCCGGTTGTGTCTGAAATTCTGGTGCCTAAATCAGGGAGCCAGGAAGATCAAGAGGAAGATGATGGCCAAATCTAAGAAAGAACCAATCAAATCTAAGGCGGGTTATGTTGCAATTTTAGGCCGGCCCAATGTGGGTAAATCCACGCTCATGAATTACATCATTGGCGAAAAATTGGCAGGAATTTCTCCAAAACCACAAACCACGCGCGAGCGAATTCGGGGTATTTTTACAGAGCCTCGCGGGCAGATCGTATTTGTCGATACTCCTGGGCTTCATGATCCTCATGACTCTCTTGGAAATTTCATGGTGAGCGAAGCCCGGAGATCTTTGGAAGATGCGGATCTAGTCTACTGGCTTGTGCTCCCTGAAAAACCTCACTCGTATGATGAGAAAATCAGAAAACTTCTCGAGGGGATTTCAGTTCCGGTGTTTCTTTTGATCAACCAGGTGGACCGTTTTCCTAAAGGTTCGATTTTACCGGTCATTGAACGGAATTCTCAGGCCTTTTCCTTTAAAGAGGTGATTCCAATCTCTGCGCGGAACGGACTTCAGATCCCGCTGCTTTTGGATAAAACCTTTGAGTGTCTTCCTGAATCTCCGGCGTATTTCCCCGAAGATCAAATTTCTGATCAGAATGAGAGATTTCGCACCTGTGAAGTGATTCGCGAAAAAGTATTTCTCCGTACCGGACAGGAAATCCCTTATGCCACCGCGGTGGTGATTGATGTCTATGACGAATCGTCACCAACTTTGACAAAAATTGAGGCTACCATTGTTGTAGAGCGTGATTCGCAAAAAAGAATTGTCATTGGATCGGGTGGAGCTTTGATCAAAGCTATAGGAACAGATGCGCGTCACGAGCTTGAGGCTTTTCTCGGACGAAAAGTTTTTTTGAAACTCTGGGTCAAAGTCGTGGAAGGCTGGAAGTCTAATGAGTCTGCGCTCCGAGATTTGGGGTACCGCGCGTGAGCTCTGGATCTTGGTGGATGGCTGATCCCGAACGTCATCAGCTTGCCGGTTTAGACGGTGCAAAAAAACTAGTAACACCTTCCATGGTTCAGGAATGGCGTGAGCTCAAGAAGTTTTGCCAATCGCTATTCGCGCCCATTCAGCTTATCGAAACCCGGAGTGACGACAGCGCCACGGCAGTGATTTCAGCCGCAGGCGTGCCTGCGGGAAAAAAGTATATCTCGGGACGTTTCGAAAAACGTTTTCACAAGGAAGAAGCTTGTTTTGAAAAATGGTTCCGCTCTCAGAATTATGAACCCCTCTTTTTAGATCGGCCCTTTTTATTTCAAGGCGCTCGCGATTTATTGGAAGTTCAGGCCAACCTGTATCTGGGTGTTCGGAGCCGGAGAGATCAAGAGGTCTGTGATGAGCTGCAATCCCTTTTGGGAAGTCCGATCACGCCTCTTGAGATCGTTCATCCAAAGATCAAGCATCTTGATTTTTGTTTATCCGATCTGGGGAACGGTTCGGTTCTATGCTTCCAGGAAGCGCTCGAGCCTTTTTCTAGGGGCATTCTTCAAGACCAAATCAGTTCCTTGATTCCGGTTTCAGAAAAAGAGGCCTTATGCGGGGCATGTGGCGCGATGGCCATTCAAAAAAAAGTTATTTTGCCCGCCGGTTGTTCTCAAATGGCCGAGCGGCTTCAAAAAAATGGATTTGAGAGTCATTTTATCGATTTTGCATCCTGGGCGGATTTAGGGATCGGCCCGCGAAGTCTTGTTTTAAGGACGGATATTTTTCAAGCGCCAACAAAGCCAGGGAGGTTTGATGATTCGAGCCGTCATATTTGATTTAGGGAATGTTTTGGTTAACTTTGATGCAAAACGGGCTGCAAAACGTTTTGCCAAGGCTTGCGGTATTCCTGTTTGGCGCGTGTGGGTTCATTTTTTTACCTCTTCGGTAGAAAAATCTTATACTTGCGGAAAGATTTCCAGCCGGGAATTTTTTGAGCATTCAAAGCAAGCATTGGGGTTTCCAAAGGATTTTCAGACTTTTAAAAAAATCTGGAATGGAATTTTTTGGGAAAACCGAGGCATGTTACGGATCATGACCAAATTGAGACCTCATTACCGACTTTATTTGATTTCCAACACCAATGAAATGCATTTCAGTTTCATCAAGAAAAAATATAAAAAGCTTATCAGGTTGTTTCATCAGACCTTTCCCTCAAACGAGGTTGGCTTTAGAAAACCTGATCCTGAAATTTACCGAGCTGTTTTAAAAAAAATAAAATTGAAACCCGAAACCACGGTTTTTATCGATGACATGCCATCTTTTGTGAGCGGCGCTCGCAAAGTGGGGATGAATGCCATTCGTTTTAAAAACCCAAAACAAATGATCCAGGAGCTGCGAAAGTTCAAAATCAAAATTTAAGCTTATGGGCCTTTTTTGGAAGTCGGTCTGGTTTTTGATGGAGAAATGGATTGCGCGAGATTTTCATGCGATCCGCATTGAGAAAAAAGAAGCCCCGGAAATTTTTGAAATTCTGGAAAGTTTAAGCCTCAAAGCAAATCTTCCCACTCCACAGCTTTTTGGTATTCCCAGCGCCTCGCCCAATCTTTTTTCAATAGGCGATCGTCATCACGGTTCCTTCATGGTCTTGACCTACGGTCTCATTAAGAAGCTCAACATTGAAGAAATCGAAGGAGTTTTTGCACATCAGATGGCCCATTTGCAAATGGGGAATGGCTGGTGTGCTGTTTTTGCAGGAGGTGTTGCTGGATGCTTCTTGGGGTTGATCCATTGGCTCGAGAAGGCATTTTGGCTGGGGGAAAGAAACCAAAATCGTGAGGATAAAAACCCTCTCGTCATGCTTGCATCTGCAGTGTTGATTCCTCTTGCCGCAATGATCATTCGCATGAGCATGCCTGTAGCTCGAAAGTTTAAGGCGGATCAAATGGCCTCGCGACTGACAAATCCGCTTTATCTTGCAAGTGCACTTCGCAGAATCGAATTAGGGCTTCAAGCGCTTCCATTCCATCGCCTGAAACCGGAATGGGCGCATCTTTGGATTGTAAGTCCGCTTTCTTCGAAATTTTCTGAAAAAATATTTTGCTCTCATCCTGATATTGAAAATCGAATCGCTTGTCTTGAAACCTTCGAATTCGGTTGCTTTAAAAACTTAGGTTAAGGTTGACGAAGTCATCATGGGTAAGTAAAATACCCCAAATTTGTCACCTGAAGCATTGGATTCATTTCGGAGGAAAAAATGTCTTACGTTATTACAGAAAAGTGTCTTGGCGAGCGGTACGCAACTTGCGTTTCAGTATGTCCTGTAGATTGCATCTATCCCGGTGATTATAAAAATGAAGTCTTCATGGTGATTGACCCTGCGGTTTGCATCACTTGCGGTGCTTGTCTTCCGGAATGCCCAATTGGAGCGATTCTTGAATCTGAAGATCAAGACCCTGAGTATGCCAAAATCAATGCAGAATTATCTCCCCAATATAAAGAGAATCCCAAGGTGGAAGAGCGCCCGAGAAATGACCCACCGAAGAAGCCCGGAAATCAACTTGTTAATTAAAGACATGTTTTAATCTTAAAAGCGAAGAGGTTTTATCGCCTCTTCGCTTTTTTGTTTTTAGGATGTATGAAATCTAAGAATAAAAATCAAAAAAAGAAAAATAAAACCAAGCTCGATGCGCGGGGCGTGAGTCAAGCATTGATGGCCTCGATTGCTGGCCCGAATGACCCTCTTGAGAAACTGCTTCGCATGTACATGGATGATTACCTTTCCAAGAATCGCGCAGCACGTGCCGTGGCCCAGGGACTCAAAGTTCTTGGGGTGGGATTTCGACCGATTATTGACCACATTACTTTTCGCTCTTTGGATATTGAAAAACGTGCCCGCGAATTCATGCAGTATGGCTACAAAGAAGATAAAAATATCGGTGTCATGAAATATGAAAATTGGTGGGCGAAGGTGTACCGTCGCACAGGATATCCGACGATTTTTATTGATCAAGCTTATGTAGGGCCGCGTGGAAAAAAATGTGTGATTCCGGATTGGGTCAAAACATTTGGCGATAAGACCATTCACCATATGGCCGTTCTTGTGGATGATATTGAGCAGTCCATTTTTTATCTGGAAAAGCAAGGGATCCAATTTATGGAAAAAATCATCGGAGATCGAGGCTCGGATCTTCGCCAGATTTTTACAGCCCCTGAAATTGTTGATGGAAAAGTTTTCAGTGTGCTTGAACTGATTGAGCGCCATCGGGCCTACAGCGGATTTCTTTCTGCCAAAGCCTACGGCAAAATGAAGTTCATTCATATTTCCGCCTATTAATTCAGAAGATGACCATGGAGCAAGGGACCCTTTCTGAGCTGACCCAAAGAGTTTCTCAATTCGCTGATCAAAGTTTTGGAAAAGGGGATTCTGGTGCTTTCGCTGCATTTAGTGTTTTTTTAGGAGCTCTGAAAGAAGAACTTCAAGAAGCCGTGCTGACAGCGACGCGACCTGCGATTCAGGATATCCTTCTTAAACTTAAAAATAAAGCTGGGCTTTCTGAAACGGAGCTGGAGTTGGTCCGGCTATGGATTGTGGGGAATACTGAATATTACTCTCAATCGGATAATCGTTTAAAAAATTGGATTCAAGAGATCAAACATCTGGTTTCTGAGATCCAAAAATTTAAAGACCTTCCGTCGGATGCCAAGAATTGTCTTTTGGTTCAAAGTCTTGTCTTTGATCTTGATAGAAATCTTCAGAACGTTATCAAACTCCTTGAAGATATGGAGCGTGTAAAGCGGTTTAGTGAATCGACCCAGAAAATGCATGATGAGGAAGTTGCTATTTTGGTTAAAATGCTCGAGCGCAAGCTTCAGTCATCGATTTTATAGATAAAACTGAGCCATTTTAGAGCGGACAACTCAAAAATAGCCTTACTTGCCAACTCGGTTTCACATCAGGTATCATGAACCTATGATTATTGGTCTTACAGGTAAAAACGGAGCAGGAAAAGGGGAGATGGCCAAGTATCTCCAGGAAAGAGGGTTCCATTATTACTCTCTATCTGATGTACTCAGGGAAACCGCTCAAAAAGAAGGCGTTGAGTTAACCCGAGAAAACCTTATTGGCCTTGGGAACCGTCTCCGCAAAGAGCGGGGACAAGGGGTTCTTGCGGAAGGTATTTTTGCCCGCCTTGATCCTGAAAAAAACTATGTGATTGATTCGATTCGTCATCCTTCTGAAGTTGAAGTCCTCCGCCGTCGGAAAGATTTTTGTCTGATCCAAGTCAAAGCTCCTCAGAGGCTCCGTTTTGAGCGGCTCAAACTTCGTGCCCGAGAAAAAGATCCCATGACATTTGAGGATTTTGTAGCAATTGAGCAGCGCGAAGCAGGAAGTTCAGAGAGTGCGGATCAGCAGCTTGACCGTGCGATTTCCCTTGCTGATGCGTCGCTTGATAATGCCGGTCCTTTGAAAATGCTCCATGATCAGGCCAAGGAACTTTTACTCGGTCTTTCCAAAAAAGAAGAACGCCCCAATTGGGACAATTATTTTATGGGAATTGCCAAGGCCGTGGCGCTCCGTTCCAATTGCATGAAGCGAAAAGTAGCTGCCGTAATTGTCAAAGATTTGCGGATCATTGCTACAGGCTACAATGGGACTCCTCGAGGAGTTAAGAATTGCAGTGAAGGTGGATGTCCGCGCTGTAATAATATTGAACCCTCGGGCAAGAGTTTGGAGGAATGCCTTTGCTCTCACGCTGAAGAAAATGCGATTGTCCAGTCTGCCTATCATGGAGTTGGAATCAAAGATGCTGCGATCTACACAACGTTTTCGCCTTGCCTGATGTGCACCAAAATGATCATCAACGCAGGAATCAAAGAAGTGGTATATCACGTGGCCTATCCTATGAGTGACCTTTGTCTGAAGCTTCTCGAAGAAGCCGGTATCAAGACGAAGAAACTCGAGAGCCTTTGAGCTTCGCTGAGTTTTTTTCATGAGCCAACCCGCTTCTTCATCCCAACCTCCTGAAGTCATCCGGAAAAGTTTTGGCCTTAAAGATGAAATTAAACCTCAGCTGGCGGAAAGTTATCATAGCCCGCTCATTGATGAAATTAAATCCAATCACTTTCGCCTTACTCGCGGCCGTCTGACCTTTCGTCTTGCGCAGGAATTTGGTTTTTGCTACGGAGTTGATCGTGCTATTGATTACGCCTATCAGACGCGCGCGAAGTTTCCTGATCGCAGAATTTTTCTCACGAATGAGATTATTCATAATCCCCGAGTGAACGCCAAACTTCAGGAACTTGGAATTCAATTTCTTTCTGGACCTTATGCTCAGGGCCTTAC
>CAZOOM010000011.1:0-10588 GCA_964581425.1 uncultured bacterium | reverse complement strand
GAAGACGTGGTGATTTTGCCTGCTTTTGGAACCACGCTTCCTGAATTGAAAGATCTTGAAAATAAAGGCTGTGTGCTTGTCGACACCACTTGCGGATCCGTGATGAGTGTTTGGAAGCGTGTGGATTCCTATGCCCGAGACGGTTTTACCTCGGTTATTCACGGAAAATATGATCATGAGGAAACCCTTGCAACGGCTTCACGTGCTACGCGCTATGAAGGCGGACGATTTCTGGTGCTCAGAGATAAAGAGCAGGCCCAAAAGGTCTGTGATTTTATCGAAAAGGGAGGGGACAAAGCCGAGCTTTTGAAAGAGTTTGAACGCGCGGTTTCACCGAACTTTGATCCGGATCAGGATCTTCAAAAAATTGGATGTGCGAATCAAACGACTATGCTTTCAAGCGAATCCCTTGAAATTGCTAACATGCTTCAAAATGCCATGATTCGCCGCTACGGGGAAGAAACGGTGCGAAGCCATTTTCGTCATTTTGATACGATTTGTTCTGCAACTCAGGAGAGACAGGATGCTGTGCTGCAGTTGGTGCGCGAGGGCGTGGATCTCATGATCGTGGTGGGCGGATATAATTCCAGCAACACGGGTCATCTAGTAGAAATTTCTAAAGAACACTGTCCTGCTTTTCATGTCAAAGACGCTACCTGTATTTCTAAAGACCGTATTCAGCATAAAAAAGCTTTTAGTGCAGAAATTATTGAAACTGAATCATGGCTTCCGGATGGTACATTGACTTTAGGAGTAACAGCAGGTGCTTCCACTCCGAACCGCGTGATTGAAGAAGTGATCCAGAGAATTCTTGAAATTGCATCGTAGTACATTTTTAGTAAATTTTTTTAATCAAAACTTGAGGCTGCAATGAAATCTGTCCAGGTTTACACCACAAACTATTGTCCTTACTGCCAAAAAGCCAAAGCTTTGCTTAAAACCAAAAGTATTCCTTTTGAAGAAATCGATTTAACAGAAAATCAAAAGCTCCGAGAGGAACTTCAGGAAAAGACAGGCTGGATGACGGTTCCCATGATCTTTATTGGAGGGAAATTCATCGGGGGATTCGATGATTTGTCTAAATTAGAGGCAAAAAAAGAGCTGGATGGGCTTCTAAACAGCTAAGTTTGAAAAGTCTAGACTCTTCTTGATTAAAATCATCAAGTTTTCTATACTATCTCCATCGGAGAAAACCATGCTAAAGCCTTTTGCCACAAAATTAGACGCTACAGTCCTCGTCAAGCTGGATGAATTGGCTGAAAAAACTCAGATTCCAAAATCTCGCCTTTGTCGTCAAGCGATCGAACTCTTGGTCGCTCACTACGACCAAATGGAAGCAGATTTGGAATTAGCAGAGCGGATGAGGACTCATGAGACAGTCGGCGCTGGAGTTTCCTAAGCTTGCTTTCATCGGTTTTATCGCCCTTGGATGACAGGACAGCCGAATTTCCTCTCTTATTTTAATCACTTAAAGAAATCATGAAAGGGACAGGAGTCTCCTGATGAGGCTAAGAGATTGACAGATAAAGAGAAATACACCAGAATGCGCAGAACTTTTTCGGAAATATAAATTCATGAGTTGGAAACCCGTACTTAAACAAGGTCTTTACGACCCCCAATTTGAGCATGATGCCTGCGGTGTAGGCTTTGTGGTCAATATCAAAGGGAAAAAGTCTCACGAGATTATTCGTCAGGCTTTGACCATTCTTCTCAATCTCCGTCATCGCGGAGCTTGCGGCTGTGAACCTAATACCGGAGATGGTGCCGGTATTCTTTTTCAAATCCCGCATCTGTTTTTTAAAGAAGTTTGTCCCGGTCTTAATATTAAAATCCCCGCTCCAAGCGAATATGGTGTGGGAATGGTTTATTTGCCGCCTGATGCAAAACAACGCAAGGCCTGCGAAAAATTATTTGAGCAAGTGGTTCAGGAAGAAGGCCAGACGCTTCTCGGTTGGAGAACGGTTCCTACGGATAATTCTTCCTTGGGACAAACAGCCAAATCGGGCGAGCCTTTTCTCCGTCAAATCTTTATCGCTAAAAATTCAAAACTCCAGGATGATCTTGCTTTCGAGCGTAAGCTTTATGTGATCCGCCGTCGTGTTGAAAATGCGATCCGCTATTCAGGAATGAAGGGCGGACAGTATTTTTATGTCCCAAGTCTTTCCTGCCGCACAATTGTTTATAAAGGAATGTTCATGTCCGAGCAGGTGGAATCTTTTTATCCTGAGCTAATGAATCCTGCGATGGAAAGTGCACTTGCCTTAGTCCATTCCCGTTTTAGTACCAATACTTTTCCGAGTTGGGATAGGGCACATCCTTATCGCTACATGGCGCATAATGGAGAAATCAATACTCTTCGCGGAAACGTAAATTGGATGTTCGCCCGCCAAGCACAGTGCTCTTCGGAACTTTTCGGGGATGATCTCAAAAAAATCATGCCTGTGATTGCTCCAGATGGTAGTGACTCTGCCATGTTTGATAACTGTCTTGAATTTTTAACCTTGAGCGGCCGCTCGCTTCCGCACGCAGTCATGATGATGATTCCTGAGCCTTGGGCCAATCATGAAAGTATGAGCGATGAGCGTAAAGCTTTTTATGAATATCACGCTTGCATGATGGAGCCTTGGGATGGTCCGGCTTCGATTGCTTTTACAGATGGAACCCAAATTGGAGCTATTCTGGACCGCAATGGTCTGCGGCCTTCGCGTTACTATGTGACTAAAGATGATCTTGTGATCATGGCTTCAGAAGTCGGAGTTCTCGAAGTCGCTCCCGAGCGCGTGCTTCAAAAAGGTCGTCTTCAGCCTGGTCGCATGTTTTTAGTGGATACAAAAGCTGGAAAAATTGTTTCAGATGATGAAATTAAGGGAACGATTGTCAAAGAAGCTCCCTATCGAAAATGGCTGAATGAAAATGCGGTTCCTCTCGAGTCTCTTCCCGAGCCTCCGCATGTGCACGAACCGGATCATAAAACCATTTTGAGCCGGCAGCAGGCCTTTGGTTACACCTTTGAAGATTTGAAAATGATTCTCTTGCCGATGGGGCGTGATGGCGTAGAGCCTGTGGGCTCCATGGGAACGGATACTCCGATTGCGGTTTTATCCAATCGCCCTCAGCTTCTCTACAATTATTTCAAACAGCTTTTTGCGCAGGTTACGAATCCTCCGATTGATTCTATCCGTGAGGAAATCGTGACTTCGACCATTACTACAGTCGGATCTGAAGGCAATCTTTTAAAACCTGATGCCCGGTCTGCGCGTCAAATTCGTTTGATTAGTCCGATCCTGACCAATGAAGAATTTGAAAAGCTTCGGCACATCAACATGCCTGATTTTAAGTCAGTCACTCTCCCTATCCTTTATTCTGTGGATGGAAAAGGAAAGGCTTTGGAAGCTGCGCTTGAAATGATTTATCAAAAAGCGAGCCACGCCATTCAAGACGGAGCCAATATTCTTATTCTTTCTGATCGCGGTGTGGATCATGCCAATGCCGCTATTCCGGCACTGCTTGCTGTGGCTGGGCTTCATCATCATTTGATTCGAGAAGGAACGCGCACGAAGGTTGGTCTTGTCCTGGAATCAGGTGAGCCTCGTGAAGTTCACCACTTTGCGCTCTTAATTGGCTACGGAGTTGGCGCCATCAATCCTTATCTCGCATTTGAGTCATTGGATGATTTGATTCAGCAAGGACTTCTGACAACAGTAGATCACAAGCATGCTGTGAAAAATTATGCTAAGGCCGCAGCCAAAGGCATTGTGAAAACCATGTCGAAGATGGGGATTTCCACGATCCAGAGCTATTGCGGCGCTCAGATTTTTGAGGCTATTGGACTTGGGAAAAAATTAATCGACAAATATTTCACCTGGACGCCTTCACGTCTTGAAGGTATTGGGATTCAAGAAGTTGCAGAAGAAGTTTACACGCGTCATCGCCACGCATTTCCCGATCGTCAAGTCAATGGAGAGACGCTTGACCCCGGAGGTCAGTATCAGTGGCGCAAAGACGGAGAATTCCACCTCTTTAATCCAGAAACGATTCACAAGCTTCAGCTTTCTGCGCGTACCAATAATTACAAAATCTTCCAAGAATATTCGACTCTCATTAATCAGCAGGAGAAAAACCTGGCAACTTTGCGCGGACTTCTGGAGTTTAAGTGGCCTCAGAAATCTATTCCTGTTGAAGAAGTGGAACCTGTTTCGGAAATTGTTAAAAGGTTTAAGACAGGAGCCATGTCTTACGGATCGATCAGCAAGGAAGCACATGAAGCGCTTGCCATTGCAATGAACCGGCTTGGGGGAAAATCAAATACAGGAGAAGGAGGAGAAGATCCGATTCGTTTTGAAACACTTCCCAATGGAGATTCAAAAAATAGTGCCATAAAGCAAGTAGCTTCAGGACGCTTTGGCGTGACAAGTAACTACCTTGTGAATGCCCGCGAAATTCAAATCAAAATGGCACAAGGTGCGAAACCTGGGGAAGGCGGGCAGCTTCCGGGTGGAAAAGTTTATCCTTGGATTGCGAAAGTTCGTCACTCAACACCTGGAGTAGGACTGATTTCTCCACCGCCTCACCATGATATTTACTCGATCGAAGATTTAGCGGAACTTATTCACGATCTCAAGAATGCAAATTACAAAGCTCGTATCAGCGTTAAGTTGGTTTCTGAAGTTGGCGTTGGAACCATTGCTGCTGGAGTGGCCAAAGCGCATGCGGATGTGGTTTTGATCAGCGGTTTTGATGGCGGCACAGGAGCTTCTCCGCTTTCCAGCATCAAACACGCTGGCATTCCTTGGGAGCTTGGACTTGCGGAAACGCATCAGACTTTAGTCCTTAATAATTTACGAAGTCGAATCGTGGTAGAAACCGATGGTCAGCTGAAGACTGGCCGCGATGTGGCCATTGCTGCGCTTCTAGGTGCGGAGGAATTTGGTTTTGCCACAGCTCCGCTTGTGACTCTTGGTTGTGTCATGATGCGCGTGTGTCATTTAAATACTTGCCCGGTGGGTGTGGCAACTCAAGACCCGGATCTTCGAAAGAAGTTTTCAGGAGATCCTTCTTACGCAGTGAATTTTATGATGTTTGTGGCCCAGGAAATGCGCGAGATCATGGCAAAACTCGGATTTCGTACTGTCAATGAAATGATTGGTCGAACGGAATTTCTTGATTCTAAAAAAGCAGTGGAACATTGGAAGGCTAAAGGCCTCGATTTTTCCGCAATTCTTTACCAGCCTAAGGTCGGGCCTGAAGTGGGACGTTATGCTCAAATCCCTCAGGATCATGGGCTTGCCAACTCTCTGGATAAACAAGTCTTGTTAGAGCTTTGTGAATCGGCTATTGAGCGCAAAGAAAAAGTGCATGCCGAGCTTCCCATCCGAAACGTGAACCGTGTTGTCGGAACCATTTTAGGAAGTGAGGTCACGCGCCGGCATGGAGCTGAAGGACTGCCAGAAGATACGATTCATCTTCATTTTCACGGATCTGCGGGCCAAAGTTTTGGCGCTTTTGCGCCTAAAGGTATGACGCTTGAACTTGAAGGAGACGCCAATGATTATGTGGGCAAAGGTCTCTCTGGCGGAAAAATTATTGTTTATCCTGCCAAAGGATCCACCTTTAAACCTGAAGACAATATTTTGATTGGAAACGTAGCATTGTACGGAGCCACAGCAGGTGAAGCTTTTATTTACGGAATGGCGGGCGAGCGATTTTGCGTGCGTAATAGCGGCGTCGAAGCGGTGGTGGAATCTGTGGGTGATCACGGATGCGAATATATGACGGGTGGACGCGTGGTGGTGCTTGGAAGCACAGGCCGAAATTTTGCCGCAGGAATGAGTGGCGGAATCGCCTATATTCTTGATCAGTCCGGAGATTTTGAAAAGCGATGCAACAAACAAATGGTGGAAATCGGCCGCTTGTCAGATCAGGCTAATGAAATTGAAATTGTTCGATCGCTCATCGAAAAGCACGTTCGCTATACAGGCAGTGAACACGCGAAAGATATCTTAAAAAATTGGGATGCCGTGGTTGTGAAATTTGTGCGCGTGATCCCAAAGGATTACAAACGAGTTTTGGCTGCGCTTGAACGTGTGAAGAGTAAGGGCTTAAGCGGAGAAGAAGCGAGCATGGCTGCTTTTGAAGAAAATGCACGTGATCTTGCTCGTGTAGGCGGCAATTAATTTTTAGTCATAGAAACCAGTAACCAGTTGCCAGTAACCATTTATACAGGGTTACTGTTTATGGTTCGACGTTGCTCACCATCCTGAGCTTGTCGAAGGACAGGTTTCTGGTTACTTCAAAAAATGACATTTGGAATTTAATACGATGGGAAAACCAACAGGATTTAAAGAATTTAGCCGCGAACTTGCACAGGACGAAAGTCCTCTTGCACGCATCAAACATTGGAACGAGTTTCACGAGCATTTAGCAGATGATAAGTTAAAAGCTCAAGGTGCTCGCTGCATGGATTGCGGTATCCCATTTTGCCATAATGGTTCGTTGATTGCGGGCATGGCTTCCGGATGTCCGATTAACAATCTCATCCCTGAATGGAATGATCTTATTTATCGCGGGCTTTGGCACGAAGCTATTGATCGCCTCCACAAAACGAATAATTTCCCCGAATTTACAGGACGTGTTTGTCCTGCTCCTTGCGAAGGATCCTGTGTGCTTGGCATTAACGAGCCTCCGGTCACCATTAAGCAAATTGAAGCCTCGATTATTGACCGCGCTTTTGACGAAGGGTGGGTTAAGGCGCAGGTGCCTGAAAAGCGAACTGGGAAAAAAGTTGCGGTTGTTGGATCGGGTCCTGCCGGGCTTTCCTGTGCAGCTCAGCTCAATCGAGCAGGTCATCTTGTAACTGTTTACGAGCGTGCAGACCGTATCGGTGGACTTTTGATGTACGGAATTCCCAATATGAAGCTTGATAAAAAAGAAGTGGTTCAGCGTCGGATTGATCTTATGGCTGCTGAGGGTGTTCAGTTTGTGACGAAGACTGAAGTTGGGAAAAATCTTCCCGCTAAGGATCTCGTGAAAAATTTTGATGCCGTGGTGCTTTGCGGCGGAGCGACCAAGCCTCGGGATCTTCCTATTGACGGCCGTCAGCTCAAAGGGATTCATTTTGCTATGGAGTTTTTGACTGCCAACACAAAAAGCCTACTTGATGGAAAAAAATCTGCTGATTATATTTCTGCAGAAGGAAAAAACGTGGTGGTGATTGGTGGCGGAGATACTGGGACCGATTGTTGCGGAACCTCGCTTCGGCATGGGTGCAAAAGTTTGATTCAATTAGAAATTCTTCCAAAGCCTCCGCTGACTCGCGCATCCGACAATCCTTGGCCTCAATGGCCTAAAGTCTACAAGATGGATTATGGACAAGAGGAAGCCGCTGCCAAATTTGGCGATGATCCTCGTCAGTATCTTATCACGGCCAAAAAATTTCTCAGTGATGACACAGGCAATGTCAAAGGTGTTGAAATTGTCAGTGTGCAATGGGAAAAAGATGACAAGGGCCGTTTTATTCCTAAAGAAGTTCCAGGATCGTCAAAAATTCTACCCGCGGAACTTGTTTTGCTTGCCATGGGATTTCTCGGACCTGAAGATACAATTTTAGGGGAACTTGGAGTGGAACGTGACGAGCGGTCCAATGCCAAAGCCGAACACGGTAAATTTGCCACAAATTTAAAAGGCGTTTTTGCTGCAGGGGATATGCGCCGCGGACAGAGTCTGGTTGTTTGGGCTATTAACGAAGGACGCGGAGCTGCGCGCCAAGTCGATTCCTACCTCATGGGTTCTTCAGATCTTCCTAGCTAGTTATTTTTCGCCTCTTTTTTCTCCTCTGCTTTTGCCCCACATTTAGAGTTGCGTGAGCTCATCCAAAGACAGCTGCTTATAAGGTGTTTTCATGTCCACTAGAATACCAACCTTTCTATCCTAGTGGTGCACTTGACGTTTGAACTTCTGGTGAACTCGAGGAATCCAGGCGAAAGTTTTGCTAATGGTAAATCAGAGTTGATAGTTCCTGATCAATGATACTAGGGTGCAACTAAGGCGAACTTGTATTTTTTAAAACTCAATGTTAAATTTTTTTCATCAAATTAGCTTTACGATGTTTGCTGAGATTCAAATTTTGGCAAGGTGTGATAACAATGGGGCATACACAAAAGAGATGGCAAACTTATCGCTCGCGATCAATAGCGGTGTTTGCATTAACCGCTTTTCTATATACAAATCTCTTCGCGGTGCCAAATTCGTATGCTACCCCATATACGCTGATGACAAATGGAGAACAGCGAATATCTGACTTTTCTCACCTCCAAATCCCCGCAGACTTAGGCAAGGTGCGGGAAGTGTTTCAAGGTCCCCGGGAGGAAACCATCGTCTTAGTTCAAGATGCGCATGCAATTCCTGAGGCTCAACGAAATATTCAAAAAATCATTAGCCACTTTCAACAAAGTTATGGAATTCATTTGATCGCCGTTGAAGGAGCGGCATCAAAATTGGATCCGCAGATATTTAGGAGTTTTCCCAATCAAGCGCACCTTAAAAAAGTGTTCGAGTCCTATTTAGACAATGGCGAAATTACGGGAAGCTCTTTAGCCGCTATTTTCAATCCTTATCCAGGGTCCTACTACGGTATCGAAGACTGGAAACTGTATGAGCAAGGCCTTTCGCTCTACCAAAAGGCGATGGGAGAGGAGCAGGAGATCCAATCTAAAATTGATTTTGATACGCAAAATCTCCAAAAACGAAAGCAGAAAGTTTATTCCAAAAAACTTTTAGATTTGGACAAAGACCTTGAGAGATTCTATTCCAATCACGGCAATCTGATCGAAGTAATGCGAAAACTTGCTGCTATAAAACCTCCTCAAAAAGGAACGGAACTTGCGCTGATTCTTGAAGAAGCCACTCAAAAGAACAACCTATCCACAGAAAATGAAGTTAAAAAATTAGCTCTCGCACTTAAAAAACACCTCGATGCTTCCGGCGCTCCACCAGCTGTCAGAGTTTCTTTTGCTGACAAGTTTCAGGATTTCCAAACTTCCAGGATCAGCGCGCAAGCTTTTGCTGTTTTTCTTAAAGAATTGTCAGCCAAAACAAAACTTCCACTTCGAGTTTCTGATCAGTTGTCCCATGCGATGAATAATCAAAAGCGGATGAGTGATATTGAAGGGACGAAATTATTCAGAGATTTTGAACAATATGCCCAGTCTATTAAAGAGACTCTTTTTAGAACGCATGAAGAAAAGGTTTTAGATCAAGAGACAAAACGACTAAAACTGCTGGAGCGGTTGGCCCGGCTTGAACTTACACGCGTTGACTGGGATCAAATAAAGACTACAGCTTTTGCCCCTAGATTATCGAAGTTACGCGATACTCAGGTGGCCTTTTATAGAAATGCTGAAGAGCGCGACAATGTCTTTCATAAAAATTTGACTGCACTTATGATGCACAGTAACACTAAATCAGCGATTTTAATCGCAGGGGGTTTTCACACAGAGAGCTTGATTAGTAAATTCAAAGAAAATGGCGTTTCTTATATTCTCGTTACACCCCAAATCACCTCCATTCCCCAAAACAATCTTTACCGAGAACATATGAAAGGCAATGTGTCCTGGAAAAATTATTTTCAAGTCCATCATGGTAAAGTTGATTTGTATCAGGCTTTTGTGAGAGCAACGAGGGACAAACTGCTGAAGGAGTCCGACAACCCAATCACAAGTTCGATTTCCTTTAGATCGCGTATTCTTAAATCCTGGCGTGATCAGATCCTCCGTGACCTATCAATTCAGGGCATGATCACAAAGTCGGGTGAGTATACTCCGTTCATTGATGAAGTTAGTATGAGACAAATACCAACGAGCGCGTCGATTCAAAACGCTTCCCTTCATAATTCATTTCCCCTTTTTGGGGATCTCCCCGATTGGCAAATCAAGGTGGAACAATTTATTGAAGGCTTTCGTGAACTTGATGCTCGAAAACAGTTGACGGATCAGAATATTATGAATCTTTTTAAGCCTTCAACCCATGCTGATCCTACCCATGCAGACATTGTACCGGGAAGTTTCCTTGCTGTAAGCCGCCTGTCTGACATTTTTAATAATCATTTGAGATCTGAGAAAAGAGGCAAGGAGACCGGGGAGAAAAGTCTTACAACAGATCAATTAATTGAGGAGCGTTGGAGAAATCTAGCGCCTCCTGTGGATTCTGGCCTTGGCAACGATTTTTTTGGTTATTTTAGAGATTTAAATTTTATGGAAGTAATTTCCTTTTTGAATGGAGAAATTTTAGTTATGGCCGGAGGCGGCAAATCAACCGCGCGCGGTGATTTAGGCTCACGATCTCAATATATTTCTTTAATTCCTCTTACCGATGGGATGAATCCAGAGCTGGTTAAAAAATTAGAAAGGCTACTTTGTAAGGAATTTGATAGTGAGCCCTCTTCTGTCCGTCATCCCGGCGAAGATGAGTTTGAACTTGGAGGCCAAACAAATACCACCTTATTCGACTTAGTTCCTTTTTCAATGGAGGGTGAGACGCGCTTACTTTTAATTGGAACCAAATTCGCCAAAGGGGAATCTTACAGGCAGAAGGG
>CAZOOM010000010.1:0-37231 GCA_964581425.1 uncultured bacterium | reverse complement strand
GCTCCGCTGTAATTCGCAGTCGGAGTGTAGGCGCAGTTCGCTCCACTGCAAGTGATGGTTCCGTGTGCAGGTTGGGTAACTATGGAATACGTCAGCGCACTGTTCTCTACATCCGATCCCGTGAGTGTGAATGTCTGGGCTGTGTCTTCGGATACTCCACTGATCGTTGTCAGCGTTGCTGCAGGAGCATCATTGATGCCTGTGACTGTGAGATTCACGGTTGCAACCGATGAATCCACAGTGCCGTCATTAACTTTGAAAGTAAAGCTGTCGGCGCCATTGTAATTCGCCGTAGGAGTGTAAACGTATTTTGTGCCCGTCGTATCACCAGAAAGTTTGGCGAGTGATCCGTGCGCGGGATTTCCAACAATCGAATAAGTCAGCGCATTTCCATCCGCATCTGTGCCGGCAAGTGTGATCGTCTGAGTGCCATCTTCAGCAAGCGTTACGGTTTGGGCCGATGCAACGGGCTTCTTATTTTCAGGTTGCGTCACCCCCGCATATTCATAAGCTCCTATATCCCAAGTGCCATCCGCACCACGCTGTCGGCCCATCAAGTCGTATTGCATGCCCGGAAGATTTAAATAGGATAAATTTGCTCCTGCATTTCTGGCGGTGGTATCACTCGATGAAAGTGAGTAATCATATTGTGATAAATTATTGAAAAGAGGTTCTGTGGCTTTATTGTTCTTGTAGATTGTATCGGCATTCAATTGATTAGCGTCTGCATAGGACTTGATATACCCTATTGTTTTTCCGGCGGTGGTTGAACTCCAAACAACGTTGTTATCGAACTGAACTTGATCAGGAGTAAAAGAGTACCCAGAGCCTGCGCCACCGCCAAGCCCCACTCCGAATGTTTTCCCATTGTAAAAAATATTGTTTTCTATCAAATGATTCGTTAATGTGATTTCAGCACCGGCTGTTTTGAATCGATTATAAAAACTCATCGGATTAACTGTTCCGCAAGGTGCATCACCGCCATAACAACCATCCCAGTAATTAGAAATAATTGTATTGTTTGCGATGACAACATTGTTTCGTGTGCCATCGAGACTGTGATCTGGACAGTTAAAGCTCGCACAAGGGTACGTTTCTTCCAATGCAAAAGCGGCAGCAACAGGTTGGTAACTTGAATAATCAGCGGCGTAAACTAGGTTACCGTAAAATTGGATATCGGATTGATTGAGTGTCCATTGATTAGGATAAAATGCCGTCGTTTGCCAATCATACAAAATGTTGTTATATACTCTCCAATGTTGTGCTGGACCTGACATGCCATCGGGATGTCCGCGAGCCGCACGAGTATCGCGCAGTACGCTGTGATGGAGCGTTGTGCCAAAATTCACTTCCAGCCCATCATCCCCGCTCCCTTCGATTAACACATGATGGACCACCAAAGCATCGTATTTGTCATTGGAGTTAGAGAAAAGTTGAATCGCGTCTTGACCAACATCGTGAATCCAACAATAAGCTACTTCAAAATGATCGATACCGCCCTTTAGAGAATTGTCACTAGCGGGATTAATTCTAACTCCGTAAGCTTGATCGAGATCGGGCGTACTCAAATCTGCCCACTTGATGGTGACTCCGAGGGCGGACTGCCCCCAAACACTAATGGCATTCTGCCCATAAACTTTAAGGTTAATATTATTTTTGAGAACGCTTGGATCATCCCGCAAAGCTACAACATTATCTAAGTTTCCGTTTTCAAGGGGGGCGTAGTGGTCATCTTTGGCTCCATCAATTGTAATCCAGTCGGCAGCAATTGAAATTCCTCCGTTGATGAAAACTTGGTTATTACGCCCAGTTTCCTGACTGGTCTTGATTGTAATCGGTTTTCCCTCCAGTCCTCCCTTTCTAAGAACAAAAGCTTCGTTGTAAATACCGCCAGCAATCCAAACCGTATCGCCTGCATTAATTTTTGTCCAATCAATGCTTGCTAGCGTGCTCCAAGCACTTCCCCATGCTGTCCCATTTCCGCCTGCGGCAGCGCTGCCATCCACATAAAATGATTTTGTGGGTGTGGTTGATGGAATTCTGAGTGTGGCTACCGCAAAAGGTGAAGCTAAAGATCCATCACTCGCCTTAAATTGAAAGGTCACATCTCCCGTCACTCCCGATGGAACGGTGTAAGTAAATGTTCCGTTTGCATTCAAAACAAGTCCGGCCGGAGTTGTTCCAACAATCGAAAAAGTCAGCGTCGAGTTTTCAGCGTCAGTGCCTGTGAGTGTTCCTGTGAAAGTGGTGCCCGTCACTGAAAAAGTTTGTGCGGTAACTACCGGAGCATCATTCACGCTCTCCACTGTAAAATTCACGGTCACGATATCGGAGTTCACGGTTCCGTCATTGACGCGATACGCAAAATTATCATTGCCGCTAAAATTGGCAGCCGGTGTGTACGTGCAGTTCGCTCCCGTGCAGCTCAATGTTCCATGCGCTGGATTGTTGACGAGAAGATAAGTCAGATCGCTTCCTTCTACATCCATCCCTGTCAGCGTAAAAGTTTTTACGACATCTTCACTCACTCCAGCAAGAGTGGCCATTGAAGCCACGGGCGCATCGTTGACCGCAGTCACAGTGAGATTCACAGTTGCGGTTGCAGAATCCACAGTGCCGTCGTTGACTTTGAAGGTAAACGAATCCGTCCCGTTGTAATTTGCTGCTGGAGTGTAAACATATTTTGTGCCGGTCGTATCGCCTGCGAGTTTTGCAACCGTTCCGTGCGCGGGATTTCCCACGATCGAATAAGTGAGCGGATTTCCATCGGCATCGGTTCCAGCAAGTGTGATCGTTTGCGTTGCATCTTCATTTAAATTTACTGCTTGCGTTGTAGCAATGGGCGTTGTATTGGGTGGTGGAGTTACAGCGGTAGGTGTAAATTCATAAGCGCCACGATCCCATGCCCCGCCGACTCCGCGAGGACGGTTCAAAATATCGTAATTAAAATACCGAGATAAATCTCCCGCCGTATTGATCGCTGCGGTATCCGTCGCCGCTAAATCAAAATTCCAAGCATTTAAATTTTCAAAGATCGGTCGCAAACTGGTGTTGTGATCGTAAATCGTATTCTCCGCCATCGCTTCTCCATTAGTATAAAGCTTCCCTTGAAAACTAATTCCGGAAGTAAGCCTTGTAGTACTATCGATTTTGGATCCAATCACCGTATTCCAATCAAACATAACATCCGCCGTTCCATAAGTGGGAGCTGTTCCCCATGGAGCGCTTGTTTTAAAATCCTGCCACCCAATTCCGAAGGTCCCAGGCATATCCACAACTAAATTATTAGCAACCACTGTGTTATGAAGGACAACATTGTGGACAAAAGCATTCGCTGTCGCCTCATCTCGTTTGCCCCACCAAATACTTGCCAGCGCACCGGAGGACGGACTCGCATACATCGTATTATTAGCAATCACAATATTGCTCCAATCCTGTTGCACTACTTCTCCAAGTGCATTAGCATATTGCGCCATTTCAATACCCGTATTTACGAGTCCTCTAATCACACCATCCGTCGTTCCATAGCGGCCGCTTTCCAAGACATTATTGTAAATATAAATATCGTGATGGTTCGTCTGCGTCGCCTGAATACGCATCCAGGAATTCCCGAAATCATGAAAAATATTGTTGTAAATATTAAAGTAACTTCCAACACTTTGGATTCCATCCGGGTGTCCGGTCAAAAATCGGGACGGACCAATAATGTTGTCATGAATGCTCCAACCGTGATTGACTTCAAGTCCGTCATCTCCGACAAATTCAATGATGCTGAAGGAAAGCTCTTGCTGAGCTGCATGCGTTGCTGGATCATTTCCAATCCAAGCTACTCCGTCATTGGCTACATTTTTAATATGGATATATTTAAATTCATTATGATCCGTCTGCCCGGTGCTCGACATATTGCCCCAAATACCGTGCCCCGTACTCAACCCTCCTCCGGCTGTGATATCCGAAATAGAAACCCAACTCACCTTGATTCCGTTAGGGCTGGTTAGATATAGTCCAGCGCCATATCCATTCTTAATTTGTATCCCAATATTTTGATCGATATTGTTTACCTCATTGACATTCTTAGGTGCGACAAAATTATCTGTTAAAGAGCCGTCGATAGTAACCCAATCAGCAAAACTTGTGTTGATACCGGTAACCGTGACCACTCCATGATGGCCTGCTTCGCGGCTAATTTTAATCGTGATCGGAGCCTGCTCCGTTCCACTCGCTCCCACCGTAAACCCTTCTCCATAATCTCCCGCCGATAACCAGAGCGTGCTTCCAGGTGTAATCAGCTTCCAGTTGATGTCTTTAAAACTCTTCCACGCGCTGCTCCACGATGAGCCGTCTCCTCCCGTTGCATTCGCATCCACATAAAATGATTTTGTGGGCGTGGTCGATGGAATTCTGAGTGTGGCTACCGCAAAAGGTGAAGCTAAAGATCCATCACTCGCCTTAAATTGGAAGGTCACATCGCCCGTCACTCCCAACGGAACCGTGTAAGTGAAAGTTCCGTTTGCATTCAAAACAAGTCCGGCTGGCGTTGTCCCATTAATCGAATAAGTTAGCGGAGAGTTTTCAGCGTCTGTTCCACTCAACGTTCCAGAAAAGGATGTTCCTGTGACAGAAAAGGTTTGAGCATTCACGACCGGTGCGTCATTGACTGCTGCAACCGTAAAACTCACCGTCTGGATCGCGGAATCCACGACGCCATTATTGACTTTGTACGTAAAACTATCTGATCCGTTGTAATTCAGCACCGGAGTATAGCTGCAGTTGGCTGCCGCGCAGCTGAGAATCCCATGCGCCGGCGGAGTCACGATCGAATACGTAAGGTTCTTTTCGATGTCGACATCTCTCCCAGTAAGAGTAAAGCTCTTCACCGTATCTTCGCTCACTCCGGCAAGAGTCGTCATCGTCGCCACAGGCGGCTGATTAGCTGGGGCAGTCACTCTAATAATTACTTGCTTCTCCGCTGAAATGGCCTTGCCATCACTTACCTTGTAGTAGAAAAAGAGTCCCTCACTATAAGCGTAATTGGATGTATACGTGCATTGATTACCAGTGCAAGCCAGTGTCCCAATAGCAGGAGCCGTCGTAATCTCGTAGGTAAGACTGTCGTTATCAGCGTCTGTTCCTGTCAGCGTGAATGTCTTGATCTCTCCCACGTTGATACTTCCCAGATCCGACAGGGTTGCCACCGGCGCATCATTCACTGGGGTAACATTAATCGAGACTGTGGCTGCCGCAGAATCCACCGTCCCGTCATTGACTTTGAATTTAAATGCATCCGTGCCACTGTAATTAGCATTCGGTATAAACCAAACAACGCTAGATACCTTATCCCCTGCTATCACAACGTCCCGCGTCCCATTCGCTGCCTCAACTTCAAGCCGTCCATGCACAGGACGTTCCGCAATCCAGTAAGTCAGCGGATTTCCATCCGTATCCGTTCCGGCGAGTGTGATTGATTGTGTGGCGTCTTCAGCAAGAGTCACTGATTGCGCCGTTGCAACTGGCGCTTGATTGGCGGTTGGAGGAATCAGCGATGTATTAAGTGCAGCTGTGAAATGTTTGTCTACTGTGTTGGAGCCATCTTTGACACGCAAAATAAATTCATAATTTCCTGTCTTGTTGGTGGTATCAAACACAAGATCTTGAACATGACCAGTCCCCTCAGTAATCGAAACCTCAACACCGTCTTTGTCTTTGTAAAGCCACTGCCACGAAAGATTGTCCTTATCAGCATCAACAGCCGCCGCTGACAAAATCAATTGATTCGGATTGGAGGTTGTTGCTGATGGATATTTAATGGATTGATAGAGTTTTGAAATTTCTTCAGCGCTCAGCGTTCGATTGTAAATCTGGACTTCATCGATTTGTCCGTTCATAAATCCATGATTCGGATACTCATCGTCCCAAAGCTGCGGTGTTCCGTCATGCGTTTTGCAACCAACGCAAATCCAAGGCGTGGTTCCAGCTACGTGAAGTGCAGCAATGTTCCAATTAGCCATGGCCACATGTTCACCATTGAAATAAATATGCACTTCCCCTTTATCAAAGGTCACTAAATAATGATTCCAGTCTCCTGTATCGCCTTTTTTAGAAAAAGACAGGTCCGGAAAAGTAAGACTGTAGTACTCGCCCCAATCATTTTTTGGATAAATTGAAAATGAAGTCATATTATTGTAAGTTCGGGCCAGTTCCCAGGCGCCCATTTCTCCATAACCTGCAGATAAAATCGCGGCATTCCCATCGGAACTCCAGTCCCCGTTATAAGCCGCATCGTAATGAGCCCAAGCCGAGATCGTTGCTTGCGGCATATTCATAAATTGATCAACATCGCTCACCGCTACATAATTACCAACTCGTCCATAAAGCTTCATTCTCGCATCCGCCCACCAATCGAAATTAGCCGCCTGACTTCCATCCGGTCCAGTCGTTACGGTTGGAAAATTCTCGGATGCATTCACATCTGTACTGTTTCCATAAATGGATTGATCGCTGAAAACCTTATCTGTCACGCTGTCATTAAAATCCAAATGCAGCAGCTGCTGGGCATCCGTAAGATCAGCGGTCAATTGTTTTTCCATGACCCAGCCTTCACCCAGCGATGAAAATTTCACTTTCCACCACCAGGATCCATCTTTTAACACCGGCGAAGATGTAATCACACCGCTTTCTTGATTTCCCACCGCACCCAGCCTGGTCATGCCAGGAGCTTGATAAAAATCAGTCGCTTGAGTCGTTTTGACCTTTCCACCCAAATTAAAGGGGCCTTGCTTGCTGATCTCACTCACCACGGGAGCATCATTGGCTGCCGTCACAGTGATGGTAATTTTGGCCGCCGTCGAATATTCTTTGCCATCAAAAACTTTATAACTAAAAGAATCGGTTCCGCTAAAATTAGAATTCGGCTTGTAAATAAATCTTCGTCCCGTCGCATCCGTTGGATCCTTGGTGAGAATACCTTGAAGCGGCGATTGCGTCCCCTTCGTGTAATCATTCACGATGATTTGCAGGCCGTCGGAAGAGTCGACATCGGTAGCTCCTAAAGTGATCACGGATGTCCCATCTTCGTTGAGTGTCACAGTCTGAGCTGACGCGACAGGAATATGATTCTGCGTGAGATAAGATGCGTCAAGAATGGTAAATTTATCAAGCTGAGTAAATGATTCGCGTCCCAAAACAATCACTTTGTGAGAACCGGCTGCTAGATGCCAGATCTTTGGAACAAACTGGGGCTTCACGTCCGTCCCCGTACCTTGCCAGGAAGCGTAAACTTCCTGAAACTCATTCGTCACCCCTGTATGCCAGGCCATCGGATTGCCCGTGGGATCGCTATCGATATTGATATAAAATGAATCACTGCCCGTGTTAGTGGCTTTGACAAGACCCCGGATAATGTAATCCCCTTCTGTGGAAACCGTGAAGTCATAGACGGCACGGCCTGCTTTGGTTAGATCCGTAGTCTGCACACTTTGATAAATAAGTCCCCCGGTAATGACAAACGGCGCCGTGATTTGTCCCGATTCGGCCTCAATTTGAATGGCCGTGGCAGACGCCGGCGGAAGTGCCACATCTTTGACTTCCACCACAACATCCACGGGATCCGATAGAACAAGTCCATCACTGGCTACAAACCTCAAAGTAGTATTCCCCGCTTGATCCGCCGTTGGGGTCCAAATCAATTCTCCCGTAGCCGTGTTAAATGCAGCGCCTTGAGGCAAAGCGCCGATCACTTGATAAATAAGTTTGTCGCCATCCAGATCATCTGCTTTCACACTAAAGCGGACTTCTTTGCCTGTATCAACGCTGACAACCGGCGCCAATTGCATCAGCGGTCGATCATTCACAGCGGCCACATTAATGGATACCGTGGCATTTGCTGAATCCACGGTTCCATCGTTGGCTTTAAAGGTAAAACTGTCCGTACCATTAAAATTTGCTGCTGGAGTGTAAACATATTTTGTGCCAGTGGTATCGCCAGCGAGTTTTACAAGCGTTCCATGCGCGGGATTTCCTACGATCGAGTAAGTGAGCGCGTTTCCATCCGCATCCGTTCCCGCAAGCGTAATTGTTTGCGTTGCATCTTCATTTAAATTTACTGCTTGCGTTGTAGCAATGGGTGTTGTATTGGGTGGTGGAGTTACAGCGGTAGGTGTAAATTCATAAGCACCGCGATCCCACGCCCCACCCGTTCCGCGGGGACGATTGAGAATGTCGTACGCAAAATATTGCGAAAGGTCACCCGCCGTGTTGATCGCTGCTGTATCCGTTGCGGCTAAATCGAAATTCCAACCGCTGATATTTTCAAAACTTGGTTTGAGACTCGTATTGTGATCGTAGATCGTACTGTCAGCTACGGCTTCACTTTTTGCATAAAGCTTTCCAAAATAGGTGACTCCGCCGGTAAAATTGGTGACCATATCTTTTTTGGATGAATTGATCGTGTTCCAGTCAAAGATGACATCGCTTTCAGAAGCGTAGTTGAGGCCTTTCCCCCACGGAGCACTGGTCTTGAATGACTGCCATCCCACGCCAAATGTTCCGGGCATTTCATAAATCAAATTATTCGCTACCGTGACATTATGAAGAATGACATTATGCACAAATGCATCGGGCGTGGTTTCATCGCGTTTGGCCCAAGCGATGCTTGAAATGGCACCCGATGTTGGACTCGCATACATCGTATTATTTGCAATGACAATATTGCTCCAATCCTGCTGAACGACTTCTCCCAAACCAGCTCCGTACTGTGCCATTTCAATGCCCGTATTGACTAACCCGAGAGGAACTCCATCGGCAACCCCGTATTTTCCGCTCTCCATCATATTGTTATAAATATAGATATCATGATGATTCACTTGACTCGCTTGAATGCGCATCCAGGAATTCAAAAAATCGTGAAAAATATTATTGTAAATATTGAAATAGCTCCCAGTACTCTGAATACCGTCAGGATGGCCATGCAATGCTCGAGATGGGCCGAGTACATTATCATGAATGCTCCATCCGTGATTCACTTCAAAGCCGTCATCTCCCACAAATTCGATGATACTGAAAGACATTTCTTGTTGAGCCGCATGCGTAGCAGGACTATTTCCAATCCATGACACGCCGTCATCCTCAACATTTTTTATATGAATATATTTAAACTCGTTATGATCCGTCACTCCTCCGCTCGTCATGTTCCCATAAATTCCAGTACCTTGAATAAAAGTTCCACGAGTAATGTCGGAAATGGAAACCCAATTCACTTTAATTCCATTTGGACTCGTCATGTAAATCCCTGCGCCCGTCCCCCCTTTGATCTGCAGGCCAATGTTTCTATCAATCGAATTGATTTCTTCCACATTTTTCGGAGCGGCAAATGTATCGCTCAAAGATCCATCAAGCGTCACCCAATCATTCGTTCCAAAACTCATGCCCGTGATTGTGACGACTCCATTGTGCCCTGCTTCGCGGCTGATTTTAATCGTAATCGGAGCCTGTTCCGTTCCACTCGCTCCCACCGTAAACCCTTCTCCATAATTTCCCGCCGATAGCCAGAGCGTGCTTCCAGGTGTAATCAGCTTCCAGTTGATATCTTTAAAACTCTTCCACGCGCTGTTCCACGATGAGCCGTCTCCACCCGCAGCATTGGCATCCACATAAAATGATTTGGTTGGAGTTGTCGAAGGAATTCGTAAGGTCGCCACCGCAAACGGCGATGCCAAACTTCCATCACTCGCTTTAAATTGAAACGTCACATCTCCCGTCACACCCGACGGAACCGTGTAAGTGAAAGTTCCGTTTGTATTCAACACAAGTCCTGCTGGAGTTGTCCCCACAATCGAATAAGTTAGCGGAGAGTTTTCAGCATCTGTTCCGCTCAGCGTTCCTGAAAAGGTTGTGCCCGTCACTGAAAATGTTTGAGCATTCACCACCGGTGCGTCATTGACTGCTGCAACCGCAAAACTCACCGTCTGGATCGCGGAATCCACGACGCCATTATTTACTTTGTAAGTAAAACTATCTGATCCGTTGTAATTCAGCACCGGAGTATAGCTGCAGTTGGCTGCCGCGCAGCTGAGAATCCCATGCGCCGGCGGAGTCACGATCGAATACGTAAGGTTCTTTTCGATGTCGACATCTCTCCCAGTAAGAGTAAAGCTCTTCACCGTATCTTCGCTCACTCCGGCAAGAGTCGTCATCGTCGCCACAGGCGGCTGATTAGCTGGGGCAGTCACTCTAATAATTACTTGCTTCTCCGCTGAAATGGCCTTGCCATCACTTACCTTGTAGTAGAAATAGATTGCCCCGCTATAACTGTAAATGGATGAATAAGTGCATTGATTACCAGTGCAAGCCAGTGTCCCAATAGCAGGAGCTCCCGTGATTTCATAGGTAAGATTGTCGTTATCAGCGTCTGTTCCTGTCAGCGTGAATGTCTTTATTTCTTCAACGTTGATACTTCCCAGATCCGACAGGGTTGCCACAGGTGCATCATTCACTGCCGTAACATTAACCGCGACTGTTGCTGCCGCAGAATCCACTGTCCCGTCATTGACTTTGAAGGTGAAGGAATCTGTCCCGCTGTAATTTGTCGCCGGAGTGTAAACGTATTTTGTGCCGGTCGTATCACCGGAAAGTTTGGCAAGTAATCCATGCGCGGGGTTTCCAACAATCGTGTAAGTTAATGCATTTCCATCCGCATCGGTTCCAGCGAGTGTAATCGTTTGCGTAGCGTCTTCTGCAAGAGTCACTGATTGCGCCGTTGCAACTGGAGCGGTATTTGCAGATGGAGGGAGTCCAGGGATAGTAATCGCCCCATAAAGATCCGCTATTTCAGAATCAGATAAGGATTTATTATAGATTCGAATTTCATCAATGGTTCCGTTGAATCCCACACGGCCAAGCTCTGCACCAAGCAAAATATTTCTTCCGTAAGCGGTTACGGAACCTGTCAAAGCCTTGGTCGCGACAAGTTTTTTATCGATAAATACTTTGAGCGTCGCCCCGTCGTAGGTCATGACATAATTATGCCAATCTGTGTCTTTCGTCCCGGATACGGCAGTGGCTCGGTTGTCTCCATTCACTTTCCCGATGACCCCATCGGCCGTTAATTCCAAACTGTAGGAAACGAATTTATTAAGAAGGACCCCCGCGGCACTTGGATCATTTTTCTTTGCCCAAAGCGAAACCGTCAACTGACTCATGCCGTCAAGGTTGGAAGTGTGCGGATATTCGACATAAGATTTGATCGGAGCAATTCCCTGTCCCACCACGCCAGGAGCATAGGACGGCGTTCCGCTCCACACACCCGATGTTTCGGTATTGCTTACTAATGATCCGTCGGTATTTAAATAAAGCTGTATTCCGGGTTCGAGTACATAGATACTGCGGGTGCTGATTTCCGTTTTATTTTCTGAATCGGTTACTTTTAATGTGACCGTGTAACTTCCGGATTTTTGAAAAGAATGCGTAATACTCACACCGGTTTGAAGAGCCGTTCCGTCTCCGAAATCCCATTCATAATTTGTGATACTGGCGGATGATTTACTGCTTGATGCATTAAAAGTAACGGGAGACGGTGCATACTGAGAAGTTTGAATGGTTGAAAATCGAGCTAATAAATAAGGACCGGATGGCTCTTGGCATCCATATGCACCAATGGTCGTACCGCCTGATCCGGCGCCACACAAAGGAGAACTGATCAAGGGCGCAAGTCCGTCATCTGCCGTAAAAAGAATTCCGTCTGCACCCAAGGGGTTGGAAATATCAAGAAAAACAGGATCTCCTCCGTTGAGCATGCGGTTTCCATTAGGCTCACTAAAACCCGTCTTGGATTGATAACCATTCGCTTCTGACCCCGTCACAAAGTTATAGTCGATCTCCGCAAGCTTGGCTTTAACTCTGGCGTAATCTGGGTCAAAGCTGTACCAGCCGCCGTCTCTAGAGTTTCCGATGGCAATGAACGCATTATTTTTGATAACTCCGCCATCCACCGTCCCACCGTTGTAGGAACCTTGATTGATGTAATCGGAAAAAATTAGGCCCGCTTTCGAACCGGAACCCGCATTATAAAAAGTATTGTTGATAAACTTAACCTGCGGGATATCAACGCTGCCCTTGTCTCCCACGTTATAAAAAACATTATTGGAAAATGTAATGTTGTAATAATTTGGATTGATCGTGCTCACTCCCCCGGATAATGTCACATTATTCAGTTGACAAACCGCACCTTCAAAATTCATCACGAGATTGTGATCGATCGTAATATCGTGGGCTAACCCACCGTTATTAGCAAAAGTCTGAAAAAAATCCAAATGATCCCCGCGAATCCCCTCTATAAATTCAGAGTCGCGAACAATGTTGTAGCGAATAATGTGTCCTGAGCCCCACGCGCGAAAAGCATCAAGCCCGGCTAGCCCTTCAATGATATTCCGTTCCGCAATATTATCCGTGCCAAAAATCTGAATGGCCCGGCTATTAAGATCGCTAAATCTATTTCCTGAAATCAAAGTATTTTTGGCATAAACCTCAAGAGCGTCAAAAGCAATTGAATTATTGAAAGCAGTAATGTAGGCATACACAGGACCTTCTTGTACACGAATATTTCCCGCAGAAACCTGCAAGGATCGCTCACTCACTGCCTTCACCGTCATTTCTCCTTCATTCAGCAAAGTCATAAATTCTCCGGTGCGTACAATAATGGGGTCTCCGACCTTGAAGCCCGCCGCAATAAAACCGCCTTTCACATATTTTCCGGATAAATCATCTGCAAAGGTCAAGGTGTTTGTCGCAGGATCAAAAGTCACTTTTTGAAGCGCCACAAAGGGGCTGTCGCGAATAATATTGTTCGAGAAAATAGCGTAATCGGCACCTTGAAGAATTGAGACACTTGCTACCGCTCCGGAATCTTGCTTAAGAATTTTTGCAATATCCGTTTGGACAATGTCAAATCCATCGATTTTTACATAGGCATGCGCAACTTTAAAGCCCAGCATGACGACATGCCCTTCCGCTTGAAGGGTAATGTATTTACCCGCCGTTCCAGCTGCCTTGGTCGTCACGTAATCATCATAGGTGCCTTCAGCGACAACGCAGGAATCACCTGCGCGCGCATAATTCACGCAGCTTTGAATCGAAGAAAATTGTCCCGTTCCATCTTTGGTAACGCGATATTCAAATCCTGTTTCCGTGGCTCGGCCCGTTGTAAACGTAAGATCACCTGAAACGGTTTCATTGCCTTGAGCATCGCGGGAACGAATTCGATAGTGGTAAGTCTGGCCGGGAACTAGTCCTGTAAAAGTCGCTTGATGTGTCCGGGTTAAAACATTATTGCTAAACGTAGTTCCATAAGATGTCGTGGCGCCAAACTCCACCGTGTCCGTTGCATACTCGTTGGTCTCCCATGTCAAAGCCCCCGAAGTCGTTACATTATTCACCATCATTTTGGATTGAACCGGAGGAATTGCATCAGCAGCAGGCGGAGCAAGATTTCCACTTTGATAAAGCGTGTTCACATCACTAGCCGCAACAGGCCAAGTGTAGAATCGAACCTCGTCTAGCGCACCCTTGAAGAAATTTGTCGTTCCTCCACTCACAACCCCTAGACTTATTCCGCCTGCGGTGGTCAGCAGAGTTTCATTCGCAGACGCATTCAATTGACCATCCACATAAAGCGATTGACTATTCAAAGTACTCACAAAAGTGATTAAGTGCCAATTGCCATCATTAAGCGCTTTCGTGCTTGTGGCTGCACCCGCAACACCATTATCCACTGTAAAAATTAATTTTCCGGAACTCAGGCTAGCTGTCTTCCCCGCCCAATTCGCTACGGTCCCCTGAGTCGCTGTGGTTTTCATCCAGAATGACATTGTAAAGCCCCCTGGTCCCGGGGCAATGGTCGTTAGCTGCGATTGAACACTATCATTGACCCCATCAAAGTTCAGCGCACCATTTCCTACTACGCCCGCCGTCCAAATCGGACTTCCAGAGATGTGCCCCACATTATTTTGACTCTGATCCGCAGCAGTTGATCCTGATATCTCTTCAAAACTCCACGCTGTACTTGGCTCGTTGACGGATGTTCTAATAATTCCAAAGGCAATTTTCTTTTCAATGGGTACGGTAATCTTTCCATCAGTAACTCTAAGAATCACCTCGTAAGCTCCGGACTTCCCTGTGGTGTCAAACGTCCAACTTGGGATCGTCCCAACACCAGACCTACCAGCCACCTCCACTCCGTTGCTCGATTTATAGATCCATTGCCACGACAATGCGTCATTATCATCGTCTGTTGCCGTTACTGAAAAAATCATGGGTGTTCCGCCAAACACTTGAAGACCCGCTTCCGCCGAATCTGCATCCATAGCGCTTTGCGACAGAGCGCTCACAACAGGGATATCATTTACAGAAATAACTGAAATATTGATCGTTGCCACAGAAGAATCAGCAGTTCCATCGTTGACCTTGAATGTAAATGAATCCGCTCCGTTGTAATTTCCTGAGGGAATATAAATATATTGTTTTCCCGTCGTATCTCCAGGATTCAGCATCAGCATCCCATGAGAAGGTCTATTGATAATCGAGTAAGTCAAGGTGTTCCCTTCCGCATCGGTTCCCGCAAGCGTAATCGTTTGTGTCATGTCTTCATTACCTGTTACCGTTTGACTGGTCGCAACAGGAGCGTCATTCACTGCAGCTATGGTGAGTGAAACTGTTGCAACGCTTGAATCTACTACCCCGTCATTGACTTTGAAGGTGAAGGAATCTGTTCCATTATAATTTGCGGCCGGAGTGTAAACGTATTTTGTGCCGGTCGCATCACCGGAAAGCTTGGCAAGTGATCCATGCGATGGATTTCCCACAATGGCATAAGTCAGAGCGTTTCCATCGGCATCGGTTCCAGCGAGCGTGATCGTTTGTGTAGCGTCTTCATTGAGTGCTACAGATTGAGGTGCTGCAACGGGTGTGACGTTTGCTGGCGGAGGAACGCTTGATAATCCTGCAAGCGCTGCAATTTCTGCAGCGCTTAAATTACGGTCATAAATTTTAATTTGATCCATCGAACCATTAAAGGCATCCTTCCACATATCTTTACCTATCACGATGTTCCGGTCTGCAGCCATATTGATTTGTCCCGTCATGGCCTTACTCGCCACTTCTCTACCGTCCAGGAAAATGCGAGCAATCCCGCCGTCATAAGTGACCGAATAAAAATGCCAGTTGGTATCGTTAGCTCCCGTTGTCGTAGAAATTCGCGTGCTAACTCCGCTGGGACTATAAAGATCAACCGTAAAACCCGAGGACTGCAAGCTCACGCTATAGCTAAGAAATTTTTGAAGCACTACATTGTCTTCTGTTGCTGCATTTTTTTTCGCCCAAAATGCAAGTGTCATTTTGTCAAAACCCGCCAGATAATCGCTATGTTTGACTTCCACATACGGCCCAGTCGCAGTGCCATTAAAGGATGCCGCTTGTCCTCCGGCAATGCCGGTTGTGTAAGATCCGATTCCGCCAACCCAGGCGGCGTTCATATTTTTTCCTGAATCATCTGCAAGAGAAACATTTAAATTAAGGTCTAAATAAAGATTTGGATGATCTGCATGTTCAACAACGATGCTTCGTATATTGGTATGTTTTTGCCCTGAATCATCCTTAACCGTAAGCTTAATCACGTGGGTGCCTTCATTAAAAACATGTGTCGCCAAGGCATCGGTTGATACCAAAGTTTTTCCATCCCCAAAATCCCAGCTGTATTCAACAATTTTCCGGCCGCTCGCAGCATAAGATTTGGCTCCACTTAAATTCATCGTAACTGGATCATAGCCCTCAAACTTATTCATTTCGATAAAAGCAACAGGCGTTGGTCCCTTACTCAAGCAGCTCAAAGCTCCTCGATCCGAGCCTCCCTCGCCCGATCCGCAAGCAGCAGAAGTTGCAAGCGGCCTGAGTCCGTCATCGGCCGTAAAAGGTTTGCCGTCGGCCCCAAGGGGATTTTCCACATCATAAAAAAGAGGGTTCCCCCCATTAATGCCGTGCAGCTCTAGACCTTCGAATCCGCTACGAGAAGTGAATCCATTTTCTTCAGGATTCGTCACCATGTTGAAATCAGCAGAAAATGTGCTAAGCGCCGCAGCGTCCAAGACTTTGGTTTGACTCATGAGAGTCCAAAGCCTATCTCGATAAGAAGCATAAAGAGGATCAATCACAAATCCAGAGATATCTGCTAAATTTTTAAATTTATCCGTGAGACTGTATGCTGTATTTAAATATCCGCTTGCAATCAAACTTTGAACAATATTTGTCGAAAGTGTTTTTTGTCCCCCGGCGAAAAATTTGTAGGAAACGACCTCGTCAGTAAAAAACATCCCCTGCATGCTGTACCAGCCGCGGGAATTTCCGGCATCTTCGTTGCCAATAAATAATGAGTTAAAAACTTTTCCACGGTCTATGGTTCCTCGAGTCAAGCTTCCGCTAAAATTAATGGCCGAGGTGTTGCTAAAAAAAGTATTATGATCAAAAACAGCTCCGGGCTCATCAATACTAAAGTTTGCAGTAATATTTACAAAAACGTTACGCCGAAAAGTTACATCGTGGATAGTTGACGAAAGCCCTGTGGGCCCCGAACCGGCGTTCAGCTGGCCCAGCTGTGTTTCCATATCCTGGAACCAGTTTTCTTCAAAAAGAATGTTGTAAGCAGGATCGTTGTTTTCACCGAAAGTTTGAAAAAGATCCGGATGGTTGCCATTACCTTTTTTGATCACGGCATCATGCACAAAATTCCTACGAAAGATATTGTCGTGGCCGAAATATCGGAAAACATCGTACCCATTTAAATGTTTGATTTCGTTTTGTTCGACCAAAATATGGTCGCCCATCACATTGATAAAATTACCGTCCAAATTTGAGATGATATTGTTTCGAACAATTGATCCGGAGCCAAAAATCGTCATCCCGCCCACCACGACGCGCATATAAGCCCAAGAGGGCGTTTCCAGTTGAGCTTTCGCTGGCGTCGTCGCATCCAACGTTAGCATGTGGGCATCCACGGATTTTATTAAAAAATCTCCTTGGGTCAGTAAAGTGATCGTATCACTTGTATGAATCGAGATTTGCATCCCGGCCTTAAATCCGTTTTCAAGAAAATTGGTTGTTTCTGAGGTAATCGTGGAGGGATTAAATCCGTTATTTTTAAATACAAAATCTGCTGCCGATGCACTAATCCCATCATGTATATAGTTGTTGATAATCTCAACGTAATTTGCCGTCGTCTCCGTTGTGATGACAGATTTATTCGTGTCGGCATACCCATGGAAGTCAAACCCATCTATGGTGATGTAGGAATGAAGAATGTCAAAACCTTGTAGTTTTGTTTTGTAAATCAAACTGCCGTCCGCCCGTGTTTCGGTTTCTCCTTTGAAGGTAATACGCTTTCCGTCCACACCCGCGGCTTGAGTGACAATAAATTCGTCGTAGGTTCCGGCATGCACGAAGCAGGTGTCTCCGGCTTGTGCCGTGGCTGCGCAAGTTTGAATCGATGAAAATTGCCCTGTCCCGTCTTGGGTCACGTGATAAAGTGCGCCTGTTTCTGTGGTGGTTGCCGTTTGAAAAATTCGATCCGCCGTACTGAATTCATTTCCTGATTTGTCCGTAATTCGGATGCGATAATGATACGTTTGACCTGTGCTTAATCCAGTCAATATAACTCTCTGAGATTGAGTTAAAACCAATTGGCTTAGGGTCGTTCCATAGGAACTGTTCAGTCCATATTCCACAATCGCGCTTGTGTATTCATTAGTATTCCAAGTTAAGGTCGCCTGCGTTGTAATATTATCCACCAATATCTGCGATAATTGAGGAGGTGCAGTATCAGGACTGGTCGCAGGAGCATCTCCCAGATGAAATAAATCAGAAATTTCTGCGGCACTAATCGCACGTTGATAAATCCGAACATCATTGACAGCGCCTCGATAGTAGTTTGTATTTCCACCGCTATCACGCCCTATTCGAATCGCACTTTCGGTAACATTGACAACTTCAGCGGCGCTTCCTTGAAGAGTTCCATCGATGTAAAGCTGTTGACTGTTTCCAACATTAGTCAGGACGACTAAATGCCAATTACCATCATTGACCGCAGCAGTCGAAGTTGCCGCTCCGGCTGAAGAATTATCAAGATAGAAAAGTAACTTGCCTCCTGTCGTTAACTTTGCAGCACGAGCGCCCCAACTCAATATGCTTCCTGTTGTGGCTGTTGTCTTCATCCAAAATGCCACTGAGAAATTGGCAGTCGGTGAGGTGGATAAGGAAGCTTGTAAATAATCATCCACGCCGTCTGTATATACGGCACCGTCGCCAGCTTTACCAACGGTCCACATAGGCTTGCCGTCGGTTCCATAAAGGGTCATAGGATTCGCACCTGAAGCAGACGAATCCTCTCCGATACTTCCCGTTGTTTCATCCAAAGCCCAGTGGAAATCTAATGCGGCAGACAACGTATCTGTGGTTGCCGAAGCTGGAGAAAGAGGTGACGTATCCGCAAGAAATGTTAAATCATTGCCCGATGTATTCGTTGTTGCCGCTGCGGAAGAACTTGTTGTTGCGCTCGTCGCTAATGGATCTACAACTGGTTTTTTTGTAGGATCTGTAGCGATCACAGGATCCGCTGCAAATCCCGGAGTTTGCCCCAATCCAAATTGGACAGTAAAAATCATCAATGTGAATACGCTTGTCCAATACCTGAATGTTTTTCTCTGTTGAGATAATGGGTGCATCGTATTAATAATTTCTGCCTTCCTTTAAAATTAATATTAGTAACTTAAAAGTGCTTTCTTCTTAATTAAAAGGTGCTTGCTTAGGGAGAGATTTACAAGGCCCAAAAACTAATAAAAGCTAGCATCTTTATCAATACAGCCCCAGGACATGACTCGAAGATGCAATCAATGCTCTCAACGTTCGCTTTGTTACTTTTTATTAATTTTGTGCTCTGTGCTTACTAAAGAACTAAAAAAAGAAATGGCGGGTCATACAGCGGAAAGAAGAAGGTTTTACAGAGGTTGATCGGGAAATGAATCGACTGCGGACAAATTCGAAACAGAAAAAATTAAAATTTTGTTTTTGAGGAAGGAAAAAACTAAATTCCCATAGACCAGCGCAGCGCGGGATGCATTTTGGCCGGCGACCAGGGGGGATCAAAGGTCATATCCACCGTAACATTCCTAAAGATAAAAGATCTGTGCCATGCCCCATGTGTAATATTTTTTCCAAAAAAGTTTTGGCATCTTTCCCGTCGTTACTTAGCAATGTTTTTTTACTTCTCTGTTAAGATAGGTCAGTGTCTTTACAATCTGATATTTTTCAAATCAGAAAAAGAACGGACATAAATGCGCTCATCCAATTGATAATTGGTAATTCCTGGATAAATGACCACAAGCTGTTCCAGTTTCAGATCACGCATGGCAATACGCATGGAAGGTGTTAAGCTAGGTCTGTCGTTCAGTTTAATTTCCACTCCAAATTTTTTTCCATTTTTAAGCAGAAGAAGATCAAGTTCTGCCTGATTATGAGTAGCCCAAAAATAAGCTCCCTCAGGTTGCTCTTGCTTGAGAAGCTCCTCTATCACATACCCTTCCCAAGACATTCCGCGTTTGGGATGATTCAAAAACTCTTTTTCAGTTTGGATGCCCAGAAGTAAATGAAGCAGTCCAGAATCACGGACATAAACTTTAGGAGACTTCACTTGCCGCTTACCCAAATTTTCATGCCAGGGTTGGAGTTGTCGAACCATCAAAAGATGTTCAAGATAATCTAGATACTTTCGAACTGTAGGCTGGCTGACTCCAAGTGAGGCGGCCGGGTCTGCGGCGTTCCAAAGCTGGCCATGACTGTGGGCCAAAAGGGTCCAAAATCTTCTAAACATCGGTGCCGGCACATTCAGTCCCATTTGGGACACATCCCGCTCCAGAAAGGTTTGGACAAATTGTTTTCTCCAAGAAAAACTGCTTTCCTGAGAAAAAGCCAAAAACGAATCCGGAAAAGCTCCTCGCAACCAGTGGCGCTTCATTTTTTTAGGTGTGATTTCCTCAAGCGAAAAACCACCCATTTGAATCGTCTCTATGCGTCCTGCTAAAGACTCCGAAGATTGCTTCAGAATGGCGGGGCTTGCGCTCCCCAGAATAAGGAATCGCGCTGGCAAGGGTTTGCGATCCGACAAAACGCGCAGTAAAGGAAAAAGCTCGGGTTGACGCTGAATTTCATCGATCACCACCAATCCCCGAAGTCCTGCCAGTGCGCTCTTGGGATCCTGTAAACGAACCAGACTATCGGGATCCTCCAAATCAAAATAATTTTTTGATCCCGGGCTCAAGAATTGACGAGCTAAAGTTGTTTTACCGCATTGACGGGGCCCTACAAGCACCACGATACGGCTCCGGCGAAGAGCCTTCTGAAGCTGTTTGAGCAATTGTGGTCGATGAATCATACTAAAATGATACCATGAAATTCGAAACTGTCACTTTCAATTTTCATGGTAATGAAAAACGCTGGATTCGGCACTTCGGTGAATTTCAACGAAGGAAGTTAAAGTGCCGATGGTGTTAACCCATGGGGTTTCATATTCCCATAGACCGGCGAAGTGCAGGATGCATTTTTGCCGGAGACCATGGCGGGTCAAAGGTCATATCGACGGTGACATCTTTAACTTTTGGAATTGTGCCAAGCTTATTTTTTACATCACTTTTGAGCCAATCCCCCATGCCGCAGCCGGGAGCGGTGAGCGTCATTTGAATATAAATCTTTTTTTCCTGCTCTGGGGATTCAGGGATGTCTTCAATTTTGCATTGATAAATGAGCCCTAAGTCTACAATATTATGAGGGATTTCAGGGTCATAACACGTTCGCAGATTTTCCCAGACAATATCTTCGAGTGTTTTGGTTTCGAGAATCTCCTGAAGCTTTTTCACTTCTTCAGGAATCTCTTTTCCCAATGCATCCGCATCCACACCCGCAATGCTGGCCATCAAACCCTGATAATTTTGAATGGTAAAGGTTCCGCCCAAAGCTTGAATAATGCGCACATCGGTTCCAGGGTAGAGAATGATCTTCTTACCGCTTGGAATTTCTGTAGCTGTACACTCGCGCTTGATGGTGACAGGTTCAGGGTGATGCATCATCATGAGATTCGTTCTTCTCTTCTATAATAGGGTTCTTGCCACTATCTGGACTCATAAAGTCTGGTTTGATTATACCCTGAAATCTTCAGGTTTCAGTAATGATTTTAATTTTCAGGAAAATAGTTCTAAGGCCGATAATTTGAACAAGTTACAGCGCTCTAATTCTTAACCATGAGAGGTTGTTTTCTATGAAAAAATCCATAACTGGATGGGTTCTAATTTTGACTCTTCTTGCCTCTCCTCAAGTTTCCTATGCTGTAGGTTCTGCTGGGTTTGAAAATGCGTCCTATAGCGCCTACTCGCTTTCACAAGCCAATGCGGTCACAGCTCAAGCTGAAGAGCCAGCCTCCATTTCTTACAACCCTGCTGGCATTGCTCAACTGAAAGGGGTTCAAGCGCAAAGTAATTCGGGTTTCATCAATGCCATCACCCGTATCAGCCATAATGATGATATCGCCTATAGTTCAGGAACGATGTCTTACGTACCTACCGGATATGCCACAATTAATTCTGGAAAGATTTTGAATGACCGATTAACACTTGGATTTGGATCTGATTCACCTTTTGGTCTTTCGAATAAATTTGATTCCAACCATCCCGCGACGCGATACACGGGATTCAAAAACTGGATCAAAATGTTCACCTTAAAACCCACGGCGGCCTATCAAGTGACTGACTGGCTTTCTGTCGGAGCTGGTGCTATGTATTATGATATTTTTAATATGGGAACCATCATGGCTTACCCGAGCAGTACGATTTCATCTGTTTTCCCCAATGCACCTGATGGACAATTGCGCGCGAATCTTCGCGGCGCCAGTTGGGGCTGGCAAATGGGCGCTCTTCTCAAACCCAGCCCCATGCATCAATTTGGATTTTATTTTAGAAGCCCGGTTAAAGTGCGCGCATCGGGGCAAGTCAAAGTTGAAAATGCTTTTTACGCCAGCACCCCTCATTTTCAAACAGGCGCTTATACGAATGTTGATTTTCCCATGAACATGACATTGGGATATGCTTTTAAAGCAACGCCCAAGACAACTTATGAAGCTGATTTTGGATACACGCGCTGGTCCACTTACAATCGCTTGCATGTGACGCGCACAGACTCGATCAATACAGATGCTTTCTTTTTAGGAATCAGTCCTCTGTTCGCCGGTGCTGACAATGCCCTTCTTGACAATATCGGAACAAGCTCGAGTGCGGACAGAGATTACTCCGATACCTTTTCTCTTCACTTAGGCGTAAACCACAAACTCAAAGATTGGCTGCGTCTCATGGGTGGTTTTTTATTTTATTCCGGCGCTGTAGCAAAAAATCATTTCACTCCCGCGATTCCCGACAGTAATCGTATCGCATTTTCTTTAGGAACAAGCTGGGATATTTCAAGAATGGTCACCCTGGATTTGGCCTACCTCAATGAACTCGGGCTTCGCCGAAGTATTAATAATGATATTAGCGAAAGCATTCCTGGAGCCACTGTGGATGGAAAATATTTTACTGACTACAACGCTCTTTTAGTCACTCTAAAAATCAAATGGGAAGATGCCTTTGAAAAGTTTGTTCGGAAAGATGAAGGGACTACTCCTCTTTTAAAACCTCAGGCCACAGCCAAAGCGCCAACAAAATAATTTTTCTACTTAGAATATAAAACCTTCTGGCCCGTAATACTGCTCGATGGCTTCTCGGATATCCGCAGGTGTAGCAAGAACTGTTGCAATATCTGAAATCCCCGTCATTTTTCCAAGCATGCTGATGGGCCAGACATTGAGCGGATCAGGAATCGCTAATAAAAGCTGGCCCTCGTCAAAAACAAGGGGCAAAACTTGGTGTTCATAAACAAAATGCTTGGGAACCATTTGTAAAGCCACGGCTTGAGGTTTCAAACGTTTGAGTTTAACAAATTTTTTTCCGAACTGAATGGCCAGTGCTTCAAAAAGAAGGTCTTGAGAAATTAATCCTTGGTGAAGAAGAATTTCTCCGATAGGACGGTTGTTATTTTTTTGAAGGGCGAGGGCGGTTTCTAATTCTTGCCACTGCAGCCAGCCTTTTTGCATAAGGATTTCACCGAGTCTCCAAAGAGAGTCGTGATTCGCTGCATTTGAAGTAATGGCCGCGTCTTCCATGGCTTAGAAGATAACTCTTTTTTCATCTATCTGCAACCGATTTGATGTCGCAGACGCTAACAAGTGTGATCTCCCAAAAACAGTCTGCTTTTTTATTTCACTCGGTTTCTTTAAAGTCAGCAATCATCGTATAATCTGAATTCCCGCTGTCCCACGCAAAGAATTTACACGAACGAATTTCCCCACGCATCACAGAAACCACGCACTGCAAGGCATTCGGATACACGGGTTCACCTTGATGAAGAGCCCACTTCCGATCTTCATCGGACAAGTAAGCATCCGCATCCACATGTGAATGATAAAAAAGCTTGATTTCTTCGCCCCGTGACCGCATTTCCTGATAAATTCGGAGTAACTGCTTGGGATCAATTAAAAAACCATTCTGAGAATTTCTCAAAAATTCTTTGGGAGAATGTGTGTGATATTCATCGATCACATTTTGGCACGGATAAAGATGAGTCCAGGATGATTTTTCATGACTCAATCCGGTTCCGATTCCGCAACATTCTCGCGGGTACTCCTTTAAAGCGTGAGCATATATTTGATGGACCCAGGTTAAAGGAAGTTCGATGCGCGTCATATTGGTGCAGCCCAATATTGAATCAAAGCATCAGCATCAGAAAAATCAGAAACAATTTTGTCGGTGCCCGCATCGTGAAATTCTTGCTGTGATGTTTTTCCAGTGAGAACTCCCATGGTTTTAGTTCCATTCATTTTTCCAGAGAGAACATCATGAATTGTATCTCCAATAACGCAAACCGACGCAAGCGGAATGCTTTGCTTGATCAAGCGCTCTCCTCTTTGAATGGCGGCTTTAACGATCTCATGCCGCTTGTCAGAATCACAGCCAAATCCACCAAATTTAAAAAAGGAATCTAAACCAGCCCGCTTTAATTTCAGGTAAGAGGTTTCTTCATAATTTCCCGTAGCTAGTCCTAGTAAAAATCTGGGGTCAGATGCGAGTCTGGAAAGGAGACTGAAAGCTCCGGGCATCACACGAAATCGATCCGAGTTTGGAAGCTCCTCTTTAAAATACTGCACGTAAAGCTTGCGTATGCTTTCCGCCTCTTCTGGAGTGAGCGATCTCTGGACTGCATTTTGTGCGACTTCTTGAATTAAAACAGGATCTGTTTTTCCATCTGCGCGAATTTGTCCCCAGGATTTAGGAACTCCGAAAAGATGGGTAAAGGCGCGGTTGAAAGCCTCTTTGCCTGCCCCGCCAGTATAAAGAAGGGTTCCATCAATATCAAAAAGCAGCATAATCATGATTGGATTTTAGCATAAATGCAGCAGGATTATCTCGGAGAAGAATAAAAAGAGAAACCCAAATAGAAGAGAAGGCCTAGTCTTGGTGGCGAACGCTTGCGAGTTTTCCGCCTCGAATTCGGACACTTACACGAGGTGAATTTTTAACAGAGGATTTGCGAAGTACAATTTCAAGCTCTGATTCAGCTGTCCAGGAAGTAAGGTCTATCGAATTTTCTTTAACTTCCAAGGTCGTTAATTTGCGGGACTTTTTTCCATGAATGGAACGAATTTCAACCGAGTAGGCTGCCGCATCTTTCGATTCCAAACCGCTATCAGCGGCAAGATTTCGAAAACTTAGTTTGCCGCCTTGATATTCAAAATCATCCAAAGGATTTACGACCGAGTACCAATATTTGACGATCATGTCCCGGCGCTCAATTAAGATCTTCGCAACCAGCGCTTCATCCTCGGCGCTTGAAAAATGTCCGGCTTTCACAATGGCTTGGATATCACTATCCGAAAAAGAGTGGATGATTTTTGCCGCCCAAAACGCGTCCGCACGGGTCATGTCTTTAAAAGCATAGTGAGGCAGTTGGGTTTTGTATTTTCCCGGTTGAACATACTGACTGTCAAAATAACCAACCGCTGGAGGGTTCTGAACTGTTTCCCCGGATGCTTTCCATTTCTTCTGCCAGGTTTTTTCCCACAATCCGAGTGCGCCGTAAGCCTTGGTCATATCTCCGTAATCCATCATGTGTTCGTAAGTAAAAGATGGCGGTTTGGGACCAGAAGCCGAAGCGCCTAAAGAATCATTAAAATCAATGAGATAGTGTTTTAAAACTTGTTTTCCATCTTCCGTCACAAGCATATCAAGGGTATTGCTTTCACGCAGATCATAAATGTTGAGCCAGGAACCAAACACACGAAGCGCTCTCAGAGACCTGCGCCGTTCGTGATCAATCGTATCATTCGGGTCTTCTTTTCTGCGACCCTGAAAGGACATGAAACCTTTGTTTTCGCCGACTAACATTTTAGAAGCTGAAGCGCGGTACTTTCCTTCGCTGTCCTGGGGGATGAACATCAGATATTTATTAAAACGTTCTTGTGTCAGAACTTTTTTGAATCCGGTATCATCATAAATCGTAGCTTTGGGATCAATTTGAGCCTGATCACCACTCAAAGTAGCAATCGTATACTGAGGAACGTTATACCCAATCGCATACAGAAATCGGCTGGCAATGACCTCCGCTGTCGTCGCTAGTTCAAAACCTTCATCAGAATCAAATTTCAAAAGATACTCATCCCCTTTTTCATCGCGGATAAAAAATCCAGGATGAAGTCCGTCAAATTTCCCGCGAATGACTGTGTAGGGTTTAGTCAGATCAGGCCCATCATTTTCGTGATACCCTTGCACCAAATCCTGGGCACTTAAAGCTTTTTTAGCGTGGCGATTCGTGAAGAAAAGACTGTCTGAAACTTCATCAAAATCATTGACGTCCAAAGCTGGTGATTTTTTTCCAGTAATTCCGCGGTAGAAACGTTCGAGGTGAAACCAATTGGTTGCTTCAAAATAAATGTTTTGAAGAAAAATGTCACGGTAAAGACCCGTCTCATGCTTTTTGATTTCCTCGGCTCTGACGAGCGGTTGGAGAACTAAAGCAAGGGCTAATGCCAGAGCTTCGATTTTAAAACGGCGTGCTGCTTTTTGCATAATAAGCGGTTCCTTCATCTCCGTGAGCCAACTCTAGTGACAAAACAACAAACTTGGCAAAGCTTGTTCGTAATCCAGTACCATAAGATACGCGAAAATTATCCATCTGCATTTTCCCGAAATGTCCAAAGACCTGTCCGCAATCCGCGAAAATCACGGCATCCGTTTTCCAATCGCGATATTCCCAAATATTGTAGCGATATTCCAAATTAAAAAGGAGAAGGCTGTCATCAGTAAAGCGATTTTCTTCGTAGCCGCGGAGCGTTTGACTTAAATAATTGAAGGGACCAAATCCACCAAGCCTAGCCATTTGATGAAAAGGAAGGGAGTGACCGTTAGTTTCATTATTGTGTTCCAAATAAAAATGTCCAGCCAAAACACGGCGATGAGATCCTAAGGTTAAATATTTGGATCCTTCAAGGATGTACTGAAAAAATCCTGCATCTGAACTTCCAACGCCATCATTATAGCTTGCAAATGCACGGGCAAAACTTCCCTGAGTTGAAACTCCGCCCTGGTTACGAGTATCCCGCTCTAAATTGAGTCCATACCAAAGCAGTTTGTCGCCTGAAATGCCACTCACTTGCGGACCCAGCAAACCTTCGCCCCATCGGCCTCGGCCACCGTCGCTGCCTCCTGAAATATTGATATTGCGATATCCAAATTTAGCATCAGCGCTGTAAATCGTTCCTGGCTTGTACCCGATGAGATATTCCAGATCGGTTTGTTCGCGCTCATAAACATAACCTTCGCCCTTACTCGTATTTGGACCTAATCCATAATAGTGCTCCATGGGACGATTTTCGTATTGAAATGACCCAAGAGTTCTAAAACCAGTTCCCTTGATTCTTTCAAATCCTAATCTCGAAGCCACTTGAAAAGAAAGGTCTCGGGTATATTGGATGGAGCTTTCCGCCACCACATCAGGCATGGTTTCTTTAAGTTTCAACAAACGAATGAGATCAAGCTCCGCACCTGAATTTAAACTCGCCATTCCCATGATGCTAAGATTAGGCGTCACGCCTCGATTCTGAGCCCAGTCATACATCCAAGAAATTTTTTCTGGGATTTTATGTTTTTCAACATAATTTAAAACTCGAGTGGTGGGATATTTCATGAGAGCAAAAGGAAGAACGGGAAAATGATAAAGACTTTTCTCGAGCTGCGTCGCCTGCTTGGGCTCTTTTAAAGTAGCGGCATACTTATCATAGGAAAGTTCGCCCGCAAAAAGCTGCCAGGAGGCAGACAAAATCAGGGCGCAACAAATCAACAATAAGAAAAGGGGGCGTTTAATTTTCATGAATTTAAGATAATCTGTTGCCAACTTTATCGGCTGATGCGCGGCCGAACTTGAATAAACTATTTCATTCTGCCCAAAAATTACTTCAATTGCAAGCAAAAGGACTCGTTATTTTGATTTTTTTCAGCAGTTTCGCGTAAATTTACTTGATAAGCTCGCAACATTTTCCAAATGACGACCAGCCAAAACGGAACGATCAATAAAATTAACCAGATGACTCGATCGGACGAAAGATGAAAAAAAGACAAAGCCACAGTAATCATGAGACCGCCCAGAGATTTCGCCATGCGATACCCCAGCATATCAATCAAAGGTTTGGTTCTGCGTCTGACAAAACTGGAAATAGGGAGATACAAAACTTCCTTGGTGGCTTGCTGAACTGAAACCGTGGTTCCACCTTCAAATAATCTTAAAATCACAGCCCCTAAAAGAGTCGGCGTAAGTCCGTTAAAGAACCCTAAAATCAAAAGTCCTATGGGTAGCAGATAAAGCGCGACACCTACCCCTAAATATCTCAAGATGATACTGGTTACAATAAATTGCATGACAAAAGAAACCGTGTTGAGCTGTTCAAAAAATCCGCCAAAAAATTTCGTCAGCGCTTCTTTGTCGTGGATGTGCTGAGCCGCAACAACGCTCAATTGATTATCGGTAAAAGCGGCGCAGATTTTGGCGCAAACCACGATCGCACAAAGTAAAAGAAGATAACGCGAATTAAAAAAAAGTTTAAGCGCAGATTTCGAGGAGGCTTCTTTTTCGGGAGATTCTCCTCTCAAGGCATTTGCTTCTTGCGAAACACCATTCGGATCCTTTAAATACAAATGACAAAGCAGCCTCACCAAAATCAAGCAAAGCATCATGATGCCGGCAGCTACTAAGACAAGATTTTCTGTACTCATCCAAGCAACCAGATGTTTTGCAATAGATCCTCCGGCAATACCCCCCAGGGATCCTCCGGCTAAAATGAAACCAAAGAGTCGCTTGGCATTCATGGTGCTATACAGATCATTGGCAAAGGTCCAGAAAACGGTAGTGAGCATGATCGAAAGCGCGGCGTGCCAAAGGTAGAAAAGACAGGAGGTATGCGCAAGATGGTGATTCAAAAAAAACCAAAAACCGGTTAACACAATGGCGAAAAAAAAGATCGTCCCTTGATAAAATGTTTTTTTCGCTGTCATTTTTGCAAATTGAAGATACAGCCAAGTTACCAAGATTAGAAAGGGGCCTTCCCCCATATAGGCCCAAGATAATTTGTCTGCGCCATATTCTGAAATAAAAAGAGAACGCTGGACCGGCTTTAAAACGTAAATGATTGCAATGGTGAGAAAAAAATAAACAGTCATCAAAACCGTTTTGCCCCACTCGGGCCAAGGAATAACTGGAAAAGGTTCTCGCGGTTTTCCTATAAAATCACGATCTTTCAAATGCAAAATCAAATCTCCTCGTCTGGAACCGAGAAAGCCCCTGGGATGTGACGAAGCTGAAATCCCTGTTGAGGATTCAGATCGATGGCGATCACATCAAATCTTATCGGCACATTGGTAAGCTTCTTTGCTTTCAAATACCACTGGGCTACACGAATGATTTTCTTTTGCTTGATCACATGCACGGATTCTTCAGGCGTTCCAGCGCGGTCTGATCTTCTGGTTTTCACCTCGATAAAAATCAACCGTTGATTTTCTCGGGCAATAAGATCGATTTCTCCCAGAGGACATCGAAAATTGGTTTCTAAAATTTCATATCCTGATTTTTTTAAAAATTGCCGGGCGTGATTTTCTCCCGAGAGCCCCAAATCATAGCGAAAAGGACGGGGATTGGGAGTGAGTTTCATAGAAACGCTTTTTGAAGCAATTCGTGAACCGGAGCAAACGTTTTTCTGTGGTAGAAAGAAGGCCCTAATTTTTGAAGCGCAGCCAAATGCTCTGGCGTCGCATAACCTTTATGCCGAGCAAAACCATACCCTGGAAGAATTTCGTCGAGCCCTTCCATCCAACGATCCCGGTAAACCTTAGCAATAATTGAGGCTGCTCCAATGGCCGCAGATTTAAGATCCCCTTTCACTACTGTTTCCTGTCGATAAGGAATATCGATCTTCATATTTCCATCAATGATCACGAGATCAGGTTTTCGCGGCAATGCAAGCACCGCTTGCCGCATGGCATACTTGGTTGCGTGGTAAATATTAATCTGATCGATTTTGCTTTCATCGCAAACGCCCAGCCCCCAATCAGAATACTGCAAAATTTGATGAAAGAGTTCTTCGCGACGTGAGGGAGCTAAACACTTGGAGTCATTGACTTCTAAAAGAGGGGCGCCGGGTTTAAATATTACGGCTGCGGCTACCACGGGCCCGGCCAAAGGCCCGCGACCCGCTTCGTCCACACCTGCAAGGGCAAGCGAGGGATCGCCTGCCATTTTGAGATCAAAATCGTACCGGCTTAACGACATGACCACCGGTCCTTTATCCAACACTCAAATTAAACAGCGACTTTTGATTGTTTCTTTCGGAGGTGATAAAGACGTCCCCGGCGGGCCTTGCCTTTTCGAACCACCTGAATTTTATCGATCGTCGGAGAATAAAGTGGGAAAATCTTTTCCACAATGTCTCCATGGCTCTCTTTGACCACGGAAAAAGTTTTTCCAGCTCCTTCTCCCCGCTTGCGGATGCAAGTTCCTTCGAAAATCTGAATGCGGCTTTTTTCGCCTTCTTTGACTTTCAAATGGATCTTGAGCGAATCCCCAACGCGAAAATCAGGAACTTTTTTCTCGTTCTGTTTTTCAATCACTTCAAGTTCTTTTACTTTCACGGCTTACTCCTTTTTAGTCTAAAATCATTTCACGATCCGCGAACTTTTTTTTCGAGATCGGGTCGAATTTTCTGGGTCGCATGATGCGCCGCCTGTTTTCTCCACTTGGCGATTTTCTCATGATGCCCCGAAACTAAAACCTCAGGTACGTCCCAACCCCGAAAACTTCTCGGCTGAGTGTACTGAGGGTACTCCAGCTCATCGGTCTCAAAACTTTCTTCTTTGAGAGAATCCTGATTCCCCAGAATCCCGGGCTGCAATCTGGCCACGGCTTCAATCAGACAAAGCGCAGGACCCTCGCCGCCCATACAGATGAAATCTCCCACTGATAAAACATCATCGGCCAAATGCTCATGAACCCGATGATCAATGCCTTCGTAATGTCCCGCGATCAAAATCAGCTGAGATTTTTCACTCAGCCTGCGGGCAACTTTTTGAGTGAATCGGCTGCCTTTAGCATCCAATACCACCACCCAACCCTTAGGCTCGCGGATCGCTTCTACACAATCAAAGATCGGAGCAGGTTTCATGACCATGCCCGGACCTCCGCCAAAAGGTTTCGCATCTACCGTTTTGTGACGGTCATGCGTGTAATCCCTTAGATTGTGAACACGAAGATCAATGTCGCCTTTTTTGATCGCTTTCCCCAATATGGATTGACCAAGCGGACTCTTAAAATAATCCGGAAAGATCGTCACCACATCGATACGCAAACTCATCAAAAACTCACGTCAAGGAAGACAGGCCCCTTTATCAGGAGCTGCTTACTTCTTAATTCTATTTTGGCGTTTGAGAAGCGGCTTGAGCGTCTCGGAAAGTTTAGCTCCTTTAGAGAGCCAGTATTCCAAACGTTCTTTTTTCACTACAACCTTTTCCACTTTGGGAAGCGGATCGTAGTAGCCAATCTCCTCAATAAAACGGCCATCTCGCGGCATTTTGACATCGCTAACGACAATACGCCAAAATGTGCGGTTATTGGTTCCGCCTCGTTTGAGTCGAATCTTGACTGCCAAGGTGTCCTCCTTTTTACTTTAACAATAATTCTCTTGTCTCATCTGAGATTCTGAGAATGGTTTTACTTACTACTCTTTTTCTCTGCGTATTTTTGCGCCGAGAAATGCAAATTTTTCTTCGATTTTTTCGTAACCGCGGTCCAAATGATAAATCCGGTGCACTTCTGTTTCGCCGTCTGCCACAAGTCCCGCGATTAAAAGCGCGGCACTGGCTCGAAGATCCGACGCCATCACCGGAGCTCCGCTCAAGCGCTTCACTCCGTGAACAATCGCGCTTGGCCCCTCAAGAAAAATCTTGGAACCCATACGATTGAGTTCGCTCACGTGCATGAAACGATCTGGATAAATTTTTTCTGTAATCACACTGATTCCTGGAGTCACTGACATCAGAGCCATCATTTGCGCCTGAAGGTCCGTCGGAAAACCAGGGTACGGAAGTGTGGTCACATCCACAGGCTTTAACTTTCCGGTTCTCCGTACTCGGATTACATTTTTCCGCTCATCAATCTTTACTCCCGCCTGAAGCAGTTTATCAATCACAACATTGTGATGCGCATTATCAATATTGCGGATCGTTACATCGCCACCGCTCATGGCCGCAGCCATCATAAATGTTTGTGCTTCAATGCGGTCCGGAATAATTCGGTAATGCACCCCATGAAGTTTTTTCACTCCTTCAATTTCAATCCGGTGCGATCCTTCTCCGGAAATTTTGGCGCCCATTTTTTTTAGAAATCGAGCAAGATCCACAACCTCAGGCTCGCACGCTGCGTTTTCGATAGTCGTCTGACCTTTGGCAAACACAGCTGCCATCATCACATTCCCGGTCGCGAGAACCGATGATCCGAACGCTCCGCCAAGATAAATATTCCCACCTTGTAATGGTTTTTTGGTCGTTGCACGCACATATCCGTGTTCGGTACTGATTTCAGCCCCCAAGGCTTTGAGCCCTTTCAAATGAAGATCTATGGGCCGCGGTCCAATCACACAACCTCCGGGAAGTGAAACTTCCGCATGCCCGGCACGCGCAACTAGCGGTCCAAGCACGCAAACCGAGGCCCGCATCGTGCTCACAAGTTTATAGGGAGCCACGGGATTTAAACCGTTGGCTGCCTTAATCAGCACTTGTCCATTTTGATAAAGAGCTTTAGCTCCAAGCGACCGGAGCAACTTCACCATGGTATGCACGTCCCTTAAATCAGGAACGCCTTCAATCACTGTCTCTTCGTCAGTCAAAAGCGCAGCGGCCATGATCGGCAATGCCGAATTCTTGGCACCGGAAATCATGACTTCCCCACGAAGCCGTGTTCCGCCTTGAATGATCATTTTTTCCATGAACCGCTCGCTTATTTTTACAGGTGATCAGAGCTGAGTTTCTCAGCCATGATCACACGATCAATTCCTAAATAATCTTTGATAATCAAAGGTTCTTGCCAATGTTTGCTAGCACGAACAAGATCGGCAATAGCCTCCGCTTGATTCACGCCCATTTCAAGAGCGAGCCAGCCGCCAGCATTTAAATATCCAGCCGCTTCCTGAATCAATCGGCGATAATAATCCAATCCGTCAATGCCGCCATTCAGCGCTTGATCCGGCTCAAAAAAAAGTTCGGGCTCAGCAATTTTCAAATCCGCATGAGAAAGATACGGAGGGTTTGAAATGATCAAATCCCACTTGAGATTTCGTTGATGCTCAAGCCATTCAAAACCATTGCTTACCACTAAATTGGCGCGATCCTGCAGCTGATATTTTTCAAGATTCTCTGCTGCGAAATGCGCCGCTTGCGAAGAAATCTCAAGAAGCACTGCCCTGGCTTTTTCAAAATGTCTTAAAAGAACAATACTGACAGCTCCACTGCCCGCTCCAAAATCCAAAAAATCAAAACTAGCTTTCTGAGAAAGCCCAGTAAGACGAATCACGCTTTCTACTAAAATTTCTGTCTCAGGGCGAGGCACTAGACATCCTACACCGACTTCAAGTTTCAAATCCCAAAAATATGCCTCACCTAGAATATATCCAAGCGGCATTCTTTGCCTGCGCTGAAAAATCCAATCCTGAAATAACTTTTTTTTCTCAAACGTAAGAGGTTCATCCATTTTAAGATAAAGCTCTGCGCGAGAACATTTCAGGAGATGCTCGAGCAATCGCTCGCATTCATTTTCTGCTTCGTGCTCACCCAAAAAAGCGAGCTCTGCTTTGCCCCAAATAAAAAGATCGTGCACATGCATCAAGGGTTCCGCAGTGATATCAGGAAGGAGCGATGCTGTCTGAGGCTCTGAATCCATCAGAAAGTTTCCTCTTTCAAGCGGCGCTGTTTTTCATCATGTGCGAGCGCAGCCACCATTTCGTCTAAATTTCCGTCTAAAATATCATCCGGATTATGCAAAGTCAAACCGATACGATGATCGGTAACACGTTGATCAGGAAAGTTATAAGTTCTTATTTTTCCTGACCGGTCTCCGGAACCGACTTGCTCCCTTCGCTTCCGCGCCTGTTCATCATGCTGCTTTTGCATTTGTGCGTCATAAAGCCGAGCACGAAGAACGCGCATAGCCTTTTCACGATTTTTGTGTTGCGACCTTTCATCCTGACACGACACCACAACTCCGGTAGGAATGTGAGTAATGCGAACTGCAGACTCAGTTTTGTTCACGTGCTGGCCGCCGGCTCCTGAAGCACGAAACACATCGATCTTAAGATCCATGGGATTAATTTCAACTTCAGTATCATCGACTTCAGCAAGCACTGCCACCGTAACCGCAGAAGTATGAATACGGCCGCTTGCTTCCGTCGCAGGTACACGCTGCACCCGATGAATACCGCTTTCATATTTAAAAAGCGGATACACGTCCTGACCACTGACCTCAAAAATAATTTCCTTAAAGCCGCCAATTCCCGTGGGATTGGAAGCCATGACCGCAGAAGTCATTCCATGATTCGTGGCATAACGCGTGTACATCCGAAAGAGATTTGCCACAAAAAGCGCGGCTTCTTCACCGCCAGTTCCTGCTCGAATTTCGATAATGACGTCTCGATTTCGATTCGGATCATCTTCTTTAAGCAGAAGATCTTCTATTTTTGTTACAAGCTCTTGCTTCGATTTTGAAAGAACACTTAACTCTTCTTGATAAAGCGCTTTCATTTCTTCATCAAGACTTGCTTCTTTAAGAAGTACGGAGATCGACTTTTCTTCTTTGTCGATCCGCAGAATTTCTTCAAACCCCTGGACCAAAGGCCGCAAGCCAGCAAGCTCCTTGGTCAGCTTCTGATACTGCATAGAGCCAAGCGCAGAAGGATCCTCTAAACTTTTTTCGATTTCTTTCGCGCGTTTGGCGATTTTCTCTAACTTCGGGAAAAAGATCATTGCATTTGTTGAGCGGCTTTATCCTTAGCAGCTTGCAATTTTTCCTTCAGCGTTAACTTTTCTCCAAAAACCGGTTTGCGAACTTCAGGCTGCTTAGGTGTTTTGGGAGCAGCGGCTCGATCAGAAAACTTTTTCTTGAATCGATCAATACGGCCTGCCGTATCCATCAATTTTTGCTTGCCGGTAAAAAAGGGATGGCATGCGGAACAAATATCAACCTGAACCACGCCTTGAATCGTGCTTCGGGTTTGAAACGAACTGCCGCAAGCGCACTGCACGGTCACAAGACCGTATTTGGGATGAATATCTGCTTTCATTTTATTTCTCCATCTTGTTCAAGCTGAGCAAAAACTCAGCGTTGGATTTGGTTTTCTTGAGCCGATCCACGAGAAGCTCCATCGCTTCTGCAGGATTAAGCTCGTTAAGGACTTTGCGAAGGATCCAAATGCGCGAGAGTTCATCTGGGTGTGTCAGGATGTCTTCTTTACGCGTGTTGGATTTCTTCACGTCAATGGCAGGATAGATGCGTTTTTGGAAGAGGTTGCGGTCCAGCTGAAGTTCCATATTGCCGGTTCCTTTAAACTCTTCAAAAATAACTTCGTCCATGCGCGAACCTGTATCAACAAGCGCGGTGGCAATAATCGTCAAACTCCCGCCTTCTTCGATATTACGCGCAGCACCAAAAAATCTTTTCGGACGATGAAGCGCGTTGGAGTCCACACCGCCGGAAAGGATCTTTCCTGAATGCGGAACCACGGTGTTGTAAGCGCGGGCAAGACGCGTGATACTGTCGAGTAAAATCACGACATGTCGTTTATGCTCCACGAGACGTTTGGCTTTCTCAAGCACAATTTCCGCCACCTGAACATGACGTTCCGCAGGTTCGTCAAAAGTCGAAGCAATGACTTCCGCTTTGACCGAGCGCTGCATGTCGGTCACTTCTTCCGGACGTTCATCGATCAAAAGAATAATCAGATAAACATCGGGGTGATTGGTGGTAATACTGTTTGCGATTTTCTGAAGCAGGATGGTTTTCCCGCTGTAAGGCTGGGCCACGATAAGACCGCGCTGCCCGCATCCGATCGGCGTCAAAAGATCCATGATGCGCATCGAGGTTTCGGTTGGCTGACTTTCGAGAATCAAACGCTTGTTGGGATAAAGCGGCGTTAAATTATCAAATGGGATTTTATCCCGGCCTTTTTCAGGATCTTCAAAGTTGACCTGCTCCACTTTGAGAAGCGCAAAGTAACGCTCGCCTTCTTTAGGAGGACGTATTTGTCCGCTCACGCTGTCTCCGGTCCGCAGATTAAATCGACGGATTTGGCTCGGCGATACGTAAATATCATCCGGCGAAGGAAGGTAGTTGTAATTAGGGGAACGCAGAAAACCAAAACCGTCTTCCAAGATTTCCAAGACTCCTTCTCCAATCATGACTTGTTCGGATTCGTTGCCACCGGCAGCAGCCTGAGATTGAAGAATCTTGAAAATAAGATCCTGTTTTTTAATCCCGGTTGTTGGACCGATGTTGTACTTTCGGGCCAAATCATGGAGCTCACCGATCTTCAATTTTTTAAGATCAATCGCGTCCAAAGTTTTCCCGCCTGCAGTGCTTCCTGTCGGTCGAGACCGAGCTGCTTCCTGAAGGCCATGACCGTTCGAATAATTCGATTCGGTAGTGGGAGGTGTTTTTTTCATCATAGGGTTTTGTTTTCCTTTCCCTTTTTCTTTTTTAAAATATTAACTTTCGAAACTCAGCGGGTTATCTTTTCCCAAACCTGAAGCACTTCCCGCTTTAAAGCTTCGAGGGTTGAATCATTGTGAATCACAAAATCAGAGCGTTTAATTTTCTCTTCCTGCGTCATTTGACACCGAAGGCGGCTCTTGATTTCCTGCGCGCTAAAACCTTTTTTTAAAAGCCTGTTTTGAATGGCAGCTTCGTTGGATTGAACCGTCAGAGTCCAATCGCATTCAACATGAAAACCGCTTTCAAACAAAAGCGGCACATCTAAAACCATTACTTTTTTCGGGCTTTCCCGAATCGCTTTTTCCATCCTGGAAAACACATAAGGATGAACCCACGATTCGAGCTCTCGTCTTTTTGTACCGTCAGAAAAAATCAAATCAGCGATTTTTTTTCGGTCAACCTGCCCATCAGCGGTTAAGAATTTCTTCCCCCAGGAAGCCACAAGCTGATCATAGGGCTTTTCCTGAGGCCTCAATGCTTCTTTGGCAAAATCATCTGCCTCAAGCACGCAGGCTCCTAAATCCTGAAAAAACTTTGCTGCTGTACTTTTACCGGATCCAAAACTCCCGGTTAAACCTACCAGTATTTTACCCGCAGGTTTTTGAATGAACATGAAGCTATTAAGCTCCTTTGTACCAGGAAGATCCCTGATACGTGTCTACTCGAAGCGGCACGCGCATCGGATAGGCTTTTTCCATATGGGTGATGACCAAAGGTTTGAGCTTTGCCAATTCCTGTTCGGGGGCATCAAAAACAAGTTCGTCGTGAA
>CAZOOM010000009.1:0-40416 GCA_964581425.1 uncultured bacterium | reverse complement strand
CGCCTACCACATAAGTTTCAGGCCCTGTTTGAGAAGGAGACTGGATCGAAATATTTCCATTCACTGTATTGACAGCTCCGAGATTCTTAATGTAAGAATCTGAGGAATCAGAAACACGGACTTGGAAAGATCCGGAAATTGCATCGGGAATCTTCAGTCTCGTACAACCTAAATTGGCACCGCTCGAACACCCTCCGGTATCCGTATCTGCATCCACATCCTGGCTCCAGAGGGTAAATACAGAACCATTGGTGGTGTAATGAATATTGACGGTCTTACCTGCATCCATAATGGCTCCGGTTCCATTCCAAATCACGTCCACTTGATCATCCACCACATAAGTTTGAGCCACAGGTTCTACAACCGTGATGGTTGAATTCTCATAAATAGAAAAGACACCGGAAACGCCATTACCTGTTACAGCCGCAGAATTGGGATGGCCAACATCGGCATCTTTCACACGCAGATAAACCGTATCATCGATCAAAGCCCCTGGAATCACCCACGCGTAACAGCCTTCGGTTTCATTCGCTCCTACACCCAGAAGCGTACATCCTCCATTATCAGCATTAGTTCCATGATCAATATTGGCTGCAATCGATTGAGGATTATCAAAGGTTGATGCATTTCCGTCCGCGTTCTGAGAATATTCCAAACTTACTTTAGTGAGTGAATCGTTATGTCCCACTTGCTTCCAGCGAATGACGCGCGTTTGAGTTTCGCGCCAAGACTCTCCGCTTTGAGGCGGCTGAGTCATCACAAGATTAGCCACAATATTGATCGTGTTAGATTCCACTGGGGAATTTCTCAAAATATGTCCTGAATCTGCGTCAATCAAACGAACTTTTGTGGTGTTATTATCAATAATGTCCGCAACGTTTGGAACTTTCCACTGGAAAGTCCCTGAGTTTGCAACTTTTCCATCAGCCGCAGTGGCGGTTTCTCCCTGAGATGGTGTCTGCTGAATAATGGTCTGCCAGCCAAGGACAGCGTTGTAATACTGAATTTGGACTTGAGCTACAGTCCCCTTAGGAGTCCAGCTCAGTGTTTGGTTAGTGAGCACACGCCAACTTTGTCCACCAGAAGGAGAAATAGGATCAAAACGCGCAACGATTTCAAAATCATTTGCAGAAGCGCTTTCCGCCGCAGGATAGTTTGTAGTATCCGGATCACGCACCTTGACACGATATTTCAATGTAGCATTACTAATGACAGAAGGCGTTGTCCAAGCATAAGTGTTATTGGGGCTGACCGGAGACCCAGCTTGAGTGGTATTCACTCGCGGATTTCCTGCAGATGGCACCGGAAACGGATAAGTGGCGCCACTATTATTGGAGTAAAGTAAATCAACACTTCCAAGCGGCGTTCCTTGCGAGTCCCACTGAACATTGTAAGCTGTTTCCGCATCAAGTTTCAGACCTGCCGCTGTGGGTTGAACCAGCGCGAGATTGGCCTGGATCTTGAAAACATCATCCGTACCGTCATCCACTGTCGGCCTAGCTGTCGCACAATTAGTTGGAGAACATGTGGTATCTTCATCTCTTAAAAAGATGCTAATTTGTGTGCCTTTGACATTCGCTGTACCAGTGGTCGTGGCATCTGTCCACCGATAACATCCCCCGCTTTCAGGCGCACTCACGCTGGGCATGGCGCAACCTGTTCCATTATCAGTGTTAGGAATAACTCCAGTATCAATTTCACCTGGTGTGCCGCATGTAATAGTACCATCTGTGCAATAAAGCAAACTGAGCGAACTCAACGTTCCCTGATAGGCCCACTGAATGTCATATGTTTCACCAATCGTAAGCGTTTCGCCTCCATTGGGTTGAATCATTCTAAATTTGACCGGTGTTGAAAATGCGTTCGAAGTTCCTGCAGAATCTAATAAGGTATCTGCAGAATCCACCACGCGAATTTTTACTTGGTCATGCACCACATTTGCAGGAATCACAAACGGCCCGCCGGTAGCCGCATCGCCGGCATTAAAAATACCATCATTAGGTGTTACGCCTAATGAGTTGATCAGCGTCGAAGAAACAAAGTCATTTGTAGACCAATACAAATTTACCGTAGGAATATTTCCAGACGAAGTCGTTTCCGTCCACGTCAGCGTGGCCGTATCTTCAGAGTAACAGTTGGGGGCGCAAGAAGGTGCGTTCGCTGTAAATTTTCCATGAATGCTTGCAGGCGTTGAGGTCACGCTGTAAATTCCTGAGTCTTCGTCAGCTTCGATGCGGAAAATAACATTTTCCGAGGGTGTATCAGGAACCGAAGGCCATTGGCAAGTTGTTGCCACAGCTAATGCCGAGCAGACAAAACATTTTCCGTGGCCATTGGCACCATCGCAGGCATTACCCCAGTTTTGATCCGTTGAGTAATAAACGTTCGCTGCCGAAAAAAGTGTTCCACCCACAGTCCAACTGAGAGATCGTGAAATATCTGCAATTTGAAAATGTGTTGGATTGGGTTCAAGAATAGTTAAGCGCGGTTTGATATAAAAGTTATCGGATTCATCATTGATGGTTCCAGCAGCTGTTTGCTTGACTCGAATCTTGACTTTGTTACAACCAAGAGATACACCGCTGCAAGTTGCATCCACCACATCCGGCCAAGGCTGGGTGTTTGCATTTCCATCATTGTCCGCAATGTTCGTTGTAATATTAGTCCACGCACCTGCATCAATTTTGTACTGAAGATCAATATTCCCTAAACCATTTCCGTGGGTTTCCCAAATAATATTTCGGGTAGTCTCCCCTACAAACCAGACATCAGAACTCGAAGGCGTTAAAACGTTGTACCATCCCCGCACTTCAAATCCAGGAGCTGTGCCAACATTGCTAACCACATCGGGATTTGGAGTCGAAGCCGTTAAACGAAACTTGGCGCTCGCCACGCCCCCTGTGACTTCACTGGCTTGAGGGACTTCCCCTCCGCTAAGAACGTAGCAGCCTCCGCTGCCCGGAGCTGTACAAGCTGTTCCATTATTCGTATTTCTCACCAAACCTGTTTTAATCTGCCGCTCGTTGCCGCTTGAATTAAAGAGCCCGTCCGGATCAAAATCCAAAGTCAATGTTCCAAGATCATCACTCTTATAAGTCCATTCCACAAAAAGCGCTTGGTTGTTGATATCGGTTCCTGTTTCAACTTTCCAGACCTTGGTTGAAATCGGTTTAGTCACTGACAGTTGTCCTGTGATAATGAAATCCGCAGATTCAGAAACATAGGGACCAACCGGTTCTCGGACTCGAATGCGCGCATTGGCATTCGCCGTCAACGCATTAGGCACTGTGATTTCATAGCAACCACCGTAAGCTGGAGGATTCACCGAAGGAGGTACGCAGCCAAATCCATTATTATCGTTCGTAGCTGTGGTTGTAATTTGAGAAAAACCGGCTCCGGCAAAAGCACCATTTGCCATATCCGTATCAATTTCAATGATCGTGTCATTCGCTTGACCTGTCGTGCCGCCAAAAGCAATCCATTTCACCTGCAAGGTGTCATTCACGACATAAATTTCTGGTCCACCGGAAGGCGCAGGAGCTTCAATGCCGATATTTCCATTGACTGCGTTGTTTCCGCCCAAACTTGCGATATCATCATCATCAGCGTCCTTGACCCGCACTTGGAAAGTTGCTGAAACTTCATCAGGTGCACTCAATCGAGCACATCCTAAATGAGCTCCTTTTGAGCAACCGCCCGTTTGTCCATCCGCATCGACGCCACCACTCCACAACGTGAAATCTGTTCCATTCGTGGTGTAATGAATGTCTATCGTTTCGCCAGCCCCGGTAATGCCGCCTGTCCCATCCCACATTACGTCTACGTTTTCTCCAATGTTATAAGTTTGAGCCACAGGATCAACCAGCGAAATCGTAGATCCTGGTTCTAGATTAAAAACAGCAGAAACACCATTTCCTGCCACTGCTTCAGATGGCGGATTTGAAGATGTCACATCGCGGACTCGAACATAAAAAGTACTGTGAGCAATTCCTCCCGGAATCAGCCATGCATAGCACCCTTCGGTTTCACCTGCTCCAACTCCAAGCAAGCTGCAACCTCCGTTATCTGCATTCGTTCCATGATTCACGGTTAAATCAATCGTTTGAGGATTATCAAAAGTACTGGGATTGGAATCTAAATTTCGGGAATATTCGAGTGCTACATCCGTGATCGTGTCATTATTTCCAATTTGTTTCCAGCGAATGACACGGGTTTGATTTTCACGCCACCGGTCTGTCCCCTCGGGAGGCTGAGTCATCTGAAGATTTGCAACCACATTAAAAGTTCCTGACTCCACATGAACATCCCGAAGAATATGCCCTGAAACCGCGTCCACTAAGCGAATTTTGGTGGCGTTATTATCGATGATGCCGGCAACGTTCGGAACTTTCCAAATAAATTGTCCGGAATTCCCCACCTTTCCTTGTGCATCGGTAACTGTTTCTCCCTGAGTTGAAGAGGTTTGAATGATCGTATTCCAAGTCGGTGTTGAAGTCGCGTTGATATACTGAATGTTGACCAAACTTACAGCACCAAAAGAATCCCACGTGATAGTCTGATTAGTTCCAACTGGCCAGCTCTCGCCACCTGCCGGACTGGTTGGATCAAAACGAGCTACAATATCAAAAACATTAGTGGAAACGCTTGAAGCATCTAGAAAATTAGTTGCATCTGGATCAGCTACCTTGACTTTGAATTTGATGGAGCCAGTGCTAATAATCACGGGAGTTGTCCAATCATAAGTATTGGCAACGACCGGAGGTGCTGTTTGGCTAGTATTTGAAACAGGGTTTCCCCCACCAGGAACATCAAAGGGATACGTTAAACCTCCATTCGGAGAATAAACTAAGTTAACTTGTGTGAGCGGTGTTCCTTGAGAATTCCACTGGATTTGATAAGTGCTTTGAGCATCTAATTTGATACCTGAAGCCATGGGATAAATCAAAGTTAAGGCAGGTTTGATTTTAAAATTATCATCCGAGAGATCAGGAACATCAGGCCGTGCAGATGCGCAATTCCCCGGAGTACAATCGGTCACATTTCCTGTGACATCATCATCACTGATTCGAATGCGAAACTGGGTTCCTCTCAAATCCTTGACACCTGTGCTTGTCCCATCAGCCCACCTAAAACATCCGCCATGTTCTGGAGCACTCACAGAAGGCAGAGCGCATCCTGTTCCATTATTTGTATTTGGCGCTAAACTGCTGGCCAACACGGTCGCAGAACTGCAAGCTGCTCCTGTGCAATATTCCAAGGTCAGCGTATTCAAGCTTCCTTGATAAGCCCACTGAATATCATAAGGTGTCCCCACGGTGAGAGAATTTCCGCCATTAGGGCTGATCATTCTGAATTTAACCGGTGTGCTAAAAGTGCTAGAAACGCCGGATGAATTTAAAAGCGTATCATTATGATCAAGAACTCTCAGTCTTAACGCATCATGGACAATAGAAGCCGGAAACATAAAGGGCGCATTGGCATCAGTATCTGCATTATCAAAAATGCCGTCGTTCGGAGTAGGGCCGCTTTGATTGATCTTAGTCCAGCTCGTTCCATCAATCGACCAATAAATATCCACATCAGGAATATTCACAGAACCCGTGGTTTCATTCCATAAAATTTCCACGGTATCTTCTGAAAAACAATCCGGAGCACAAGCGGGTAGATTCACTGAAAATTTTCCATGAATGCTGGAATTCACTGTGGTGATTGCAAAAACCGTAGAATCTCCTGCAGCCTCAACTCGGAACCGCACAGATTCAGAAGGAGTATCTGAAACTGATGGCCAGGAGCAACTCAGATTTGCAGAAGCACTGGTACAGACAAAACATTTTCCTGTTCCTGTGGCTGCCACACAATCGTTGGCCCACTGCTGGTCCGTGGAATAATAGGCATTAATATTTCCAGGAATCACTCCGCTCAAAGTCCAATTGATCGTACGTGTGGTATCAGAAATTCGGAAATTAAGAGGATTGGGATTGACAATCTGAACGCCTGGTTTGATGGTGAAATTGTCGGTGATGAATTCCCGACCACCGCCTGTCTGTTGAATACGAACTTTCATTTTGTCGCATCCTGTAGGATTGCCTGAACACGAAACGCTCGGGATGGGGGTCCAAGCCGTTTGATAACCCGTGCCGTCGTTGTTATTAGTTGCAACATCAGTGGCAATGGGTTGCCAAGCACCTGTATCAACCCGGTAATGAATATCATAATGACCGAGACCATTGCCATGCGTATTCCAAGTCACAAAACGATTCGTATCATCTGAATACCAAGTTCCCCCGCTAGTAGGTTCTGTAATTTCATACCACGCACGAATTTCAAAAGCAGGTGTCGCACCCAAACTACTGACAACATCAGGATTGGGAGATGCAGCCGTCAACCTAAACTTTGCAGCAGCTCCGATGCTCGTTTCATTGGCTTGAGGAACTTCCGCACCTGAAAGTACAATGCAGCCTCCACCAGACGGTGGAGCGCAAGCAGTTCCATTATTGGTATTTCGAATCACATTGTTTTTAATGACACGTTCACCGCCTGAAAAAGTTCCTGTTTCATCCAGCTCAAGGATCAAACTTCCAATACTACCGGCTGAAGTCCACGCCACCATCAAGGGATTATCATTCATATCATTGGGTGTTTCGACTTTCCAAACATTCAAAGCCGTCGGACTGGATAAAACAATTCTTCCGGTAATCGTAAAAATAGCTGACTCTGCGCTGTAACTTCCATCCGTCACACGAATCTTTGCGTCCGCTCCGCTCGTGATTTCATCCGGCACCGTGATGTCATAACAGCCACCGTATTCCGGCGCTGTAGCCGACGGAGGAACACAAGGAAATCCATTGTTATTATTGTAAGCCGTAGTGGAGTAAACCGTATGACCTGGAGAACTTCCGTAGGCTTGCTCACCGTACTGAGTATCAATTTCAACCTTGGTATCATTGGCAATCCCAACGGTTCCTTTCGCAATCCATTTGATAGTCAACTTATCACCCACAACAAACGACTCACTTGCGGCTGGTGGTAAAGGGTTTACCATCACCACTCCTCCAGTGACTGTATTCGCTACTCCAATATTTTCAACGCTTGGCTGCCCGGATTGACGCACTCGAATTTTGAAATTACTTGAAATTGCATTCGGAACTTTTGTCCGAAAACATCCCGCTTTAACTCCAGGATCCGTACAACTTCCAGTGGCGACGTCTGCAGAAAGATTGGAAGTAATGGTGGTGTAACTTCCGTCCACAATTGAGTATTGCAAATCAACGTTTGTCACATCTCCCAAGAAAGACCAGGAAACATCCATGGTGTCGCTAACTGCCATGGTTTGAGAAACAGGCTGAATCAAAGTAACTGTATTTGGGGCATTAATGGAAAGATTATCCAATTCGACTTTCTGAACTCCGTTGGAGTGAAGGAACGCTTTCCAGAAGACATACCCAGAACCGGCGTCGTTATCAAACTGTGCAATGTTGGTATTCACTGTAGCTGCGTCACTTGCCTGGGCATAAGTCCCATTGGAAACCACCCAGTTGGAGCCATTCCAGTACCGCCATTGATTATCTGCTTGTTCTTTTAAAACATATTTGATGCTTCCCTGATTGCCGGATCCGAGGGTCTGTGAAAATGCTGACAAAGTAGCGTATTGAAGAGGTGTTACATTTTCAATCACTGGATCAGAACTCGAATAAAAATCATTCAAAATGGAAACGCTTTGAAGAGCAACAGGCCACTCGCCGCTAGAAATCAAAAAGGCTTTGTACTGAAACCACTGGTTATCGATGGCATTGAGTGAAGATCCTGAATTGTCCGTGTAAAAATTGTACGGATTTCCGGCATTAAAATGCGCCAACGCTGTGGGTGCATCCACCAAGTCATTATAAATCGCAAGCTCATCTATTTTCCCTTTAAACCCGGGCCGAGAACCAGATTTATCATAACCGATATACAAATCTCCCCAGTCATAAGCAATGGTCATGGGGGAACTTTCCACTCCATCTTCAACGCCATTAATGTAAAACGTGGCATCACTTCCATCATACGAAACCAAGACATGGACCCACTCCCCGACCGTGACCCGTCCCGCAGTTGTGGAAGTCATGACACCTTCCGTAGCTGTGTTACCAAGCCGTAATCTCACGCGCTGGTCTTCTGTAATTTCAAGAGCATAAGATGTTTTGGCATTTCCAGCTGTGGAATACTGCCGGCTCAAAACAGTTGCGCCGTCTTCCTGTCCTTCATCCATATAAAGCCAGGCCTCAATGGCCAGGCCATTGGCTGCACCACCAGCATCAATATTTAAAGCCGTACTATCTGGAACACGCACATAACTTGCAGCGCCATTCACTGCAACCGATCCACCATAAACACCAGCTTGATCAGCACTGGCATACCACGCACGGCCATCATTCGTACCCGGAGCATCTACAACTTGCCCCACAGTTCCATCATAAGAAGTTTCATCAAAATGCCAGAGAGCCACGTGACTAGCTCCGGTTGAAGGAGGAACCAACATCGTGTTGCCATCTTTACCAAGCCAATTTTCACCTGAACAGGCTCCGTCATTGCAACTGCGAACTAAAAATTTCACTTTGTTTTTTCCTTGCCGGTAATGATTTCGGATGGAAGTTTGAGTAATCGCGGCATCGTAAATCGCAACGTCATCAATAGCGCCAAAGAAGGGGCCTGATCCTGTACCATCATCTCCCAAATAAACTTTGGCATTCGCCGAAGCATTCCCTGTCCCTGTGCCTGCAATTTCTCCATCAATGTACAATGTCAACGCTCCGCCCGTTTGAGTGATCGCAAGATGGTGCCATTCTTTATCATTTAATTTTCTGTTACTTGTGATGGCCGGACTTCCTTGATTGTTATCAATAATGACTAGAATATTCCCATTCGTATCACGTTGAATGGATGGATCTCGTCCCAAAACGTTTAAAACGGTTTCTGTTGAAGCAGGTGTCCGTTTATAAAAAAGAGCCCAGAGTTCAAAAGAATAAGAACTCAAGGCAGAAAGAGATGAATCGGAACTGATGATGTGGTCATCTCCTGAAAAGGATCTTCCTTTACCGAGAACACCTTCAATAATATCCGTACTTCCTCCCGTATTCGCTCCAAAACTCCCTTTGGAATCACTGACAACATCGCCGCTAGTTTCATCCAACTTCCATAAAGTCAGGAGATTCGCATCTGAAGTCGAAACGCCCTGCCCATAAAAGAGGTCTTCAGTCCAGCTCATGCGGCTCCAGCGTTTTTGAGCTGTCGCATTTTTAAATGAGGATACGTAGGTGGCTTGCTGAGGGAAAAGGCCGTTTAATTTTCTAATCTGTTCATCGGTGTGCGTCCGCTGCGAAATCACCACATCATCAATACTTCCCTGAAGGCCATCCGTGCCACCCGCATCGTTACCAACTCGAATCGAACTGCTTCCGGTTGACATGGGTGAAGTATAAAGAAAAATGGAATCACGTTTTCCATCCAAATAGAGTTCTAAGATTCCTTTCTGTAAAAGCGCTGCTACGTGATGCCATGAGCCTGATGTCACCGGAGTAACCCCCCGGAAAGTTGAGGCGCCCAAAGTGTACGCTAAGTAAGCACTTCCGCCCGATCCTTCGAGGCGAAGAGAAAAGGCCTTGCTGCCGCCACTCCCAGTAATAATATGATCGGAGGTTCCATTAGCAGGCAAGGACGAGGGATTGATCCAGGCCATCAGAGTTTGCGCATCATCAAAATCAAATCTTCCATTTGCACTAAAAGCAATGTAACCATTGCCACTGAATGAAACCGCTGTTCCAAATCCAGTTTGCCCAGCTTGATTAAAGGTCGCATTGGAACTCGATGAACTGCCATGCGCCCAACTGCCTCCGTCGGTTGCAGGAGAAGCAGCTTCATTTAAATGCCACATGATGAGCGAGGGGTCATAAACACCAAAAGCCGTGCGGGCATCCGATTCAACATACTTATTATCGAGCACAATAAAATCGTCCATGGCAAATCCGTTTTCGCAGCGGCTGACTGTCGAAATCGAAGTGTTGAAAGTTGAGCCTGCTCGGTAGGTTGAGGGTGAACCGGTATCTTCGTTTAAACAAATGTCGTCATCCTGAGTATGCGCAGCGAGTCCTTCGAAAACCGTGCCTGCTAAAAACTCCGCGGGTCCAGCACTATCAATTAATTCACCATTCAGAAATAGCCACAAACCATCGGCCGCGTTATTCGTATTATCATTGGATGCCGTTCCTTCATAAACGCACATTAAATGATACCAAGTATTTGCCGTAATTTTTCCATCCACACGTGCACGCACTTCATTCACCGCATTACCACCGGCATCGATTACGCCACAATAGACTTTACCTGCTTCAATGTAAATATTGTTTCCCCCATTCGTATTACCGTCTTTAAAAATTAATTGGCGCGTTGTCACATCCGGAGCTTTAAACCAAAAAGCAGTGGTCTTATGGTTGTAGGCCGCGTCATACGTGTTGTTGGCATCCGCATTGGCTGTGTTGCTGCCCCACCAATCCAAATTGATATGATCTCCTCCGTCAAAGGTCACCATGTTTCCAAAACCCGGCCCTACCGTACTGACGACTAAAGTGGGATCATCCGAGGCTGAAGCGTTACTTACACCAGCGGAAGCTTTATCATCGTAATTACCCCCACCAAATGAGGAACCAGCCGAATCGGCAAACTCCTGCGCCCCCACCGATTCATCAAAATGATAAAGTGCATATTCATCAGAAAAATTAGCTGGATTGTAGGCCGCTCGAACAACGCTGGAATTAATTCCAATGACCGCAGGCGCTTTGACATATTCTGCAACACCGAGATGATCCGTATCATATTCCGAAGTTCCTTCGCCCGAAGTTGCATAAGTACCAGAATTAAAATTTCCCTGGGTTGAATCTACAAAATCCGCAGCTTTGTATTTAAGTTGAGCTACACCATTGAGCACTTCCACATTAGACGAAGGGCAAGCGCCACCCTCGCAAACATAATGAGCCGAAGTTGAAAAATCCCAGGACTGAATTTGAGCCATGGTGGTTAAATAGAAAATTGCCGAGCCTGAAAAAAGTACAGCGCAAAAAATAAAAACGCGTCGTAATTTTTGGCGATTGAAATGTGGCACAAATTTCATTGCGCCCCCTGAAACACGAAACTAGGAATACCCCATTGAGATAAGAAATAAGCCGCGAAAAGAAAAGAAACAGAAGCTATGAAATCAGAGTTTTTGAAGGAAGCGCAAACGTTAAAGCTCAACGTTTCGCTTATCATAGGACCCCAGGTTTTTTTAAGTTTTATCATAGAACCTTCGGCAACCGATCGACCCGCTGAAACATTCTGGCGGGCTCTGGTTTTGCGCCCTGCAGTTACCTGCAGTTTGCCTTTTCGGATTTATGACTAATAACGCATTCCCTACCTATTAATAATATGAAATGAGACCATGGGTTAAACACACAAACACTAAAATAAAGTTACATGATGAACACTCTATATTCAAGATGCTTATGTTAGCATAAACTAGTTAAGGATTGAAGGTTGATGCATTTATAGTATAAAAACATACAAATTATAGCAAAATTGACAATAAATTCGTTACGTTTATTTATATTAATATAAATATACTATTAACACATATTTTTGCCAGATAATCTCCAAGGAAAATAATACCTCCCTAGCTTTATTTACGATTTATAGCAATTATTCTGTGGCCTAGAATATCTAGAATAGAGTGTGCTATCATTCGTCTTAAGTATCAACAATGACATCCTGAGGAGGATAATATGAATCTGAATACTATAAAAAGTTTTACAAAACACTACTTTGCTTTATTTATATTCTCTGTGATGGTAACAGCTTCAAGCTCACCCATCCTCTATGCCGCTGATGAAGCCTTATCAGATACAGCGACTCAGGTCGAAGAGGTAACTTCCGACTCTTCATCAACTGAAGCCATAAAAGCACCGGAATCCGTGTCGGCCATTGCGTCGGATATTAAAGAAGAAGCAACAGTTTCAGAAGTAGCAGCATCAGCTGAAAAAAGCGCAGAGATTGAGAAAGAAGCTTCCTCAGAAACACTTCCAATGCCTGCGACAGGAGCTAATCAGCCTCAAGTTGCTATTCGAATGCTTGGATCTGAATTTAATATTCAGGTTCTTTATAAGCATCCCATGGATCACGCAAATAATAATTTTATTGAGTCCATTCAAATGGAATCCCCCAAAGGAGATTTTCTTGGCCTGTCACAATTTGGCCCCAATGCCAAAGAAGCTTATGCAGAATTTATGGTAAATCCAAAACTTGCAGATTTTAAAGAAGTAGTGCTGATCGCTAAATCCAGCAAGGAAGGTGAAATTCGTACTCCTGTAAAATTGGAACTCACAGAAAAACCAGAAATCGAACGCTCTGAATCTTCAAGTAAAGCAAAAAAAGAATCTGTTCCAGCTGCGAAAGATGAAAAACCCAAAAAGCACAAAAAATTAGGACTGTTTTAAATTTTGAATATTGGCAAGCTGCCTGAAATCAGGCAGCTAAAGCCTCTGTTAATTTCTTCTGAAGGATAGAACGCGGAAGACTCATATTTCCTCTCTTAAACTCTGGCAGAATTCTTAATACTGGTGCGTAAATCAAAACTGCTGGATCCGTGATTCTGCTATAGACTTCCGTTCGTCCACCTAGATCGGATTCTGTTTTCTGAGGTGCTGCTGCATCACCATACTCATAAATCGATGCTCGTCCAAAACTCAGTTCATACCGAGCAACCGAAAAACTCCCCTTTGGAGAAGATGGCTGATTTAACACGGCATCAGAAAAAACCTTCAAATCTTTGACATTGAATTTTCCTCCAAGCTGATGGCGTTCAAAGTTGGCCTCCACCAGTTTCGCTCTCACTAAGGAGCAGGGAACACCAGAGCCGCTCATCCCCGATAAAAATTTACAGTGCAATTCTATATCTTGAAGCTCAGCCAAGACTGGCTGATCATATCCTTTGGGGTTCAATACTTTCAAATTCTGGATCTTCGCTTCAGTCATGGACGAATTCACAGAAGGAAGTGTCATTTCCACTTGAACTCCGGTAAGTTTCTCAAGAAAACTCTGAAGTCCATCGCGCACCATTGAGGCTCGCCTTGCATGCAACACAAATATCCCCGCAAGAACCGTCAATACAATTACGCCTAAAATCATTATATTTTTTTTCATGAGAGTATTCCTCTTCTAGCCTTCCCTGGCATTCTATTTTTTAATTTCAACTTTGCTGTCGGCAGGTGGCATGGGTTGGTCTTTAATGGTGTTTTGACTCTCAGCCTTTGCTTGCGCATCTCCTTTTTTCCAAAGCGGAGATTCCAAAGGAACTATTTTGCTCCAATCCCCCATCAATATTCCATGAACCACAATTCTCGCTTTCTCAAGTTTGAGAATTTTAGGATCGATCATAAATTCGGCATGCCGTTCCGTTTCCTGATTTCCAAAAGTTTTAAATCCTAGCATTTCACCCTTTTCTGTTTCAAGCCGGATGGAATCAATATCAAATACTTGTTCAGGCGCCATTGCTTTGTCATTATCCACTTCAATCCGTATCTCTTCTCCCCATTCAGTAACGCGAATCACAGGAGGATAATTCCAGGGAGCCTGGGCGCTCTCTTTGGCTGAAATAGCTGGCTTGGAAGTGACCGGAGCAACCTCAGTTTTAGAACTCTCAGCAGGCGCTTTATTCTTTGATTTGTTCTTCGATTCTTTAGCCAAACCTGTTGTAGGATAAAGGATGATTATGACAGCTATAAGAGCAACCATAGGCTTAACGTTCATTTATTCCTCCGAACTTTTCGGATATTTCATTTTGTGATAAGATCCGTCTGTCTAATCAATAAGGGGGCTCTATGAAACCACAAACGAAATCCATTATTTCGATCTTATTTTTCCTTGGCCTATTATCGACCTTTTCAGGGTCTTCTTTATGGGCAGAAGATGGATCGGGGCCTGCCAATGGGGCCGATGCTGCCTCCGCCCCCGCGGTTCTTCAGGAATCGAACGCAGCCGCAACGAATCATTCCCTCACTGCTCCAACTAACCCTGTTGTCACGAATCAAGAAAGTCTGCCCTCGTCTGACACCTCAGCAGAGGATGCGGAAAGTCATTCTGAGTTCCGGCCGGAAGTCCAAATAACCAAAGCGGGCGATGAGCTAAACATTAAGATTACTTACAGCCATCCCATGGATGCAGCCAATCAAAATATGATTGAGTATGTTCGTATGGAAACTCTCAAAGGAGAATTTTTAGGACTTTCCAGCATGAACGATAAGGCAACGCAGGCCACAGCAACTTTTACAATCAACACAAAGCTCGCCAATTTTGATACCGTAAGACTCGTCGCAAAATCCACGAAAGTTGGATTGATTAAAAGTATTCACAAACTAGAAATCTCGGAAACTAAAACACAGGAAGCAAAGGCTTCTACAGTCACAACTTCGACCCAACCCGCTCCAGAAATCAAACCTCAAACTAAAGAACCTTCCAAGAAAAAACGCTGGGGTCTTTTTTAATTTTCGCTATTCAAAATAAAAAGGAGGAGACATCAAGTCTCCTCCTTTCGACTTCTTTTCACACGTCAAAACAGTTTTATATCCGTCCGCTGGATTGATAAAGCTGCCGAAGCATCGCAACGGCGGCCTGAAATTGCCTGATTTGCTGACTCACTGCGTTCATGTCCTTCGAATCGGTAAGGTTGAGTTCCAGAAGAAATCTGGCATCCATTCCCTTGTGACTCAAGATTTTACCCAAATCCTGTGCAGCACGATTCAATTTTCCAAGCACAAGTCCATCCACAAGATCCGGTGTAAGATTTACTGAAAGATCGACCAGGGCATGATCTAAGTTGGAGAGCGCTTTAGCAATTTGTTCTCCGTCACTGCCAGCATTTTTTAAATCCCAGACTGCGTTTTCTAATTTCTGAAGTAGATTCAAAACCGTTGTACTCCCCGCTTCCCGAGAAAAACCAAGCGCATTTGAGCTGCTTTGTATTTGAATTTCCTTGGTAACGATTTGTCCTGTTTTGAGATCCACGATAATAATCGTGATAGGTTTTCCAGTTAAATACTTAGCACCGCTGATCTTGAGCAGATATGAGAAGTGGCCTAATTCTTCAGCAGGAGGCATCTGGACACCACGTAAAATCATCCTCTGATTACTGTCATAAACATCCATCACAGGTAGACTGTTTGCCTGTCCCCAAAATTGAACAGCTATCACTTCATTGTAAACCGCGCTCTCAGGCACCAAAACTTTCGCTTCAGCTTTTTCTGTCGCTGATTTTTTCTTTGTTCTCGATGCTGGAGAAGGTAAGGATGGCGATAATTCCTCAGCTTGGGGTACTAAAGCCTGCTCTTTAGCATCTTTTTCTGTTTGAAGAGGTGCCTCTTCTTTTGACGGCTGCCACGTTGAAATAGGACGATACGTTTCAACTGGCGCTGAGGATTTCACAGGTAAATCAATTTGGAATCCAATAGGACTTGAAACCGCACGGCCATTGGAAAGTGTCACCGAAGCCGATGCGAGATATCTAGAATTCCCCGGGACATCTTTTGTCGCCCATACCATTTGAAAATGTCCGGAAGAATCTGGATTTGAAGAGCTGAGAGTTTGAAGCAAGCGAGCACCTTCATAAATGCGCACTTCGGAATGGATCACGCCAGGCACGGATTTGCCCTCACGCTCATACCAGCTTGTAATTTTTACAAGATCACGCCGAGCGTCATAATCAAAATTAACCCGTGGTTGTTCGAGTGCCTCAGGAGTTTTCTCCATTAATACTGCAAAACTTCTGTCGCTATCAGCAACCCAAGTACTCTTAAATTCTTTGTAACCTGGCAGAGACCAAACGGTGGTGTATATGCCGTAAGGCCGTTCCATGCTCATGGGTGAAGTGATTGCCGTTTGAGTTTGTCCGGCGCTGTCTGTTAGCACAAGACCTGTTAAATGAGTTTGCGTTTGCGCATCCTGAATCATCCAACGAATCTTATAATGATCGATCATAAAGGGTGCCTGGGAAATGGCATAAACCGTGGGATCTTCCTGACTGCGCACGCGAATCTTGACTTCACTTGACCGGTCATTGGGCAGTGTCCAAAAATAAGTTCCGAGATTGGCAGCATCAGAGGCAAGTAAATGGACATCTTTTTGGAAATCATCTTTCGAATATTCAATGGTCACACGTGGAACACTGCCCAGAGTCTGCCACCGGATATTCCGTTCTTCATTAGTAATCCATCTCTCTCCTCCGTTCGGTGAGATCATCTTGAGCTGACCCAAAATGCGAACGCTACCAATGGATGTTGATGTAACCGCTTGATCACCTAAATAAGTAATCCGCACTCGAATGTCACGATTCGACATCTCAGGAATTTTCCATTCGTAACTACCCGTGTTTGCTGTTTTGGAAATAATGGGAACTACAGAGGCAAAATCATCTGGAGAATATTCCAGACGAACTTCAGGCACGGTTCCGCCAGTGGACCACGTTAAACGCTGCAAACTACCCACGGCCCAGACCTCTCCTCCCGCTGGATAGAGCAATCGCAGGCTGCCGCGAATTCTCATGGGGTTGGGAGAAACTGCAAAAACTGTGGAGTTTTGAGCATCGGAAACCCGAATCTTAAGTTTGTCCGTAATACGGTCCGGTACATTCCAAGCAAAATGTCCGGAATTCGGAGCCACCGCGCTCACAACTTCGCTTGAATTAAAATCATCCAAGCTGTATTCAACTTTTACGGTTTGAATATTCGGAGAACTGCGCCACTGAATTTCCACCTTCTCACCCACTTGGAAGGTTTCACTCCAAGTAGGATAAATAAGATCGATTTTGCCTGCAATGCGCACGGGTGCAGGCGTTACATCTGAAACTTCAGGAGTCGCTGTATCAACAACTCGGAATTTCAGTTCTCCGCCAACAGTCACTGGAACATCCCAATAATAAATTCCCTTATTCACAAGATTGGAAGCCATCACTTGAACGTCTTGCTTAAAATCATCTCCGGAATATTCCAAACGCACCTGGGGAATGGATCCGAGAGAGTTCCAGGAAATGGGGTAACGCTGGGAAACTTGCCACACTTCACCGCCAGCAGGACTCATAAAACTAAGTCCGCCGCGAATTTCAAAAGGAACCAGCGTTTCTCCAAAAATAGCCGGATTTCCGGCATCAATAATGCGAATGCGTGCTTGTTTGGAAATCGAATCTGGAACTTTCCAAATATATTCTCCAGAATTCGGAGCTTCATTGACCACAGGAAGAGCTGATTTGAATTGATCCGTAGTGTATTCAATGCGCACACGATCAATCATCCCAATGGCGTTCCAGCGAATGGAGAGGTCACGGCCCACGGTAAAGACCTCTCCTCCTCGAGGCTGAAGAAGCGTAATTTGACCCAGCACTTTCACAGGACGCGGCGAGACATCAAAAATCACAGGATTTGTAGCATCCATGACCCGCACGCGAAGATTGCGCGTGTTCAAATTAGGAATCTTCCACAAGAATGTGCCACGATTTGCAATGCCCATGGCAATGGGTTTGGCCGTCATAAAATCATCATCCGAGTATTCCAGATTGACATTGGAAACAGATCCGATCGTAGTCCACGAAAGAATTTGTTCGCTTCCAACCGACCAGGTTTCTCCACCCTGAGGCTGAAGCATTCTGAAACCTCCCTGCACGAGAGCAGAGTAAGGCATGTCTGAAAAAACAGAGGGATTTCTCAAATCTGAAACACGGATTTTGATTTCACTTCCAACAAGATCCGGAATCTGCCAATCATAAACTCCTGTATTCGGAGCATCCATGGCAATCGGCATGGAGGTATGAAAATTATCTGCAGAATATTCGATCCGCACTCGCTGAATAGTACCAAGAGTTTTCCAGGTAACATCTTGATGACTGCCGACTTTCCAAGATTCGCCACCTTGAGGTTTTAATATTTTAAGTTCCCCAATGATTTGAAACGGCCCCGGAGAAACATCAAAAATTCTCGGATTGCGAACATCCGAAACTCGGACTTGCACAGTGGGTCGAATCCAGTCCGGAATTTCCCACAAATAAGAACCCGCGTTGTCAGCTTGGCCAGTAATGACCTGAATATCGTTGCGGAATTGATCTGTCGATGCTTCGAGTTTAACTTTAGGAACATTTCCAAGCGTCTTCCAGCGAATCTCCTGCTTCTCCCCTACTTTCCATGCCTCTCCGCCCGAAGGAGTCAATAATTGCACAGTACCGCCCACATGGAAAAGTGAAGAAACAGAAAATACATTTTGATCTTGGGAATTGGCAATGCGAATCTGAAGATCTTCAGCCGCAAGATCAGGAACTGTCCATGAATAACTTCCAGAATTAGCCAAACCTAAAATGATAGGAGTTGCATTGGAAAAATTATCAGAAGAATACTCGAGCGTCACATAAGGGACAGAACCTTGGGTCTGCCAACTGATCACTTTTTGAGAACCTGCAACCCAGAAATCATCCTCACGTGGACTGACAAATTTCAAAACACCTTGAATCTTAACCGGGGAAGATGTCACAGCAAAAACTGAAGCATCTTGCGCATCCGAAACGCGGATTCTCAACTGATTCGAAACCACATCCGGTACCTGCCAAGTATACTTTCCTGAATTTCTGAGAACTCCTGTCATGGCTGTGGCATTAAGGAAGTCATCCGTTGAATATTCAAGCCGGACATTGGCAATCGATCCAAGTGTGTCCCACTCAATCATCTGGGTACTGCCAACCGTCCAAATTTCCGATCCAGAAGGCTGCTTCATGAAAAGTCCGCCAATGATCGCAAACGGCTGCTCACTCGTGGAAAACACATCCTGATGCTGGCTATCGATTACACGCAGCCAAACGTGCTCGCCAATATCATCCGGAACTCTCCACCGGAATCTTCCAATATTAGCAGTACGATCAATCATCGGTTGATGATGACGGAGAAATCCGTCTTTAGAATATTCGAGACTGATCATGGAAATAGTCCCCAAAGTCTGCCAAGTAATTGTCTGATCTGTTCCCACGGCCCAGCGCTCTCCGCCGCTCGGCTCATCCAGCTGAAGCGCTCCTTGAATTTCAATGGGAAACTCTGTCACGGCTTGCACGCTCAAATCATCTGGGTCTGAAACTCGGAATGCGAGTTTGTCAGAAATCATATCTGGAACGGTCCAGGTTAAGCGTCCGTTATTCGGAGCCAAGGGAGAAATGAGCGTGGTTTCTCGGCGGAATCCATCACGAGAATACTCGATTTTCACTTGCGGTAGAAATCCGCGCGTCTCCCAGAGAATATCCTGCTTGGATCCGACTCGCCACTTTTCTGATTTCACAGGTGAAACCATACGCAGGATACTTTGTAGTTTCACTGTCTGAGCTGCTTCAGAATAAATTTGAGGATTGGAGGCATCGACCACTCGCAAACGAATGGATGGCGGAAGGTTCTCAGGGATTCTCCACCTAAAATTACCGCGGTTTGGCAAGCGATCTTGAATCACAAAACTTTCTGGCCGAGATCCTGCTTGAGTACTTACCGGAATTTTTAAAGCAGACTGCGGGAGTGAATATTCCAAGCGAACTTCAGGAATACTTCCGATATTTTTCCATTCGATGCTTTGATCTGTGCCAACTTTCCAGATTTGTTCACCGGTGGGTTTCGTCAAAACAAGCCGGCCCTGAATTTTCATTGGATCGGAATGCGAAGCAGAAACAGTGCCATCAGAGGCATCAAGGACCCGTACCCAAACACGTTCTGAAACTGCGTCTGGAACCGTCCACTCATAAAAACCCTGATTAAGAAGATTCGTCATGATAATCTGACGGTCATTCTTAAATCCGTCTCGAGAAAATTCTAAATTCACGCGCGGAAGTGTTCCCACCGTTTTCCAAGTAATGGAAGTCTTGTCTTCTACAGAAAGGACTTCTCCGCCTTTAGGGGTCATAAGCTCAAAATTTCCTTTGATCTTGAAAGGACGTTCGATCACGGTTTGAACCTTTGGATTTTTTGCATCAGAGATACGCAGCCAAGCGTGTTCGGTAATAGCATCTGGAATCTGCCAAACATAATTCTGGTTTTCTTTTTGCAGGCTATCCACTGCGCGATTAATGAGACGAATGTCACGATCAAAGCGATCCATTGAATATTCGAGCCGGAACTGCTGAATCGTACCTGTGGTTTTCCATTCAATCCTCTCTTCAGAACCTACGCGGAAAATATCAGTCGGAATAGGCCTCAGAATTTCGATGTTCCCTCGAATATGGAAAGGATTTGAAACGCCCATGACCATTCGATTAGAGGCGTCAAAGACTCGAATCTGGGCATTTTCAGAAATGGCATCTGGGATTTTCCAAAGAAGCTTTCCTTGGTTTTCAGCAAGTTTAGCGATCGGACGAATGTCCCATTTAAACCCATCAAAAGAATATTCGAGTGAAACCTTGGAAATATCTCCCTGACTCTTCCACTGAATCGCCATTTCCTGACCAACTAAAAGCGATTCTCCTCCTCGCGGAGTTACCATAGAAATGATTCCAAAAATCTTAGCCGCACCCTTTGAATACGATACGACTTTGGGATCACGCACATCGCTGATGCGGAAGCGAACTAACCCACTCAGGTCATCAGGAATGACCCACTGAACCGAGTTTTGATTCGCAATGCCTTCATAAAGAATGTGGCTGTCCTGGCGAAATTCGTCGGCAGAATACTCCACGCGCACCTGAGGAATCGTGCCAGTCGTGATCCACTCAAACAATTTTCGATCTCCCACCTTCCAGATATCATCCTCTTTCAAAGTAAGAAGATTGAGGGCCCCTTCAATTTTGAACGGCTCCGCGCTGCGCGATTCCAAAGAAGCATCCGTTGCAGAGAGCACTCTCATATCTACTTTAGAGCGGATAAAGTCAGGAATGGTCCAGGAATAGCTGCCTTGATTCGGGATGGACTCAGCAATGACTTGTCGGCTGCGCTGGAATCCGTCTTCCGAATATTCGAGACGAATTTGAGGAATCGTTCCCGTAGAATTCCATCGAATGGTTGCCTGATTTCCAACTTTCAAAACCACCGGGCCGATGGGTTCTAACAAATTCAGGGTGCCCTGAATTTGAATCGGCGTTGAAACATCGGAAAAAATACTCGGATCCTCAGCATTACGGACGCGCAACCAGACTTCGCGCTGGATGGCATCCGGGACTTTCCAGTCAAATCGACCGGAATTGTCCGTGATGGTTTCGATCAGAACCTGGTGAGCTGCGAATTTATCAAAGGAGTACTCTAAGTTAACACTCGGAATGGTGCCAATAGTCTGCCATTCCAGTCGTCGTAAATCTCCGACTTTAAAAATCCGTTCTCCGGAAGGAGGTAGAAACCGGAGTCCTCCGCGAATTTGGAAAGGTTCGCTCACCACTGAAATTTTAGGATCATCGGCATCACGAATGCGAAGGCGAACGTCTTTTCCAATCAAATCCGGAACCTGCCAGAAATAGCTGTTTTCATTGGCGCGCGATTTTTCAATTTCAAAAACTTTTTCCTGAAATCCATCGTTCGACACATCGAGGTGAACGCGCGAAACCGTTCCAAGCGTTTCCCACTCAAGCTTTGCCACTTCACCTACAAGCCATCCCATTCCCTGCTTAGGATTTCTAAACTGGAAATCTCCTGCAATTTTGATTGGTTTTTGAGTCACTACTGTGGTTGCCGGATCACGCACATCAGAAATGCGGATTAAAATGCCTTCGCCAATTGCGTCAGGAATTTTCCATGTGTAACGGCCCTGATTCAAAAGTCCCTGTTGAATAAGTCTAAACTCGAGAGGATCTTTCGGACTTTTCACGGGATCCGAGTATTCCAATTTCACTTGCGGAATCGTACCTATGGTTTGCCACTCAAGAGTTTTTTCACTACCCACTGCCCAGACCAGATCCCCTTCAGGTTCCACGAAAATAATGTCGCCCATCACCATAAAAGGCTGAGAGACAGCCAGAACGCGCGCATCATTGAGGTTTAATACTCGAACTTGAATGTGATTGGAAATTGCATCCGGAACTTCCCAGGTATAATGTCCCGTGTTCGTAAGGTCGGTTTTAATTAATTGGATGTCTTTATTAAACTGATCCCGAGAATACTCGAGCCGAACTTTAGCTAACGCACCAATGCTGTTCCAAACAAGCTCGTGCTCTGTTCCCACAATCCAGCGTTCTTTTCCGCTCGGTTCAAGGATCTGAAGCTGCGACCAAATTTGGTAAAATCCTTCAGAAATGCTTTGAACCTGGGGATCTCGCGCATCAGAAATTCTTACCCGGACAAAGTTAGAAACATCATTTGGAATTTTCCAGGAATAAGTTCCTGCATTTTCAAAAGATCCGCTGACCAAATTCCATACATCTTGACCGGCCTTAACAGCTTCCGCCCCGGAAGTGGAATACTCGAAACGAATTTCCGGAATCGTACCCACAGAACTCCATTTCACGGTCTGACTGGATCCCACAGGAAAAACGGATCCCGCGGGCGGCTCAAGAAGTCTTAGCGTACCGATCACTGATGCAGGATTTTCCGACAGCGCAAATACGGAAGGTGTTCGAGTATCTGTAACTCGAAACCAGATGTTGTCTGTAATATCATCCGGAACAGTCCAAAGATAAGTGCCTCTATTCTTGATTTGATCCGCCATTAAGGTGGGATGAAGAAATTCTTCATCTTTAGAATATTCGAGACGCACCGAAGGAATTGTGCCAATAGTGTTCCAGAAAAGTTCTTTCTTTGAGGATACCGCGAGGCGTTCCGGGTGCCCAGATTCAGCAAAGGCAAGACTTCCTTGAATATCGAGTGACTCCGGAATGGTGTCACTTACATTCGTATTGTATTCATCTGAAACACGAATCTTTACCGCGCTGCCGATATCATCCGGCACCACCCAATCCAATGTGTTCACATTGGCAGTATTGGTCACAATGGGATGAATATCGTTATGAAAATTATCCCGCGAATATTCCACTCGAATCTTGGCAACAGTGCCGGTTGTGGTCCAACGAATCATGGAATGCGAAAAGACGCGCAACTCCTCGTGTTTTTGATGCGTCAAAAGTTTGAGTTTCCCTTGAACCTTAACATTGTGAGAAGCGGAAGAGATGGAGGCGTCTTTCGCATTTTTTACTCGAATGCGCAGATTATTAGTAATCAGATCAGGGACTTTCCATTCATACCGGCCAGAATTTGAAATGGAATTCTCCATGATCCGGACATCTTTTTGGAAATCATCGGCGGAATACTCAAGGCGAATATTTTCGATAGAGCCCGTTGTGGTCCAGGTAACGGCTTTGGTTTCTCCGACCGTCCATTTCTCATCAGGGCCAGGCGCTGTTAAGACCAAATTCCCCTGGATTTTGAATTCATGAGCAGCATCTCCAAAAGCGCGGGGGTCGTTTGCATCCACGACACGCACCATAATCTGCTCAGACATCACATCAGGAATTTTCCAAACACTAATACCAGTATTGGGGATACCGGAAGCAAAGATATTCATGTCCTTTTTAAAATCATCCCGAGAGTAAATCAGATTAACCATGGGAATGCTTCCTCGAGAAGTCCATGCGATTTGCTGCTGACTCCCCACGGTCCAGGATTCTCCACCCTTGGGGCTCAGGACATCAAAGCTTCCCACAATGGAAAATTCATTGGGAGAAGAAGTTCTCACAGCTTTGTCTCGGATGTCAGAAACACGAATTTTCAGGTGATCACTAATGCGGTCAGGAACAATCCATTCAAAACGCCCCCCATTGGGCATGTCTTCTTTAATGAGATTAACGATTTCGCCTCCCTGTTGCGCACTGGATTCGACAAGTTCAAGTTTGACCTGAGGGATAGTTCCTAGGGTTTTCCATTCAATCACACGTGTCTGGCCCACACTCCATACCTCATCTCCCTTTGGCATCGTCATCTCAAGCGTTCCATGAATAGTCAGCACCGAGGAGATCGTGAAAGCGGCATCATTTTCACCATCTCGCACCCGAAGCCGGACACCTTTCGAAATGGCATCCGGAATAATCCATAAATATTTTCCGCTGTCCGGAATCGGACCTGCTACAGAAAACCAGTTTCCCCCATTCAGAGAGTAATCCAAATAAAGGCGCTGAACCTTACCAAAGGTTTTCCAGCCAATTTCTTTTTTCGCACCAACAATCAGAAAATCTTCAGCTTTGGGTTGGAGGAATTCAAACCGTGCAGCAATCGTGATTTTCTGACCCAGAATATCGAAAACCTGAGCGTTCGAGGCATCGGATACGCGAATTGAAATGTCTTTGGCAACATCGTCGGGAACGGTCCAGCCATAGCTGCCGGAATTGGGAATGCCTTTGGCAATGGGTTTCCATTCCATTTTATCAGGCAGGCGGTAACTTAAATCCACTTGAGCAATACTTCCCACACTTTTCCAAAAAATAGTTTGCATCGAACCAACTTGCCAATTGAGCTGGCCCTCGGTGATATTGCCCGTTAGTTTCCCACGAACAGCAAAGGGTTCTGAGACAACAAAACTTTCGGGTTCACTTGCGTCTGAAATTTTCACACGAAGATTTTCACCGATAGAATCAGGGATGATCCACTTATAGGTTCCTTTATTCTCAACGATATCAGCCACAGATAAGAATTTTTCCGGCTCGCCGTTAAGTTTATCTGCTGGAGAGTATTCCAATTTCACCTGCGGAACAGAGCCCACCGTAGTCCACTGAATTTCTGTAGTATCTCCAACGGTTAGAATTTTCCCGGATTGCGGCGCGCGAAGATCAAAAACAGCGAGGATTTTGAAAGGCTTATCGGCAACATCAAGTGCAGCCGCATCTTCAGCATCCACCACGCGAACTTTCACATTCGACGAAACATCGGCTGGAACCTGCCACTGGAATTGGCCTTTGTTGGCCATAGCCTTAGAAATATTTTTCCAAATCAGCTCTTCTTTGTTTTTTAAAATGGCGTACTGAAGGTTGATTTTTGGAGAGGACCCAAAGGTCTTCCATTGAAGCATTTGCTGCTCTCCAACTTTCCAACTTTCGCCTCCGTTGGGACGGATCATTTCAAATCCCGGCATAATCTTGAAAAATTCCGAGATCACGAGAGCATCTGGATGCTTAGCATCTTGAATACGCACTCGAATTTTTGAATGAATCATGTCGGGAATTTTCCACGAAAAGCGGCCGGTATTTGCCAAATCACGAGCAATGACAATCGAAGAACGAAAATCGTTAGTCGAAGCATCGATATTCACAGCATCTACCGTACCGCGCCAATCCCACTCGATCACCTCATTAGAATCCACAATCCACGACTCTCCGCCGTGCGGCGTCACCATTCGAATTCGCGGGATAATTTTAAAGGCCTCATCCGAAACATCAAAAACTTGGGGATTTAATTCGCTCGTCACGCGAATCTGTACAGTTTCTGAGACATCATCGCCAGGTGTCCAAAGAAAAGGAGGTTTATCAACCACATTTTCTGAAATCAAATGAAGATCTTTTTGAAAATGATCTTTGGAGTATTCCAATTTGACCGTGCCCACGTTACCGATACTGACCCATCGAATCTCTGCAGGTTCTCCAACCACGAATTTGTCTTTTCCATTAGGACGAACAACAAGAAGATCCGCGCGAATCTCGAAAGCTTGGTTGGAAATATCCTGGGCGTCTTCATCACTGAAGTCCGAGACCCTCAAACGCGCAGACTTACTGACATCATTAGGGACCACCCATCCAAACTCTCCGCCGTTTGGAAGTGCCCCTGTGATTTTCTTCCATTCCCCTGCTGTTTGATACTCGAGTTGGACTTTGTCGACCTTTCCAATCGTCTTCCACTGGATACGCTGTTTGCTTCCTACTTTCCAGACTTCCCCTCCATCGGGTGCTAGCATCACAAACCCTGCCATCATTTTGAACGGTTCATCAGAAATAACGAACGATTTTGGATTTGAAGTGTCTGAGATCCTGATTCTTGCGGTGTCACTCAGAAAGGCAGGTAAAGTCCAAGCGTAAGTTCCTGTGTTGGAATAGGAACTTTCAATAACATTCACATCATGAGCAAATTGATCGGTCGAATATTCAATACGAACATTGGAAACCGTCCCTTGGGTTTCCCAGATAATTCTTTGAGTGCTGCCAGCTGCCCACTTTTCCCCGCCTTGCGGCGTGTTCAAGGTAAAGGTCCCAGAGAACATAACTGGCTCTGAGGTTGTGGCAAAAAGCTCCTCATCATCCCAATCCGCGACCTTGAAAATGATTTGTTTCGAGACATCATCTGGAACTTTAAAAAGAAAATGTCCTTGATTATCAAGACCTTCGGTCAAAGTTTTCCATTGAATCGGTTCTGAAGACTTCCCTTTTTCAGGAGCTTGTTTTTTCGCATACTGAACAAGGATGCGAGAAACATTCCCAAAGGTTTGCCACCGGATCTCTTGATCACTTCCCACAGGCCAAAGCTCTCCCCCGCGCGGATGAACAATCTCGAGTGGAGTACGGATCACAAAGGTTTGATCTGAAAGATCACAAATTTCTGATTGAGAAGAATCGCAAATTTTGAATCTGAAGCGCTCACCAATCGTGCGGGGAAGATCCCAAATATATTTTCCTTGATTGGTAATGTTTTTATCGATGATGAACATGGCTTCGTTATTTGCAGTGTTGCTAATACATGGAGCCTTTGGATCATCAGTCTCCACACAAAAGGAAAGATCAACTTCGGGAACCGTTCCCACGGTGACCCAGCTAATTTCCCGTTTCTCAAGCGCATGCCAAACCTCTCCTCCGTTCGGAGAAAGCACTTGAAAGGATCCTGCAACTTGAAACTCTTTAGGGCTTACCGCAACCGTATTGGCATTTGATAAATCCACCACTCGCACTTTCATGTGTTTTGTGATTTCATCCGGAACGGTCCAATTGTAAGCCCCTGTATTTTCCAGCGAAGGCATAATGACCTTTGCCTCAGAAACAAATCCATCCCTAGAGCATTCAAGCCTAACCGCTTTGACCTCACCCGTAGTTTGCCAAACAATGGGATAGGAATGCCCCACACGCCAAATCTCTCCCCCTTTAGGGGTAACCAGTTTCAAGATAGCTTGGGTCTTGATTGAAGAATCCGTAACCGCTGAAGCGCCCGCATCCGAGGCATCGGATACGCGAATTTTCATGGATTTGGAAACCTTGTTAGGAACCGTCCAATCGTAATGACCCGTGTTGGTAACGGCGTCTACAATTGTGACTGCCGATTTAAAATCGTCCGTGGAATATTCCAGTTTGATTTTCTCAACCGTGCCGCTTGTCTTCCACTGAATACCACGTTTTTCGCCAACCTGCCAGCCTTCCCCGCCGCTGGGTGCAATCAATTTGATACGTGAACGAATTCTAAAATCAGAGTTCGAAATATCAAATGCCACAGGATCCTTCTGATCTGAAATACGGATCATGTAAAGTCCGGCCGAAAGATCCGGAACCGTCCACCGATACACTCCAAGATTTTCATAATTCCCTGCCACTTCCCAGATTTTTTTCTGAAAATGATCACTGGAAAGTTCGAGTTTCACACGCTCCACATTTCCGAACGTTTGCCAAGTAATATCAAAGGGCTCACCCACATAAATTGTTTCACCCCCATTAGGCGCACTCAAAGTAAATCCCCCCACCACACGAAAGGGCGCTTCCATAACATACACAGATTCTGGATGAGCTGGATCCCAGACCCGAATCTTCAAACTCTTACCAAGAAGATTTGGAACTTCCCAATTAAAGGTTCCTGTGTTTGGAGCTGCATCTGCAATTGTGATAAAACTCTTGGTAAAATCATCTTCTGAATAATCGATGCGGACAACAGGAATAGAACCCGCACCCTTCCAAGAAATTTTCTGAATCGTACCAACCACAAGATTCTCACCGCCGGCAGGATAGGTCAGATGAAATTTACCCACAATCGAGAAAAAGCCTTCGCCAACATTAAACGCGAGAGGATCACTGGCATCTGAAATCCGGATTTTTAAACCTGAGCTAATATCATCCGGAACGGACCAAGTCCACTGGCCTTTATTGGCCGTTGACTCCACAATGGTCCGAACATCTTTATTAAAATCATCGTGAGAGTATTCGATTTTTACTTTAGGAATCGTTCCTAAGGTATCCCACGCAATATTACCTAAACTTCCAGCCTCATACTTTTCTCCACCAAACGGCATGTTGACATGAAATGACCCATGGATACGAAAAGGGACATCTGAAATATCAGAAGCTTGAGGCATCGAAGGATCGGAAATTCTAATCCAAATTTTTGAAGACGCATCATCGGGAACTGTCCAAACAAATCGTCCTAAGTTGGAAGCTTTTTCAATGATGGTATGAATATCTTTCTTAAATTCATCTTTGGAATATTCGAGTTTAATTGAATCAATCGAACCCTTAGTGTCCCATTCAATACTTTGATCGCTTCCGACAAGCCAAGCCTCTTTGCCATTGGGATGTCTCAGAACAAACCCTGGAATAATTTGAAATGTTTTTGGTGTAAGTGCAAAAACTTGATCATCACGAACATCGGTCACACGAACAGCAACACCGGCGCTTAAATTATCCGGCACGGTCCACACATAACTTCCAATATTAGGAACTCCGGACTCAATGGATTTCCATTGGATGTTTTTTGATTGAGGCAAAAGTTTTCCAGCAGCCAAATCTTTTTTGGCATCAGCATCTAAAAGCGCATATTCTAAATTGACCTGCGACAGGGTTCCGGTCGTTTTCCAAGCGATCTTACGCTTGCTTCCCACGGTCCAAAATTCTCCACCCACAGGATTCATCACTCCAAGTCCGCCAACAACGGCAAAGTCTCCGCTTTCAGATTTAACCTCAAGGTCCCGAGGATCTGAGATTCGAATTTTCATTTTGGAGGAAATCGTGTCCGGCACTTGCCAGATGTAGGCGTTACGATTGAGGAATTCCTTTTCGAGAACCTGCCATTCCATGGTTCCATCTTCTTTGACCATTCCAAATTCGATCTTCACAGCTGGAATCACTCCATTGGTTTTCCACCGAATTTCTTGACTCGAACCTACAAGCCACCGCGCACTGGGTTCAGGACTAAGCAGATTTAAATGGCCATGAATGGTGAAAGTGTCATTGGAAACATCATAGGTCAGCGGATCATTCACATCAGAAATGCGAACTCGAAGTGTTTTTCCAATCTGATCCGGAATCGCCCATGTGAATTCCCCTTCATTTTTTACAGAATCCACAATTGGGAAAATTTGATTTTTAAAATGGTCGGTGGAGAAATCAATTTTGATGTTTGGCATCGTACCAAGTGTACGCCATGAAATTTTCTGCTTGGAGCCAACCTCCCACCTTTCCTGATAATTTGGGGCCACCACTTCTAACGCTCCGGCAATTCGAAAAGTTAGATCCGAGGCATCGTAAATTCTTGGATCTAAAGAATCCATGACACGGACTTTCACCGACGGGCTGACCGTATCCGGGACTTTCCACAGGAATGATCCCTGATTGGGCGTTTCTTTGGAGATGACCTGGAAATCCTTTTTAAAATGATCCCGAGAATATTCGATTCGAACTGTTGCTACTTCACCTGCTGTATTCCACTTAATGGCCTGCTCCGCACCTACAAGCCAGCCCTCGCCGCCATTCGGTGAAGTTACTGTAAGTTTATTGGGAAGATATTCAAGATCCACTGATTCTAGTTCTGCAGGTTCAATTCCGGTCAAAGAATGAAGAAAAGCTTTAAAGTAAAAACTCCCGATTCCAACTTCTTTTGGAAAATTGCGGATTTGCTGTGCCACTTGATTCATCGTATTAGATTCTGTTACGCTCGATGCCAAAACCCAGTGGCGTCCATTGTGATAATACCAATTTGAACTGTCGTTAGAAATTTGATAGGTAATCGCGCCTTTGTGATTGGCTCCGGTAGATTGACTGATCGAAGAAATATCGGCATAGGAAACACTCAGAGCATTCACCACAAATGGCCGGTCTACAGAAAAATCATTTCCCTGGACCGATACCGAACTAATTTCTGGCGAGTACTCAGCATCCTCAGAATCTAATTTGAGAAGATACTGAAAAAACCGTCCGGGCGCGACATCAATTTTCTGTTCGCTCTGTCCGCGAAAATAATTTTCAGGATCAGCATTTAAAAAGATAGTTGCAATCTCACTATCTTCCATTGCTTTTTGATCGATCATGACTTCATCTAAACCGCCGCGAAAAAATCCAGCAGGCCCGGAACCATAACGCCCGATAAAAAGAGCGCCTTTATCATAAATCAAAGGTCGATCAAATCGCGCACTCTTACGAAGCTTTCCATTAATAAAAAGTTTGATTTCCTTTCCGTTAAAAGTGGCTGCCACGTGAGCCCATCGGCCGACTGAAATTTCTCCGTCACGATCGGTGGTCTCTAAATGATAGCCGCCGTCGTGTCCCAACCGAAAACCCAGACGATTTCCAGGAAGGATTTCTAAGGCAAAAGAAGAAAACACAGGCGCCCCGCCTAAAAATCTTTTATCTAAAATCCGGATATTATCCTGGGCCACTTCATCGGGTCTCACCCAAGCCGAAAGAGTCATCGAATCACGAAGACGCAGATTCGGAGCATCGGGTATTTCAATAAAGTCACTTGCACCATTCAGCTGAATACCTCTCGAGATGACTCCATTTGAAGATGCTAAATTTCCGCCGTACGCAATGCCGTGATTCGCATAACGGGATTCATCTGAAACCTCGTTCGCAGCACCACGCAAAACTTTTTCGTTCAAATGCCAAAGGGCAATGGTTGTTGCCATAGGTCGAAGGTCCACTAAATTATTTCCCTTGGGACCCCGAAAGATTGCGTTTTGAAATGTATCCTGATCAGATGTCCGAACTAAAAATTTGGCATCCAATTTTCCGCGAAGCGCAAGTTTCCGAACAGCTTCATCGTCCAAACCCGCATTAAAAAGAGCGAATTCATCAATCGCTCCCTCAAAGGTATCCCCGGATTTTAGATTTCCCAAAACGAGAGGCTCAGCTGAGGTTGCTCCGACTTGAGATGTTTGGCCCGCTCTTTCGCCATCTATATAAAGGAAGAGACTTTTCCCATCTGAGGTAAGGGCAATGTGGTGCCAAGAGGAATCCATGAGTGTTTTGTCGCTCATGATTTTGCGCGCGCCCTGACTGACCACTTGAAGCCGTCCATCGGGAGCGGATCGATAAATCGAAGGGCTTTCATCTCCGATGCTAAAAAGCCGATCCGTTCCACCAGGCTCGGGATTCCGAAATTGAGCCCAAAGTGAAATGGTGTAAGTCGAAAGCGCGGGAAACTGTTTTTGGGAAATCAATTTATCGTAACCACGTTTTGAAAACCATCTGGCTTGAGAAAAAACGCCAGGAACGGAGTAAGTCCCCATACTGTCCATGGGAATTTCACTTTTCTCATCGAGCAACACCGTTTCGTCAGGATCATCTAAATGATAAAGATGAAGAAGCCCTACTTCATCTTTATCACTGGGCTGGTGATAAACCCCTTCCCCCTGCCAAGAGATTTTTTGCCACGGCGCAGAACTTCCAGCATCTTTTATCTTTGAAAGATAAATTCCGCTCTTAGGATACTGGTGAGCCGCTGCAGAAATTTCCGCATCGGATTTCACACGTCGATAATAAATGACATCATCCATGAGCCCATTAAAATAGGTTACCTGAGATCGATCCGCTCCAAGACGAATGCCTGCTTTCCCAGTTTTCATCATTCCCGAAAATGGCGCTGAAATATCGAGGCGTCCATTCACATAAATTTTGACACTGCCGCTACCCGCAGTCACAGCCACATGGGACCAAACTTTGGGAGTCAGCGAATATCCTCCTGTAAAGTCCGCGGGAGAAAGAGAGGCTGCTTTAAAACGCAGATGCGCGTCAGGTCCGGCAAGACACAATTCAAAATCAGTTTCTCCGCCTACGCTCGAAATCATTGGTTTGAATTGATCCTGGCCAGGAAGATCTTGGGGATTGATCCAAGCTTCAAGAGTCAGGCTTCCATCGGGTCCGAGCTGATAAGATGGAGAAATTTCTAAATATTGATTTTTGCCGTTTAACGAAATCGCAAGGCCTTCCTTCCCAGCAGCACCAAACTCCGGATCCCCGTGCGCCACAGCGGAATGACCAAAGCCAGAGCTGTCTTCAAGAAGCCCTGCGCGTTCATCAAGTTTCCAATGAGCAATCACACCTTCGAGATTTCCAAAATGCACCCGAAGCTTGTCTTCCGTTAAACCTGCCGAATAAAAACTTATTTCATCAATGACCCCTTCAAAAAAATCCGTCATCTTGTTTTCAATAATAGTGCCCACATAAATTGGGATCACGGTTTGAAACACCGGACCAGCGAATGGGACAGGTTCTTGATCCAGCACTCCATTTACATAAACACGGATGTCTGTGCCCGAGAAAACGCCGGCAACATGGTACCAGCGTCCAGGCGTAAGAACGGTTTCCCCTTCAACATGGGCGGTCGTGCCGCCATCAGGAGATAATTTAAAATCAATCTTCCCTTCACTTGAAATTTGGAGGGCAAAAGATTTTTGACCTCCAATGGTTTGCCAGCGGGAAATAATTGTCTGAGCTTTCCCTCGAGTGGCACTCACTGGGCGAATCCAAGACTCGATGGTAAAAGCATGTGTGAAATCAAAGGTATCATACTGAGGAATGAAAATATGACTCTTCGCACCATCAAAAAGCCGGGCGTAGCCAAATCCGGTTTGTCCGCTTACGATTTCTGCATCATTTGATTTGGCAACATTGCGGCCAATTTCATCCAGCACATTGGTGCCGCTCGGCTCATCAAAATGCCACAGCGCGGTAAGCCCTGAAATTTTGGCATCCACTGGAACAGGATTGAGTGGATCCGTTTGAGCAGAATCTTTTTGACGAATTAAACTCAGGTTCTCTCCTGCGCTTGCAATATTCTCGATATTGATCCCGAGATCAAACGCAGCCGGACCTTTATCTTGATAAGGAGCTCGTTTTTTTAAGGCAGCTTTTTTGTTCTGAACTTCTATTTTATTAGCATCATAGCGAAACTCATCCGCATTGGAAAAGTCCCACTTTTGAGATTGAGCCCAGACAGGATTTGAGGCAAGCAACAAGATTACTGCAAAGATCGCCCACGTTCGGGACGAAACTTGCATTACTGGTTTTTTGACGAATTTCATTATCAATTCGTTTCCTTTATGAAACGCTTGAACTACCTGATCTTTTCTTCCAGCTCTAAATTCAAAATATAAGTTTCAACTTTTTTGGCATCCGGAGCTTTGGGATTGACCGTGATATATTTTTGGTAATGATAAAGAGCCTTTTCTCGATCTTTAAAGAAATCATCATAAAGAACGCCTAAGTTGTAGTGTGTATCCGGATCATTGGGTGTGATTTCAAGAACCTTCTCATATTCCCCAATCGCTTCTTTGTAACGTTTATTCTGAAGAAAAATAGTTCCGAGGTTGTAATGCATCTGTCCATTTTCACGCATCATTTTCTGGGCAATACGTCCGGATTTCGCAAGCCCAGGGACCGCATCCTTGAATTTCCCTTTCATAATCTCGAGCTGCTCACGGTACTCTTTGTTCTCTTTAATAAGCTGCGCCAAACGCTGATCTTGCTTTTGAATATATTTCGTACGATCACGCAGCTCTTTATTTTCCGCTTCAATTCTGTGCAGCTCCTGGCGATCCAATTCGAGTGGGGTCATATTTCTTTGAATCTCTTCGACCTTCTTTTGTGACTCTATGATTTTTTGAGCCATTTCCTTATTTTCGACTTGCAGACGATCCCTGTCTGCGAGCACCTGAGAAATTTTTTCAGGGGTATACTGTTCCATCATCTTTGCAAGCGAGGTATTCTTGTCATCCGCTTCTTTTAATTTTCGCTCCAGCGCGGTTTTTTCCTCGGTATAAAGCTCCCGATCTTTCAAGCGCGCTTGTTTGATCTTCTCAAGCTCAGTACTTATGATTGTATTTTCTTTTTTCAATGAACCTAACTCCACGGCCGCTCCGGAAGATGTGTTTTTGATCTCTTCGATCTTAGCCAGAAGGTCTGCTTTTTCTTTTTGAAACGATTGAGCTTGTTTGAGAATGTTGTTCCGATCTAGTTTTAGATTTTCAATTTCCCCCTGCAGTTGAGCATTCTTCTGCTCAAGATCTTGAGACTGAGGCTGAGGTTTTGCGGCTTTAACCGGATTGTCTGCAGCAATGGCTATGGAAGTTAAACAGAGGATCCAAAACACTGCGAACCAGATCTTTCTTTTCATAAGCATCTCAATAAGTTTTGAACGGTTTGACGGATTTATCCTGCATTTGTTTGTCCAGAAAAGTGGTATCTCCTGAAACAATATTAGGAGTCAGAAAAAGAACCAACTCAATATTTTCAAGCTCCTCATGAGAAGAGCGGAAAAGCGCTCCGATCATCGGAATGTTTCCAAGAACAGGAAGTTCGTTTACAGTTTTTAGTTTTTCCTTTTTACGAAGTCCGCCAATAATAATAGAAGTTCCATCTTTGACCATCACAGTGGTCTCGGATGAAGTTGTATCCACGATTGGAATTTGGTTATTGGTCGGTGTCACAAGAGTGCGCGCCACAGAAGAAATTTCAGGTTTGATTTTCATCGTCACATAGCCATCATCATTAATAATCGGAGTGACCTCAAGAGAAATACCCACATCCACAAAGGTCACGTTTTCAGCTGTGGTCGAAGTCGTTTGACCTGTAGTAGTGGTGGTGGTCACAAAAGCTTCGCGAGTTCCGATCAAAATACGCGCCGCCTGTTTACTAATCACGGAAATACGCGGACTTGCCAGAACTTTTGTTTGACCTACGGTTTGAAGAAAATCCATAGTTCCTGAAACTTCATCGGTAGTTGCGTTTCCAACCGTAATTCGCCCGTAGTTGGTCAGCGTGGGTTTAAATCTTTGCGAAAGGGTAAGACCGTTAAATTTATCTGGCCCTTGGACATCTCTGAAAACTTTGGTCCAGTCAATTCCCATATCAAAATCATTACTCAGTGTTACCTTTACAATTTTTGCTTCTATTAAAACTTGTCTCGTTTTTTCATCTAATGCTCGAATGATTTTTTCAATTTCATCCATGCGCTTAGGAAGCGCGGAAACAATCACAGAATTACTTCGTTCATCTGCCTTGGCGCTGCCCAACTTCAAAGCATCAAGACGCTCTTTCAAAGAAGTCTCCACTTGGGTGGCTTCCGCGTATCGAAGTTGAAAAATTCTCAGATTTTGTCCCTTCTCCATTTCATAAATAACCTTTTCCATTTCCTGCACTTTTTCAGGAACATCCATCAAGATAATCGTCGCAGAGTCTTCATCAACAACAGCTTTACCAATATCTGATTTGATGGCGCTTAAAACCGTAAAAACCTGACTGGGAACAGCGTAGCGAAGCTTGAAAACCTTGGCCACGCGAAGATCTGAAAATCTTTTTCCATAAAGAGCCTGAAATTCTGTTTCTGTCATCACGTTATAAATTTCGCCTTGCTTGGCTATGGCAAGATTGTTAGAGATCAGGATGATCTCCAAGACATCAGAAATAGCTACATCGGTCAAATAAAGGGAGACCCTTCCAGCCACATTTTTCCCGATTACTAAATTAAGATTCCCTTTCATGGCTAAAAACTTTAGCGCCTCGCTGATCTCAATGTTTCTAAGATCAAGCGTCACTCGTTCTTTAAGTCCTGCAGTCTGAGGATCCATCATGAGCCGAGGAGAAACATAATTAGGACCCGCGTCCGGCTTGGGTAAGTCCTGAGCCCAAACTCCGGAAGTGGTCAAAATGCCCACCATCAAAGTTCCCAAAAAGAAGGCTGAAACCTTAAAACAAAATCGCTTCTTCGCCGTCATACGTCACCGTCACTTTTTCCTTGTCGATATGCTGCACTTTCAAATGATTGATTTCCTGTCCCTCTTTAAGAAAAAGAGTTTTCCCAGATTCTACCTGTTCAATCATAGCCAAGGGAATTTCTCCGCTCCAAGAAATCCCAACCAGTTTGATACTCTGCATCACTTTCGCCATTTTATCGCTCTGCACCGGCGGCATTGCCAACGGAGCAGGCTTCTTTTCATCTATCACAGGCTTCGCCGATCCGGCCAAAAAAGGATTTCTTCGATCAATGAGCTGTTGATAATAAGCCACATCATGTTTCGCAACCGGAGCGGATTCTCCTACTTGACCTGATTGCAGTTGATTGGCCGTACTCACATCCGTAAGTAACTCTGCCGTGTTTTTCTTCAAAACCGTCATATCCAGCACCAAATATATTCCCGCCGCAAGGACGCCAGCCACAAGAATGGCATTAATTCCCTTAATATTAAAATTGAGCGGCCGCGATTCTGCGCCTGTTTCCCCAATTTCTTTTTTAGGATTTTGATGCCTTAAATAAGCGAGAAAGCCAAAAAACTTACCAAAAGAGAATCCCTTTGCCGCCGAAGTCGCGGCTGCACTAGTCTCGGGTTTAGCCGCAGCTGTCGGATTTTCAATTAATTTTAAAAGCTGTTCTTCTGGACTGGGTTTGCGCTCATCCATCCGGCACGCACATCCTGGTTCATGAGATCTTGAATTAAACGACCTGATACAACTTCTTGATTTTGCATAATCAGATTTTTAAGCGCCCTATGGCACAGCATCGCGACTTTTCGAGGATACCCTTTGGAGGCGCGCTGAATTTCTTTAACTGCATCATCTAAAAAAAGACGGTAGCGGCCTTTGAATCCAGCCTGACGCAATCGAAAATCAATCAACTCCCCTGTCTCAGATTCATCCAATGGTTCAAGAACACACTTCAAACTTACCCGATCCATTAAATTGGGCATATCCATAAGCACTGGCATCAATTCAACCTGAGACAAAAGAACAAGTTGAAGAAGTTTGTGAGTATTAGTCTCGTAATTAAGTAACATCCGAAGAATTTCTAAAGACTTACGAGACATTTTCTGCGCTTCATCAACAATTAAAACTACAGTCTTACCTTCTTCAACACAGGTCTGAAAAAGGTAACGCTCCAAGGCTTCTTTGTATCCGGCAATATTGCGACGATCCTCACTCAAAGTAATTTTGAAATTCCGGATCAATCCTTCTAAAAAAGATTCTTCACTTTCATACGAGGGATCTAAGACGATATGAAAAATAAATCCCTCTCGATCCCGAAGCATTTGAATTAACTTCCGTCCAAGAGTGGTCTTACCCGTTCCCACCTCACCGATCACAACGCTGAGTCCACGCTTGAGGCGCAAATCAATCATCAGATTTGCAAGGACTGCTTTATGATTTTTAGACTCGAAAAAAAACTGGGGATCGGGACTCGTAGAAAATGGTTCTGACTCCAAGCCAATGACCCGATAATAACTCAAAAATCACCTCGTCTGATCTCTTCAAAAACGCACACTTTGGGATCTTTGATTTCATCGGCATCTCGATAGGAGAACTTAAGACAACTCTTTCATTGTAAAGAAGTTACGAATCAATAGTTGCTTTAGGCATGTGAATTATAGCGCTGAATATCTGATCCACAAAATGAATTTTAAGATAGATCAATTACTATCATTGACTATCAATATATAACAATAATAAAATCGAGTTCTATTTCTTGAAGGGGAAAATGAGGTGAATTAGATGGTGTATCTTATTATAAACAAAGTAGATATGTTATATTTTTACTACGATGAGCAACATAACAACAAAGAGAACGATGACAAGAGTGATCGAAATCGCTCCTTGGATAAAATCCATGATCTCACGATTCCGCACAGCGACTTTAGGCTCTTCCTGAGCTGCAGCAAAGCGACTTGTAGTATGAGCAGCTGCTACGCTGCGGCGAACAGGTCCTACAATATGGACAAATTGGGTTCGGCTTAAATCAATTAAGAAAGGTTTCGCTAAAATCCCTCCTGGATCTTCTCGCTCCACTCGAATCACAGGGCTCAAGGGAAATTGTCGGTTCTGCCGTACTACTTTTCCGATTTGCTTATTACTGAGCTCCACTTCTGTCATAACTGGATAAAGACCGATTCGGACCATCAAGGCTTTTAGGCTATCACGATCATAAACTCCGCGACCTGCATCAATGAGTTGCTTCACGGCCTCATGCACCTCCAAAGGCTCCTTACGATAGGGGCGCTCATGAACCAAAGCTTCAAAACTGTCTGCAATGTGAATAATTCGAGCATACAAATGAATTTCCTCACCGCTCAGCCCTTTAGGATAACCCTTCCCATTAGCAACCTCATGATGCTGGATCACCCCTAAAATAGCTTCTTCGGACAAATATGGTTTTAAAATTTCAGCTCCGCGCTCGGGATGATTCAAAATTTCCTTTTCAAGATGCGCTGTGAGTTTTTTGGGATAATTTAAATCTTCACGCACGCTCACCAGCCCCACATCATGCAAAAGCGCCGCCTCTCCAAGATCCAAGACAGCCGCTTCTGAAAGAGAAAACTCTTGAGCCAGAACAAGTGCAATGAGGGCCACATTCACCCCGTGACAAATAAAATGATTTCCCTCGGGATAGGGTTCAAGAACAACTTGAATCAATTCAAAATCTTTTTTCAGAACATGCACAAGCGCTGCGGCAAGCAACGCTCTAGAGTTTTCAATTTTAAAAGGAATTCCCTTAGCCGCGTAATCAAACAACATAGTGGTATCGGTAATCAAATCATCACGGATTTTCCTGCAATGATCGAGCTGTTCAGGATCCACTTCAAGCATGAGCGCACTGAGATCAATTTCTGCAATGGGAGCGCTGGCTCCAGGAGTCTCCTTGGTAAGATAAGTCGGCTGTAAAAGATGAGATTCCGCAGGCGGGACAACTTGAGGTGCTTCCTCGACCTTGGCCGCTAACTCGCTTTTAGTCTGAGGAACCTCTGGCTTTGCCTGATTAGGCTCTGCAGCTTTTTTTTCCAAATCCTGAATCATAGCGCGTGCTTTCGACAGTTCAATTTCAAGCGCCGCCTTCATCTTCTTTTTTTCCTCTTCAAGACTGGCTCGCCAATCAGATTCAAGCTTTAGTTTTTCAGCTGCAAGTTTCTCTTTTTCCATTTTTTCAATTTGAGACTGCACTTGAGCCTGTGATTTTTCAATCTCTTTTTCTTTTAGCTCTAACCGCTTTTTCTCAGAGTCCAATTGAGTTTGAAACTGTCTTTGAACTTCTTCACGTACGCGCGCAATTTCACGCTCAAATTCACTCTGAACTTTTTCTCGGATCTTGGCTTCCGTAACCTCGGGATTGAGCGGTGGAAGATTTTTCAAAATGCTCTCTCTGGCAGGTTTTGCAGGCTCCTTAGGCTTGACTTCAGGCGCAGGATTCTTTTTCGGACTAGAAGGTTCCGCAGAACTCGGCGATTTTGATCCTGAGGAAATAAAATCAGATAAACGCATAGGTTTTCCTTAAGCCAGCATCTGAGGGTCCATCAAAACTTCATTCACAATTTGCGAATTAATTTCGGACGATTTCATCCCAAACCCCGTAAGCAGCGCCAGGTCGCAAATTTGATTAATACGCCGAGGAAGACCTCCGGTTGATTCGTGAATCGACCGCATAGCATCTTCTTCAAATAGATTATGAGCGGCACCAGCTACTTTTAAACGATGCTCAATATAATGAACCGTTTCCTCAAAACGCAGCCCTTTTAAGTGAAAGCGCATCGAGACGCGTTGATCAAAGGGTTTTAACTGAGAAATTTTTTCTCGTAAATCAGGCTGCCCAAGTAAAATTAGAGTAAGAAGAAATTTATCACGTTTTTGAAAATTCAACAGAAGGCGAAGTTCTTCGAAAATGTTCCGATCCTCAATCAAATGCGCTTCATCTACTAAAATCGCAACGTGTCTTCCCTCTGAATAATTATCCGTTAAAATCTCAGTTAGGAGATGAAGTAGATCTGTTTTTTTCTCAGGCACGGATTGCCGGACTCCAAGCTGATATACAATTTCTTGAAGCAATTCGACATTCGTAAGCTGAGGATTAAAAATAAATGCAGAAGCATACTTGTCCGTTTTAAGCCGATCAATCAAGGCCTGCGCTAACAGCGTTTTACCCGATCCAAAGACTCCCGTAAGCATGGCGCAACCCAGATGCTGCTCAACCACATAAGTTAATCGCGTGAGGGCCTCTTCATGTTGCTCAGAAAGGCACAAAAATCGCGGATCGCAGGTATTTTGAAACGGTTTTTCAGAAAGGCCCCAATAGGAAAGGTACATTAATTATATTATCGATTGGCTCTTATTATGAGTCAACGAATTCCTCAGTTTTTTTATTATGGCTTTTGTCGATTGGCAAGCGCAAATTCCATCAAAATCACAATAAGAAAAATCACCAGAAAAAACTGAAGCCCCAATAGAAC
>CAZOOM010000008.1:0-40948 GCA_964581425.1 uncultured bacterium | reverse complement strand
ATCCAGCGCTACAGTTATTATCCCATTATCAAATTTCGTCCGGTTCTTCCGGTTTTAAGCAGCAGGGGATGCGCTTTTGATTGCACCTACTGTCCCTACATGGTCACGCAAACTGAGAAATTTCGCTCACGCAGTCCAAAAAATACAGTGGATGAAATTGAGCGTAATCTTACAAAGTATGGAATCCGTGGATTTCTTTTCAGAGACATTATGTTCACTCACAATAAGCGCCGCTCAAGCGAAATTGCTGAAGAAATCATCCGCAGAAAATTGAATGTGGTGTGGACCATTGAAACACGATCTGACTGCATTAACGAAGAACTTTTGCGTCTTTTTTACCGCGCGGGTCTTCGAGGACTTCATCTTGGCATTGAAAGTCCACGTGAAGATATTCAGAAAAAATCAGGACGCATTCCGATCAAAGAAACCCAGCAGGAAAAAATTGTCCGCCTCTGCCAAAAAATCGGGATCAAAGTCCTTGGCTTTTACATCCTGGGATTTCTTGATGATACGCGAGAGACCATGCAGCTCACCATTGATTATGCCAAGCATCTCAATACCACCCTGGCACAGTTTGATGTGATGACCCCGTATCCTGGCACTAAATTTTATGAGGAAATCAAAAGCAGGATCCAGGACTTTGACTGGAAAAAATATACCACTCATCACTCGGTTCTCAAACTGGACAATATTGGACCTGAAGATGTCATGCATTTCAAAAACAAGGCCTACAGTGAATATTATTTCAGGCCGTCCTGGTTCGTTAAAAACGCAAAGACATTATTCCTGAGCTGAGTATGAAAATTGCAGTCACCGGCGCCTCGGGTTTCCTCGGATCACATCTACTCCCCAAACTAGTTGAACATGGCCACGAAGTGGTGGCGCTTGTCCGTCAAAAAAGTTCTCGCGCAAAATTGATGTCCCAAAACTTTCCCTTGTTTCCCGTGGATTTTGATCTTTCATCATCGATTGCTTCTGCCATTCAAGGATGTGATACCGTCATTCACTTACTCGGAGTAATCAACGGCTCTGAGGCTTTGCTCAAACGCGCCAATATCGAAATCACAGATCACCTCATCGAAGCTTGCAAAACCGCTAAAATTGAAAGAATCATTCACATGAGTTCTGTGGCCGCCACCATGGGTCACGGGCCTTATGGGCGATCTAAAGCGCAGGGTGAGGCCCTGGTGCGTCAATCCGGCATTCCTTGTGTAATCTTTCAACCTGCCTATATCTATGGGTCAGGAGACCTAAATCTGACACAAAGAATGACCCGAGTCCTGAAATATTCGCCCATTGTCCCGGTCCTGGGAGGCGGCTCTTTTAAAATCCAGCCCGTGCATGTGGATGATATTTGCCAGGCCATGATCCAGGCCATTGATCAAAACATGGAAAATGAGACTTTCATTCTCGCAGGTCCTGATCAAGTGTCTCTTAAGGATATGCTCCACATGATGGCAAACGCCATGAAAGTTCGCAGAATTTTTTTACCCATTCCATTAAAGGGAGTCCAGTCTCTCATTCGAGTTTTTTTGAAAATTTTTCCCAGCACACGACTACCTCTTAAACAAATCCTTGAGCTTGATAAACATCAAGCCTTTGATATCTCTCATGCACGCACGCGACTCGGGTTTGAGCCCATTCCGTTTTCAGTCGGTGTCAAAAAAATGTTTGGAGAATCCTCATGTGCGGCATAACCGGATTCTTTGATTTTAAAAATCCTCATCCTGACCCCGCCATCCTGAAACGAATGACCGACACCATCACCCACCGCGGACCTGATGCTGAAGGATTTTTAAATGATGGACCGGTTCAACTCGGCATGCGCCGGCTGAAAGTCATTGATCTAGATACTGGCAATCAACCCATTCATGATGGCAAGAGACGTCTTTGGATTATTTTTAATGGCGAAATCTATAATTACCGGGAACTTCGCGATGACCTCACACGCAAAGGCCATCTCTTTGGAACCTCTTCTGACACAGAAGTGATTCTCCATCTTTTTATGGAAAAAGGAGAGGCCTGTGTTCACGATTTGATTGGCATGTTCGCCTTCTGCATTTATGATTCAGTAAATCAAACCCTATTTCTCGCACGCGATCGTCTCGGCATCAAACCTCTTTTTTATCATCACTCAGCAGCGGGATTTGCTTTTGGATCAGAAATCAAAACTCTTTTGGAGCTTCCCTGGGTTCCGCGCGACCTTGATTCTCAAGCCATCAGCCATTTTCTTTCACTGAACTATTTACCGTCTCCTTGGACACCGATTGAGTCCATTCGACAGCTGGAAGCAGGTCAATGGATGAAAGCCACGCGACAAGGATTGGAAATCAAGGAATACTGGGATATTCCGCTTGAAACCATCACGGATATTTCAGAAGAAGAAGCACTAAGTGAGATTGAAAAAAGATTTCACAAATCCATCGAACGGCGATTGATTGCGGATGTGCCAATCGGCGCTTTTTTGAGCGGAGGCATGGATTCAAGCACCATTGTCTCTTTTCTTCGCGAGCACAAGCAGGGAAAGCTCAAAACCTTTTCCGTGGGTTTTGACCATCCTAGTTACGATGAAACTCCCTTCGCACGTGAAGTGGCAAGATTTTACGGGACCGATCATCACGAGATCAAGGTCACGCCTCAAGATGTCATGAGTTATTTACCAAAGGTGGCATGGCACGCGGATAATCTTTTGGCAGATCAAGCGGCGCTTGCTCTTTACGTGGTTTCTAAACTTGCCCGCGAGCACGTCACTGTCTGTTTATCCGGTGATGGAGGAGACGAGCTGTTTGTAGGCTATCCTACTTTTATCGCAGATCAGTACCAGCAAATCTATTCCCGCGTGCCTCAATGGATTCGGAAATCTATGATTGAGAAATTGGTACGCGCACTTCCGACTTCAACCGACAAACTGAGCTTTGATTACAAGGCCCGAAAATTTATTGAGGCAGGGGACTTTGAGGTGTCAAAAGCCCATTACTGGTGGCGGACCATTTTTACAGAAACCGAAAAAAGGGGACTGCTTAGACCTGAATTTTCAAATCAAATTCCAAAACTTGATGCTTATGAAACTTATGAGCGCTATTTCAGAAAAGCCCGGCATCTTGAATTTGGTAATCAGGCCCTTTATGCCGATCTCAAAGTTTGGCTGGCTGGAAATAATCTCTACAAAGTTGACACCATGACCATGGCGCACGGACTTGAAGGCCGCGTCCCGTTCCTTGATCATGAACTCGTGGAGTTCATGGCCAAACTCCCGTTTCATTTAAAGTTTAAAGGAAATATCCTGAAGAACCTCCAAAAGAAAATGATGAAAGGGAAGTTGCCGCCGGCAATTTTAAAACGAAAAAAAGCAGGATGGCATATGCCCATTGCATCTTGGATCAAAGGACCGCTCCAAGAAAAATGGTCCTCAGAACCTCTTGATCAAGACCCTGTCATGACTCAATTTTTTAAGCCTGAAGCACTAAAAATAATATTCGAAAATCATCGCACTGGCCGATATAATTATGCTTTCAAAATCTGGGGCCTGGTCCTTCTCCAATCCTGGCTGCATCAATACGAAAGAAAACCCGTTCATGAACTTAAAAGCTGAGGCTAAGGTTAGCGCTGAGCCTCCTTCTACCCAACGGATTGATTTATCCTGGATCGTTCCGTACTTAAAGCCTTTGCCTAAGTGCCCTGTTTGCCAATCTTCAAAACTTCAATTTTTTTATGACCTCGCCCCGCTCAAAGTCCACCGCTGCAAGGATTGTTCTATGCTGTTTCTGAATCCTTATCTCGATACGGAGCACATGAAAACCATTTTCTCCTCCACAGAGCTTCTGACCAAAATCAGCGGATTTTTCGCAGATTACTACGGCGAAAATTCATGGCAAACACCCAAAACGCTAAAAGTATACGAAGACACCTTAAATTTATTGGAAAAACTTGTCCCAGAAAAAGGAAATATTCTTGATATTGGATGCGGCAAAGGAACCTTTCTTCAACTCGCAAAAAAAAGAGGATGGAACGCTTCAGGCATCGAACCCAACTTTACGGACGCGCAAGAACTGATCCGTAATCACCAGATTGAAATGTTTCAGGGAGATTTCCTGGAAATCGATCTGCCTAAAAATCATTTTGATGTGATCTCGCTTTGGGATTTGATCGAACACGTGCCCAATCCTGGATATTGGATTGAACGGATTTCTTCTTCCTTAAAACCTGGTGGACTCCTGCTGCTCGCGACTCCAAATCATTTCAGTTTGCTCGACTCGATCGCTCATTTTGCATTTCGATGCACAATTGGAAAATTCTCCTATGCGCTTCGAAAACTCTACACCGTGGATCACACACTTTACTTTACTGATCAAACGCTCAAAACTTTGCTTGAGAAAATGAATTTTTTACTTTTGCAGACTATGAAAGTAAATACTGACTTAGACCGTTATACCATGAGCAAGGGGTTCCGGATGTTTTCTGACATTCTCATTTTTTTCGCAACGCTGTTTCGCATGCAGAACCGAATGATCATGATTTCCAAAAAGAATTAAACCAAGGAATGACAGAAAACCTCATGAAAAATCAAAACATATTTATCACCGGAGGAGCGGGATTTCTTGGCAGTTTTTTGACCGAAGAAATGCTTAACCGAAATAATAAAGTTACGATTTATGATCGTTTCAGCCAGGGGAAAAAGCGCATTGCCCATTTACAAAATCATCCTAATCTAAAAATTGTCGAAGGGGATCTTCTCAATCATGAGCTCCTCCTGAAAACCCTGGAAGGCATTGATTTCATTTGGCACCTGGCAAGTAACACAGACATCCCGGCCGGCCTTAAGAACACCATGGTTGATTTAAATGATGGCCTCATTGCCACGCGCAATATTTTAGAAAGCATGAGGACCCACAAAATCCGAAAAATCATGTTTCCATCCTCAGGCGCTATTTACGGCGAAAAAACTTCCGGCTTTCGGACCGAGCATAGCGGACCAACGCTTCCGATTTCACTTTACGGTGCCCAGAAACTGGCTTGTGAAGGTTTTATCAGTGCTTATGCGCATCTCTTCAATATTCAGGCCTGGATTTTTCGTTTCGGAAATATCATCAGTGGACGGATTACGCATGGCGTCATTCGCGATTTTATCAAGAAACTGAAGGTCAATCCTAAAGAACTTGAAGTTCTCGGTGACGGCACTCAAACAAAAAGTTATTTTCTTGCTGAAGAGTGTATTGCTGGCATGCTCCATGTCATTGACAAAACACCTTTAAGCGAAACCGAAGGCTTTTGTGATGTCTTTAACCTTGGAGCCAGCGACGAAACGGTAGTGCTTGATATCGCAAAAATTGTGATCGAAGAAATGAAACTCAAAAATTGCAAAATTAAGACTAAAGGCGGCGACCGAGGTTGGAAAGGCGATCAAGCCAAGATTGCTCTCGATATTTCAAAAGTTAGAAAACTTGGATGGGCGCCCAAACACACCTCCTCCGAAGCGGTAAGAATCGCGGTCCGACGCATGCTCGAGGAAGACGGGAAATATGAGTAAAGTCGCAGTCATTGGCCTTTGGCATCTCGGCCTTGTCGGCGCAGCCAGCCTTGCCGATATGGGCTTCCAAGTGTCTGCATCAGAAATCGATCAAGACAAGGTTCGATCGATCCAAGAAGGAAAACTCCCGCTTTTTGAACCGGGACTCGATGAGCTCTTCCAAGCTAAACGTAAATCTGGCTCGCTTTTGATTACAAAGACCATGACTGAAGCCGTCAAAGGTGCTTCGGTCATTTTGATGACTTATGACACGCCGGTCAATGATGACGATCAGGTTGATTTATCAAAGCTTGAAGCCACCCTTCATGAAATCGTCCCGCATTTGGAAAGAGACTGTCTTCTGGTCATTCAAAGTCAAATTCCGGTGGGAACCTCGAAGCGATGGCAGGAGTGGATCGAAGGACTTCGCCCCAAATCGAATATCGACCTTGTCTACAGTCCGGAAAATTTGAGACTCGGTAACGCCATCGAGCTTTACAAACATCCGGACATGATTGTGATCGGCACAAACTCACAGACGGCGCAGAAAAAGGCAGAAACTTTTTTTACGCGCTTTGGTTCGCCATGTTTTTGGGTCAATTGGGAAACCGCAGAGCTCGCCAAGCATGCACTTAATACTTTTTTCGCGACAAGCATCAGCTTCGCCAATGAACTGGGAAGAATTTGTGAGCAAGCTGGAGCGAACGGACTTGAAATCGCGAAAATTCTTAAAGCCGATAAAAGAATCGGCCCAAAAGCCCAAGTCCGACCGGGTCTGGGATTTTCTGGAGCGACGCTGGCGCGCGATGTCCGAGCCCTTCAAGAATTCGGCGAGCGGCACCAAATGGAAACTCCAGTGATGGATGCGGTGATGCACATCAACGATACGCAAATTCTTCACCTCATGAATAAAATTGAAAACCATTTTGGAACTAAGCTTAAAGGTTCTTCTTTAGCGATTTGGGGCCTCACCTACAAGGCCGGCACCAGTACTCTTCGTCGATCACTGTCGATTGATCTCATTCAGATGCTCGAAGCCAAGGGAGTGCATACAACGGCGCATGATCCTATGGCAGATTTAAGCGAGCTGCCAGCAAGCTTATCGATCAATTTCACCCGTGACTTAGAACAGTCTGTCCAAAACAAAGACGGCATCATTTTAATGACCGAGTGGGAAATTTATCAAAAGCAGGATTTTTCGAAAATCAAGAAATCACTGAAAAATCCGTTTATTTTAGACACCAAAAATCATTTAGATAGAAAAGCGCTGGAAGCTTTACATTTTAATTATTTGGAAATTGGCAGAATCTAGGGACGGTTCTTCCGAAGTAGTTACCCAATCGAATGTTACTCAAGAACCGTCCCTGAAAACCAAAGGTGAATTATGCTGCGAGTTGGAATTGTTGGCGCAGGACTTCAAGGAAAGCGCCGCGCCTCTGTTTTCCCGAAACTCAAAGACGCTGAATTAGTGGTTATTTCAGCAGAGCATAAGGCCAACGCTCAGGCTCTGGCCAAACAGTACAACTGCGAAGCGCTTGAAGGTTGGAAATGGGTAGGGGACAGAAAAGACTTGGATGTCATCCTGGTTTGCACACCGCCCCAACTTCACGAAGAAATTTCGGTTTTAGCCATGAAATCCGGGAAGCACGTGCTTTGTGAAAAACCGTTAGCTCGCACGATCGAAGAATGCGACCGGATGATTCAAGTTGCGAAAGAAACCAAAAAGATTTTGAAATGCGGGTTCAATCACCGCCACTTTCCAGGAATGTGGGAAGCCAAACGATTAATCGATGAAGGGCGAATCGGCAAACCTCTTTACATCCGAAGCCGATACGGTATCACCGGAGAACCCGGACGAGAAAAAGAATGGCGCACCGATCCCAAAATTGCAGCAGGCGGCCATTTGATGGAGCAGGGAATTCATGCAGTCGACCTATCCCGATGGATTCTTGGTGAATTTTCTGACGTCGCTGCATTCTGCGAAACCCAGTACTGGCCTTTTGGAAATCTTGAAGATAATGCCTTTGTGATTCTCCGGACTCAAAATGGGAAAATGGCCTCCATCAACACCTCGCTGCTTCAGTGGCGAAATCTTTTCTCGTTTGAAATTTATGGCGAGGAAGGTTACTTTGAAATTGAAGGTTTGGGAAGTTCCTACGGAATTCACAAACTCAACTACGGCCCCAAGAAATATTTCAAACCCTTCGAGATTTTGACCACCGAATTTCGGGGCGAAGACAAATCCTGGCTTAACGAATGGAATGAGTTTGCTTCAGCCATCAAAGAAAACCGTACCCCTTGCGGAAGCGCGGAAGACGGCCGCGAAGCCATGAGAATCGTCCTTGAAGCTTACCAATTCTCAAATAAAGCAAAGAAAAAATAATCTTTTTATTTTTTGGGGATCAACTTTTGAACTGCTAAAAAAAGATTGCTGGCCATTTGGTGGGGTTTCACGCCACGCTTGGTCATTTCGTGGCAAAGGTCGCACTTGAGATGGGCAAGAAGTACCGTTTTACAGCCCGCTGCCAGACCTGCCTGAACATCTAAAATGCTGTCACCGATAAAAAAAGAGTTCTTCAGATCAATATTCCAATCTTTGGCGGCTTGAAGAAGCATCCCTGGCTTTGGTTTGCGGCAGTTGCAGATTTTTCGGAGAGCGCCGTGGCCCTTGGTGGGATGATGCAGACAATAATAAGCCGCGTCCAAATGAGCCCCGGACTTTGCTAAAAGTGCCTTCATTTTTTTTTCGATGGCAAGATGAGTCTTCATCGAAAAATGACGCATGGCTACACCCGGCTGATTCGAAATCAAAATCGCGAGATAACCGGACCGATTGATCGCCCGAACCGCCTCTCCAACGCGCTTCTTAAACTTAAACTGACTCTCGGTAAACGGCGTCTCAATAATTCCCATTTCCTGATGAAAGAGGATTTCATTGATGACTCCATCACGGTCTAAAAAAATCGCTTTCTTTTTTTTCATCACTTTTTTATTTTTCATTTCGACCCTAAATTCCAAACCCCAAATCCCAAGCACCAAAATCGATCACTCTTTTGAAGATTGGAATTTGAGTTTTGGTATTTGTTTGGAAATTGTGATTTGGATTTTTGGATTTTTTATCATTCATACTAAAACTTTGCGTACTTCACTTAATCCCTCTAAGGTACCCACATCTAACGGAGGTTTTGAAATGGGAAATCCAAAAAGTTTTTTATCCTTCACAATTTTGGGCAGAGCTTCGATCTCAAGCGAAAACCTTTCCTGATCTCCAAAATAATCTCCAAGTTTTCGAGAAAATATTTTAACCCCGCTATCGACGTAATTTTTATGAAGATCACTCCGGTAATCGTAATTAAGAACCTGTGAAGTTTTAAGATCGAGTTCGACATTACTTTTAAATAGGGGCGGCCGATTGTCCCAGCACGCAAGCACTCCCACCGCCTGCTGCTTCAAAAAAAGTTGTTCCATATTTCGATAATTTAGCTCGAGGTAATTGTCCCCAGATATTACAAAAAAAGCTTCATCAAGAAGGGGAAAGGCTTTTTTGATCGCGCCGCCGGTTCCTAAAAGTTCTTTTTCAACAGAATACTCGATCTGCACGCCAAGGCGCGCTCCATCTCCAAAATGGTCCTGGATCACAGAACTCAAGTAACCAATGCAAAGCACAAACTTGGTGATGTTTTGTTTTTTGAGATGAAGGATCAGACGCTCAAGAAAGGGAACGCCATTGACAGAAATCATGGGCTTCGGAGTTGATCGAGTCAGTTCTCCGAGCCGAGTCCCAAGCCCGCCAGCAAGAATCAGCGCTTGCTCAATCAAGATTTGAGGACTGCGCGCGAGCCTTCCCAGGATTCGAGAAACTCCGCGATCGTCTTATCGGTCTGAGGATGAGTCGCCAGCTGCTGAAAGAACTTGTAAGGCACTGTGATGATATCAGCACCGGCCATAGCTGCGTCTGTAATTTGCGTCATCATACGAATGCTGCCGACAATGATCTTGGTGGCAAACTTAGACTGGCTGTAGAGTTCTGCCGTTTGACGAATGACTTGCAGTCCGTCATGACCAATATCATTGATGCGGGAATAAAAAATGCTCATATACGTTGCGCCCGCACAAGCAGCAAGCATGGCCTGATTGACGGTCATCACTGCAGTCACATTAGTTTTGATATTCTGAGCACTCAAGATCTTAGTTGCCTGAAGTCCTTCGGGATTCATGGGAAGCTTCACCACAATGTGTTTGCTCCAAGCAGCATAAGCGCGCGCTTCAGTAATCATCTCATCAAGATCATTGGTCGTCACTTCCACGCTTAAAGGACCGGGAAGAATATTTAAAATTTCTTCGACGCGCGTTTTGAGTGAAACCGTTTCCTTGGAAAAAATTTTAGGATTCGTGGTCACGCCGCGGCAAACCCCCCATGCCGCAATTTCGCGAATCTCATCAATATTTGCCGTATCAATAAAAAGTTCCATATTGTCTCCTTAAGTTACGCTTGCGCGCACACAAATGGTTTCGCTTCCACGCCTTCAGTCGCAGCAATTTTTTCAATTAAACGATTGCACATCAAGTGGCCAAGCGAGAGATGAAAATTTTCCACGTGTTGAGTATTATTGAAGGGGACCACCACGCAAAGATCGCAAAGTTCTTTCATGACGCCGCCATCGTATCCGCTAAAACCAATGGTTTTCACGCCATACTCTTTGGCAATCATGTAGGCCTTCAGAAGATTTTGGGACCAGAGCCCAGCCTTATCTTTACCGGAACCCCCATGAGCGCTAAAACCCACCAGCGCATCACCCGGCTCCATAAAATTTAGGAGCTGTTCCGAATAAAGATTATCAAAACCATTATCATTCACAAGCGCAGTGATCAGGGCAGGATTATCCGTAAGCCCCATGACTTTGAAACGTTTTTTTCCTGGAAGAGCGGTACATTTCCCAAAATCATTCACAAGATGAGAGGCCGTTGATGCGGATCCTCCGTTACCCATCAGGAACATGCGCTTTCCGTTCTTCCAAGTTTCAAACATCGCTTCAATAATTTGATCAATTTTATCCCGGTCGAGTACATCGATAATCGATTTCATTTCTGCCAAAAATTGATCAATAAATTGACGATTTGTTTTCACGGAAAGCTCCTTTTTTTCTTAGACCGAAACGGCCCGATGTTTATTTCGAACACCATCATCTACCAGAACAGTAACACCTGAAAAATCGTAAGAGTAATGCAGCTCTTCAACCTCTTCAGACTTCATCATTTCACGGATGCGTTGACGCGCTTCCGCATCCGAAGAGTAAAGCAGGAGATAACCACCGCCGCCGGCACCGATAATTTTTCCTGCCGAAGCGCCGCATTCGATGGCTTTTTGATAAAGCTGATTAATTCTGCCGTTGGTGACCATATCGGAGATCTTTTGTTTGGCTTCCCAGTGGATTCTCAAAAAATCCGAGTATCGGTCAATCTCTCCTTTACGAAGAATTTCCTCGGTCTGGATTCCAAGAGTTTTGATTTCGTGCAAACTTTCAAGTGTGCGTGATTCTTTTTTAACGCCGCGAATCAAGGCTTCTTGAACTTTAAAAGAATTCCGTTTGATCCCAGTAAAGAAAAGCATGACATTACCTTGAAGACGTTGAATGGAGTCATGAGAGATTTGGACTGGACTCACGGTCACGGTTCCATCTTTTTGAAGATCCAGTGCCGAAATTCCGCCAAAGGCAGCAATATATTGATCTTGTTTACCACCCGCTTCTTTTAAAAGTTCGCGTTCGATGTGACATGCCATTTCTGCCATTTCATATTTGGTCATGGCCACACCTTTGTAAGAGGCGAGGGCTGCTATCAAGCCAACCGTAAAACTACTAGAACTTCCAAGGCCTGTGTCTGAAGGAATATCCGCAAAAGAAATAATTTCAATGCCGCTGTCTTTAATGCCAAAAAGTTTCATGGCTTCACGGACCACAGGGTGGTGGACTTCATCCGCTGTATCTACTATTTCACGCTTGGAGTAGCAAATGCGAATACTTTTATCAAAACTGGTATGAATAATTACGTAGATGTACTGATTTAGCGCAGCGCTAACCACAAATCCGCCAAACTGCTGATAATACTCTTTGACGTCTGTTCCGCCGCCGCCAAGGCAAATTCGAAGGGGAGTTCGAGTGATAATCATATCGCGTGTATCTTAATGAATATTCTTACTTTGTAAATATTTTTCTAAGTCTATATTTTAGATACGGTTACGAACTAGTCATAACTTGCTCAATTTAAATAAGTTACGGCCGCGTATTTATCTTGTTCATTTTAAATAAGATGGAATAACCCCGTCTCACACAATAGATCACTCATGTCTATGCAAATAGTGTTTGACGCTTAAGAGAAAATATCTAGAATTTCATCTTCAGCAAATCACAATGTTCCGACCTCTTAGGAGCCTGATGCGTCATTTCATTGTTCTGCCTACTTATAACGAAGCTGACAATATCCAACCTTTAATCGAACGCATTTTCCATTATGTTCCTGACTGCGACATCTTAGTTGCGGATGATGATTCCCCTGATGGAACCTGGAAGATCGTCCAAGAGCTTTCTAAAAAAAATCCGCGAGTTCATCTGTTGCACCGCAAAACCAACCGGGGAAGAGGCCTTGCGGGAATCGAAGGTTTTCGCTACGCCGTGGATCATGGAGCAGACTCTGTCATGGAAATGGATGCCGACTTTTCGCACGACCCAAAATATCTGCCAGATTTTTTTCATGCCATTCAAAAATATGATGTGGTTTCTGGATCTCGATACATCCAAGGCGGAGACGATGGCAAGCGTTCCTGGTGGCGAAAAATGATCACTTACTTTGCTAATCTTTACATTCGGCTGTTCCTGGGATTCAATCTAACGGATTGCAGCTCTGGATTTCGCTGCTACCGGCGAGAAGTTCTTCAATCCATTGGGCTTGATAATCTCATCTCAACCGGCCCTTCGATCGTTCAAGAAATCTTGTTCCGTTCCTGTCAACTCAATTTTAAAATCCTGGAAATTCCATATACATTTCAAGATAGGTCTCTTGGAGAGAGTAAATTGACCTACCGCCATCTCTTCAAAGGATTTGCCATGGTCCTACGCCTTCGTTTTTCGAGGCGACCTTTTAAACCCGCAATATTACCCGAGCCAGCACCTGAAAAAGTTAAGGTATAAAAAATGTCGTCCACTGCCACTGAAAATCAAACATTGCTTTGCCCTGTGTGTAAATCCAACTCCGCAGATCTTTGGCGGCCCAACTTTTATGAGTTTGAGTCTGAGCCTTATCACTTAACGCGCTGCCGCTCATGCCAGCTTATTTTTGTTTCTCCCATGCCAACTGATGAATGCATCACCAAAATGTACGGCGATCAATATTTTCAGGAAGACTTTATCGCCAGCCGCTATCGGGGAGATTACGAAGAGATTTTTCAAAAACGCAAATACGAGTTCATTGATATCTTGAACAAAATTGATTCCGTCGTTCCCGAAAAAACAGGAACTTTTTTTGAAATCGGCGCTGCGGGCGGAGCTATGCTTCGCGCGGCTCGTGATTTCGGATGGAAAACTCAAGGTCTCGAAATTTCTCGCTGGGGTTCCGAGCATTGCCGAAACCAGTATCATCTTGATGTGAAACAAGGGAACTTTCTTCATACGGACTTACCCGCGAACGCGTATCAGGTTATTTTTCTCGGCGATGTGTTTGAGCATTTTGTTGATCCGGTGCGCGCGATCCAGAAAATTCATCGTTCGATTGAACCCAACGGCTTTGTAGTACTCATGCTTCCTATGTATATTTCCTCGTGGTGCTTTAAGATTTTCACGGCTATCGAACCACTTTTCAGAGCCCTCAAACTACCCATTGAATTTAATCAGCTACTCAAAGTAAAAAGCTCGGACGATGAAAAACCCCTTCCGCCATATCACGTTTATGAGTATTCCAAAAAAACCATCACTCATCTACTCGAAAAGAACGGATTTAAAGTAAAACTTATTCGCGGGAATTTACCAGTCCCAGAATCACTGTCTCACGTTGATTCAAAAGCCGGATTTTGGAAACAACTCGTGCTTGGCCTCATGCACCTGACCTATCGGCTCATTAAAGCATCTTCGGAGAATCTTAACTTTCCTCTCGTAAGGGGAATTGTGATTGCTCAAAAGCAAAACTAAGCGTTTCCGAGCAAAATCACCTTAATCATGACAAATCTAATGAATGCTGGTGAATACTGTTGACATGTTGTGATATATTGCTATAGTGATGTGCGTCACAGCCGATAATTACTGAAGCTCGACTGAAACCTTAAGCATTAATGACAAAGACATTTCATAATCAGGAGGAATCATGACCGCTCCGCTTCCGCTAAAAGATTGGGAAAAACAGGATCCATCTTCGCAAAATAGTGTTGGATCATTAGCACCCTCGGTAAGAACTGCCGTTGAAGATCTCACGCCTCAAATTCACTCCCATGCGGATAAAATGACCCCCGAAGATCTCGAAAAAGAATACTGGTACCTCAAATTTCTTTACGAAGCCACGCACAAAAAAGAATTTAGCATGGCGCCGCCCAACGAAGCGTTAATCGAAGTTTCGGCGGCCTGCAATTTTAGCTGCACGCATTGTCCTCAAGCTTTTATGATCCGAGAAAAGTCGATGATGGAGCCAAAGCTCTTTGAGAAAATTATTCAAGAGCTGGCCCCTTTTAAACCTTTTATTGCTTTTCAGCTGCAAGGCGAACCCACCACCCATCAGAAACTCCCTGATTTAGTTCGCGTCGTTCGTGATAATGGCTTGAAGTCGCGCCTCATCACCAACGCATCCTTGCTCAAGAAGGATCTTTCCAAGAAATTGATTGAAGCTGGACTTGGCTACATTTACTTCAATGCAAATGGCGGGGATAAAGAAGCGTATGAAACCGTCAATATCAACGGCCATTTTGAAACGACGATCAATAACATCCTTGATTTTCTCGAAGCGAAGGAAGAGCTCGGAGCTTACCACCTAAGAACCCGAACATCTTTTGTTTACGAGAATCAAAATAAACACAGCGCCAAACGTTACAAAAAATTCTTTGGTGCGCTTCCCGTCGATCGCGTGGATCTGACCAAGCTATTCAACTTTTTTGGTTTAAATGATGAAGTGGAACTCACGCTGGGTCAGCTCCTTAAGGAAGGGAAGAAAGTCGTTTGCGAATATCCTTGGCGCTACATGGCAGTCACTTCTACAGGTCTCGTTCGCGCTTGTATTTTTGATTACGACAATGACCTCGTCATTGGAGATGCCAACAAAGAAAATATTATGGATATTTGGAATGGTGAACGCATGCGAGCCTTTCGCCGCGCGCATTTAACTGGTGATTTTTCTCAGATTCCCGGTGCAGGACGAACCTGCCTTCGCTGCAGCACTCCTTGTTACAAAGCCAATATCTGGCCCAACTCGTTTTCCGAAGAAGCAGAGCTTATGTTTGCTCGCGGCCACGTAGAAAGCTTCAAGAGTAACCAAGCTGACTTTGAAAAGAAAATGTCCTATCTCAGGAAGCATCGAAAGGATTGGTTTGACGATCTTCTTAACACCAGTCTCGAAGAACCGCGATTTTCTCCGGATAATCTCAAAGACACCGCCGACGAAGAAATTGCACTTTGCGAAAAAGGTCCTGAGCTCATTGATGGTCTCAAGGCTCCCAAATAAGGTGACTTATGGTAAGCGAAGATAAAGTTGATCGCGTTGCACTCACGCAAAAAGTCAAAAATCTAAAATCTCAAATTCAAGATTTTGAAAAACAGTCTGACATACCGGGCCTCCAAAAAGAAGCAAATACATTAAAACAAAATCCAGCTGAATCAGCCCGTTTTAAAACACTTCAAAGCAGGCTGGATCTTTGGAAACGTATTACTTCCGGTCTTCATGACCTTGAAGAAATGATGCTTCTTGTAGCACCGCCTGATTCAAGATCTTTGGATGAAGATCGCTGTAATTGGTGGATTCTTCAGGAAGACGCAGAAGAACTTGAGCGGAATCTTGAAAAATTTGCTCAGTTTAAAGCCTGATCATCAAGATCCCTGATTCTTCTTTTTGATGACAACACGAAAGCCTGATAATCTCCGTGTTTTTTGCTACCACTGCCCTTCAGGATTTTTGGAATAAAAATGAACGGATGCTATTTGCTGGGTCTTGGTGTCTGCTCATTGATCGGCAACAGGACTGGCAGTCTCTTGATTATGACGTTTTAGACTGCCCCTGGTCTGATCCTAAGAAAGTTTCCCAAGCCTACCAATGCTGCCTGGAAACTTACGAAAAGGTTCTGGGTCTTCTAGCCGATTTCTTAAACGAACATCATCACGAAGAGCGTTCCCTCCGATACTGGCGAATTCTCATCGGCCCTTGGTTGCATTACTACATTGATATTCTTTATGATCGCCTGAGTCACATTCAATTGGCGCTCCTTCGAGACTCTGAGTTAACCACACGACTCCTTGATCCATCCAGCTATCGCACCCCCTTTGATACCCTGGAATTCATCAACTTCACCATGCTTGACCATTACAACTTACAGCTCTATTCGCAAATATTTAGGGCCCTTGGTTTTTCATTCAAGTCTCAGCCAGCCAAACCTGAGCGTCCATTGAAAACATCCATTTTGCCCATCGGCGTCGTTAAGAATTCCAAGAAACGAACTTTTATTGATCTGGCAGCGTCTGATTTTAAAAAAATGACTTTGCGCTTGCTTGGATCCGTCATTCAAATCACTGGACGGTCCCGATGCAAGCTGTTCGATGCGGATATGAATGAGGAACAACTCCTGGGCTTAATGCTAAAAAGCGGCCTACGCATCCTTCCACCGAGTGTTAACCACCCTAACTTCGATCATCTTCAAAAAAAATGCCCTAAACGTCATTCAGCAAGGAATAAGTTCTCAGAACTTCCGTTTTATAACGCTTTGGAAGAAATTCTGATTAAAACCTTATCGGTCAATTTTCCGCCTCTTTATCTTGAATATTACCGAGATGCAAAAAAAGCAATTCAAGATGAGAGCGAAATTCTTCCCGCGATTTCCGTTTCCTCTTTTGGTTGGCGCTATCATGAACCTTTTAAATTTCTAGCAGCTGAATCTCAGGAAAGAGGCAAGAGACTTGTAGCGATTCAACATGGCGGGGCGTATGGCACTTATGAGAGGCACGCTCAGGAAATTCATGAGGCCAAGTGCGCGGATACATTTTGGGTCTGGGGATGGGCGAGTCAAGCAGGAAGCAACCTCAGGAACATCCCGAGCCCCAGGCTTCTGCAAACCATTCAGCGATCCACGAATGCAGCGCGCCCATTTCTATATTTAGCTACAGCTCAACCCCGTTATCCCATTGGTTTCCACAGTTCGCCGATCGGTTCACAGTGGGAACAGTATTTTGAGTGGCAAGAGCGCTTCTTATCTTCGCTGAGTTCAAGTATCCGATCTCAAATGATTTTTCGATCCGGAATCTATGAGTATGGTTTTCAAAATAAGATTCGCCTTGAAAATAAATTTCCCGAACTTCTGTTTGATTCCTCAAAATCCCTAGAAAAAGCACTGCAAGAAGCGACCCTTGTCATCATTGATTATGGAGGAGCTACAGTTTTCCTCGAAACTATGGCTAGGAATATTCCGACTTTGCATTTTTTTGATCCCATGATCTGGGATTTAAGAAAGGCAGCTAAACCGTTTTATCATGATTTGGAAACGTGTGACGTAATCGCTTTACAGCCCGAAAAAGCGGCTCAGATCATGAGGCTCCAAAGTAGAGACATAAGCACTTGGTGGCAAAATGAATCACTGCAATCCGCACGCATGGCTTTTGTAAATCAATTCGCACTACATCATCCGGAATGGGAAACAACGTGGATTGAGTCTCTGAATTTTGAATGGAACCAACACCAACAATCAATCAAAAACAAGGAGAGTACGGCAAAACATTAAGTCATATTGACATCGCATCGCATGACGACTAATATTCAATAAATTCGACTCAAATCGAGGAGTAAATATGTCCAATTTTAAAATCAATGGTGACCCAAAAGATTTAGAAACAGAAATGCGTTTTTTTGCAATCAAAAAGTCAAAGTGGGTGAGTGAACATGCCAACAAGTTCGCTCTGGTCAAAGGCATTAAACTCATTGGATTTTACGAGACTCTGGATGAGGCTTTTGAAACCGGACTTCGAAAATTTGATGAAAAGCCTTTTTTTGTCAAGCAAGTTACTGCGGACAAAGCTTAAGACAACCGATTGACAAACTCTAAACCCGTTCCGATATCCAGCCCGAAATTAGGTCTTAGCGTGTGGTGCATTATTATTGCGGCCACGCTGTTACATCTTTTGAGCATTCACCGTCCCTTACTGGGAAACTTTTCCATGTATCAAACGGCGAATGCGATGATGGCTCGCGGATTTATCGAGAATCACTTTAGAGATCTTTTTCATCCTCAAGTCTATGTCCTGGTGAACGGGCGCCCCGGTCTTCTCCTATTAGCTTATCCAGTATGCGCCTTGATCGCAGCTGTGTTTCAGGTGACGCTTGGAGGAGGGCTGGACTTCTGGGGCAGAATGCAAGCGGTTCTGTTTTTTATGGGCTCCTGTATTTTCATTTTTCAACTTGTGTCCTACCTCGTTGACAGAAAAATTGCTTTTGCAAGCCTTATTGCCTTTACTTTATTTCCGCTTACCCTCATTTATGGCCAGAGTTTTCAAAATGAAATGCTGACGGTTTTTTTCACACTGACCTTTCTTTATTTCGCCGTCAGGGCCGTTGATCAAAAATCCTTTCTCAGGATCATACTCGCCGCACTTTCCTTCAGTCTTGTTCTTATCACGCGCCCTAATTTCGCCACCCTAGGATTGCCACTTCTGGTCTATCTTTTTCAAAAAGGGGAGGAGCCGCGCGATCAATTTCATCGAAGGCTTTTCACTTTTATTTGGATCATTCTGATAAGCCTTTTTATTCCTACTTTGTGGTATTCTCATCTTTGGAAAACTTCTCACGAAGCAAATAATATTTACAGCACGCTTTTTGCTCAGCTCCAAGTAAGATCGAGTTTTGCTTCTCCCATTGTATTTCAATCGAATTATTATCAGGAATTCGCTGACATGCTCACGGGAATGGTTTTAACACCGGTAGGTTTTGGTCTCTGGCTCATTGGAATCCTTGCATTTCGTCCGTTTAAAAATCATTTGTTTTTTTATTTATGGACGCTATCTTTTGCCATTACTGGAATCCTCATGCCTCGTAAATTAATCGAGCATGAATTTTATTGGCTTCAATTTCTTTTGCCATCTGCAACGTTCGCTGGAGCCGCTTTCTTCAGCTTTATCAAAACTCAATCCATTAACACTCTCTGTTCAAAAATCAAAATTCTTCTCTTCATTGCTTGTGTCGGCGTTGTTTCGCTAAGGTACAGCGCCCATCCGGCATTTAAAACTTCAGCTGAAGATAAAAACTTGATCCGTATTGCCGAGCGGATTAAAGAGGTGACTGAAAAAACTTCCTCCAGAATCATTGTCCAAGGTTCTCATCCAGTGCTCTATTACGCGGATCGTTGCGGCTGGCCTTTTAGCCTCAAGACCTATGATGCCGCTCCAGATTATTACCTTCATGCGAATTGGGAGAAGCTTCCCAAAAAACAATGGGTGGAACGTAACCAGGCAATCAAAAATCCTGTTTCCAACCTTGAATACCTTCGAAAATATGAAGGTGCTACACACCTTCTCATCCTGAAAACTACAGAATTCTGGGCTCATCGAGCTTTTGCTGATTACGTCATGACCCATTACAGGCAGTCGGCTGGGGAAAAGGACGTATTTCTTTTATTCGATATCCAGAAGATTAAGTCTGCGACGGATACGCCATAACCTGACTATTAAAGAATAGTATTGACATTTAAATATAAGATTGATAGTCTTGCTCAATACAAACTCATTTTTTGCCATTTCCGCTCTGTCCCGGAGGATCCTTTGGAAGTTCACGCAAATGAAATTTACACCCCAAAAGAAGCACAAGATCTGCTTAAAGTAAGCCCGAGCACCATGACTCGAATGATTAAAAAAGGACTCATTCGTGCCGCCAAAGTCGGCAAACAGTACAGAATCATGGGCAAAGAAATTTTACGTGTTGTATCCCCCAAACTCGAGGATCAGGTGGGCAAGATTTACAATAAGGGCCGCCATTGGATCCATAGTGATGACAAGGAGACCGTCAAAGATGTTTGATTGGAAAAATAAAGTTGTTTTGATCACTGGAGGAACAGGCTCATTTGGACATGAGTTTGTGAAAACCATGCTGAAAAAGTATCAGCCAAAAAAACTGATTATTTTCAGCCGAGATGAGATGAAACAGTACGAAATGCATAAGCTTTATCATGGACCTCAAGTCCGCTATTTTGTCGGAGATGTGCGTGACTCCGAGCGTCTTCATCGCGCGCTCCACGGTGTTAATATCGTCGTACATGCATCGGCTCTCAAAATTGTCCCCACTGCGGAATACAACCCTTTCGAAGCTGTAAAAACAAACGTGATTGGTGCAGAAAATGTGATTAATGCAGCCATTGATAATGGGGTAGAGCTTGTGCTTGCACTCAGTACCGATAAAGCCGTCAATCCCATCAATCTTTACGGCGCCACAAAACTTTGTGCAGAAAAAATGTTCATTGCAGCAAATAATTACTCTCCGGACGGAACGCGTTTTAGTGTGGTCCGTTATGGAAATGTATTTGGTTCTCGGGGTAGCGTGGTCCCTTTCTTCAAGCAATGCCGCAAAACAGGAGTGGTTCCCATCACTGATGAAGCCATGACACGCTTTTGGATCACACTTCCTCAGGGAGTGGCCTTAGTAACGCAAAGCCTGGAAGAAATGCAAGGCGGAGAAATTTTTATTCCGAAAATTCCTAGCCTCAAAATCGTGGATCTTGCTGAAGCCATTTGTCCGGGAGCCAAGAGACAGGTCATTGGCATTCGGCCGGGTGAAAAACTTCACGAAGCCCTGGTCTCAAAAGATGAAGCACTTTACACCTATGAATATTCTGATCGCTTTATTGCCTGCCCTGAAATTGTGGCGAGCCGGAAGCCACGCGCAGGAGGAAAACCCCTTCCGCTGAATTTTGAAGGATACAATAGCGACACCAATGACCAGTGGCTCAGCATCCATGATCTGAAAAAGCTAGTTGAGGGCGAAGAATGCGAGGCCGTTGTCGCAAGCTCCAAAGCTTGAAAAAGATCATTCCTTATGGCCGTCATACGATTGACCAAACAGACCGGAAATGTGTTGATCGAGTTTTAAAGTCTGATTGGCTCACTCAAGGCCCTGAGGTTCCCAAATTCGAAGCAGCACTGGCTCAAATTTGTAACGCGAAGTACGCGGTAGCTGTTTCTAGCGGAACCGCGGCACTCCATCTTGCAGCTCTTGCCATCGGACTCTCGAAAAATGATGAGGCCATTACTTCTCCTATTTCCTTTGTCGCAACCTCCAATGCCTTTTTATACGCAGGTGCAAATCCTGTATTTGCGGATATTCATCCACAAACCATCAATCTGAGTCCTGAAAAGACTCAAGTTGCGATCTCAAAAAGAACTCGCGCTATTTTCCCTGTGCATTTTGGAGGACTTCCCGCAGATATGCCAAGTTTCTTCAAATTAGCTAAAAAAAATAATCTTCAGGTCATTGAAGATGCTTCTCACGCAATTGGCGCAAGTTACTCCACTGAAGGCAAACGCATCGTGGTTGGAAGCTGTGCTCATTCAGATGCAGCGATTTTTAGTTTCCACCCGGTAAAAATGGTCACCACCGCCGAAGGGGGAGCCATTACTACCAACCGAAAAGATTTATACGATAAACTCCTCCGGCTTCGTACCCACGGCATCACGCGCAACTCTGAAATTTTCAAAAACAGGGATATGGCATTTTGGTCGAATAAAAACGGAAAACACCTAGCTCCTTGGTATTATGAAATGCAGGATCTGGGATTCAATTACCGCATGTCGGATCTGCAAGCGGCGCTCGGCCTCAGCCAGCTTCGCCATTTGAAGCAATGGGTGACACGTCGTCAAGAAATTGCCCGAAAATATGACCAGTCCTTTTCAAATACTTCAGCGCTGACGCCGCAAAAAACTCCTCAAGGATCAACCTCTGCTTATCATATTTATGTGATTCGACTCAATTTGGAACGCCTAACAATTTCACGCGGAGAATTTTTCCATAAATTAATGGATTCAGGTATCAGGGCTCAGGTGCATTACATTCCTATCCATCTTCAGCCCTATTACCGCAATTTAGGTTTTCAAAAGGGACAATTTCCCGAATCGGAAAAATACTACGAAGAGACTGTCACTCTGCCGCTTTATCCGTCAATGAAGGATGCTGACATCCATAAAGTTATAAAAACAGTTCTCAAACTTGTGAAGGACCATTTTGATGAACTTTAAACTTAAATATCAATTTGAACCGCGATTTAAAATTTGTCCGGCTTGCCATTCCACAAATATCTCAGCCGCATTTAAGTCCCCGGATGGCGTCATGTGCGTTAAAGGATTTTCCATTGATTCCTGTGCCCGGTGTGGACTTCATTTTGTAAATCCTCAACCAACTCTGAAATCACTTGCTCAATTCTATGAAAAACTCGATGACACATTGATTACAGACCTTCGAAAATGCAACAGCGCCTATTACCGAAAAAAATTATTTGCTGATCTTATCCAGCCCATGAAAAAACATATCAAAAAAGGAAAGATTCTTGATTTTGGCTGCGGACTTGGCCTTTTTGTTAAAGCGCTTCAAGAACAGGGTTACGAGAGCTACGGAATTGATCACTCCGAGCGCAGCATTCAGACTGGAAGAGAGAAACTTCACTTAAAAAACCTGACTTGCGGCCGCCTTGAGGATTACCGCCCCTCCAAACTTTTCGATTGCGTGACAGCTGTCGCTGTACTGGAACATCTGAAAGATCCAAAGCAATTCATCAAGAATGCTCACCGTCAGCTCAAAAAAAATGGCCTTTTATTTTTACGATTTCCTTCGGCAGATAGCCTTCAATTTAAAGCTCTGGGACGATTTTATAATTGGATTCAAACACCTTATCACCTTTACTACTTCACTTTAGAATCGATCAAGAGAATGCTGGAACATCAGGGGTTTCAAATTACTGAAGTCTATCCGGTCCGGACAAGCTGGCACTGGGCCAGATCGCTGGCAAATTCTCTGGGCTTTTCGGAGGATTATTTGAAGTGGCGGAAGCGGGATCCAAAGTTTATTGAATTTACGATTGAACTTGACCGCATGCTGGACAAAATAGCTTACGACCTTGCCCAGCCGTCCATTGCTCATGTTTTTGCACGAAAAAAATAAATTCTGACCCCAAAAATCAGGAAGCCATGAAATCTGTCACAATCATCGATTACAACATGGGAAACCTGACTTCGGTTGTGAATGCTTTCTCTAGTATTGGCTCAACGGTGCACATCGCAAAATCGGGTGCGGATCTCTTGCATGCAGACCGCGTTGTGCTTCCAGGAGTCGGAGCTTTTGGAGAAGGAATGAATCATTTGAAATCTCTTGGTTTTATTGATGCGATGCAAACTCAGATTTTGGAAAAAAAACGCCCCTTTTTAGGTATTTGTTTAGGCATGCAGCTATTGGCCGACAAGGGTTTTGAATTTGGAGAAAATGCGGGACTTGGCTGGATCCCAGGAGAAGTGATTAAGCTGGATGTCCCTAATCTGCGCATTCCTCAAATCGGTTGGAATAATTTGGAAATCCCACATTCACATCCTCTGCTTTTAGAAATTGGCAATCAAGTTGATTTTTACTTTGTTCACAGCTTTCATTTTGTTCCCCAAAATGAGGAGCGCGTCCTTGCACGCTGTGATTACGGAATTCCATTTGCGGCTGCGGTAGGTAAAGAAAATATTTTAGGCGTTCAGTTTCATCCTGAAAAAAGTCAGACGGCAGGCATGATCCTTCTTAACAATTTTCTAAAAATTTAATATGAAGAAAAATCGACTGATCCCAGTTTTACTTTTAAAGAATGGCTGGTTAGTTCAAAGTAAGTCTTTTTCCCGTTATCAAAACTTAGGGGATCCAATAACCTCAGTCAGAAGATTAAGTAATTGGGCATCGGATGAACTGATTTTTCTCGATATCACCAAAGAAGGTCAGTATGACATGCGCCGCGATGATAAAGGTCATCCTAATCGGCACTCCATTGAAGAAATCATCCGCGATGTCTCAAAAGAATGCCTTATGCCGATTGCCATCGGTGGACGGATCCGAACGCTTGAGGATATTGCCGTACGTTTAAATTCAGGCGCGGACAAAGTAGTGATCAACACACAAGCCATTGAAAATCCAGGTTTCATTACGCGAGCAGCTAAAGAGTACGGATCCCAATGCATTGTGATTTCCATTGATGCCAAGACCACTTCCATGACTTCCTGGGAAGTTTATAAAAATGGAGGACGAGTCGCTACTGGACTCACTCCGGATCAGTGGGCCAAAGAAGCCGAATCTTACGGTGCGGGAGAAATTCTAATCAACTCCATTGACCGAGACGGAATGAGAACAGGTTACGACCTTGGACTTCTCAATCAAGTCAGCCAAGCGGTTTCCATTCCCGTGATCGGCATGGGAGGAGTTGGTGAGTGGGAGCATTTTGCCGAAGGACTCGAAAAAACTCATGTCGATGCTGTGGCCGCTGCAAACATTTTTCACTATTACGATCAAAGTGTCTTTATCGCTAAAAAATTTCTTTACGAAAGAAAGTTCAATGTCCGTCCACCTGATCTTATTTTATTCCAATAAGGAGGAGTTTTATGCAGTACTGTAAACGTTGTGTCTATCCCGCGGTCGCAGTCAATTTGGATTTTGATGAAGAAGGTATTTGCACGGCCTGCCGCACCTTTGAAAAATTTGAACAACTTAAGCCGGAATTTTGGGAACGCCGAAAAAAAAAATTTGAGGAGATTCTAAACACCTCGCTTAAAAGCAATACCTCGAATTACGATTGCATCATTCCTGTGAGCGGAGGCAAAGACAGTTATTACCAAGCGCACAAAATGGCTACCGAGTACGGGCTTAAACCACTCTTAGTCACTTATCACGGAAATAACTATCTCCCCGAGGGAGATTACAACCGAGACCGCATGCGTCATGTCTTTGATGCGGATCATTTGGTTTTCGGACCTTCTGTCGAAGTGCTTAAAAAATTGAACCGTCTCTGTTTTAGAAAAATGGGCGATATGAACTGGCATGCTCACTGCGGAATTTTCACTGTTCCGATTCAGATTGCGGTTCGTTTTAATATTCCACTCATTATCTGGGGAGAAACCAATTGGGATATTTCCGGAATGTACGAACCTGATGATTTTGTGGAATTCAGCGCGCGCGTTCGCCATGAACACGATCTAAGGGGATTTGAATGGTATGACATGATTAAAGATCCGATTGAAAAAATCTCTGAAAAGGACATGCTTTGGGCAAAGTATCCTTCGGATCAAGAGATCCTCAAAGTCGGTGTCCGCGGTCTTTATATTGGAAATTTTTTCAAATGGGATCCAAACTGGCACTCAAAGATGGTTCAGGAAAAATACGGATTCAAACCCGCAAGCAAGCCTTTTGAGCGAACTTACCGTTCATTTTCAAATCTCGATGATCGGTACGAAAATGGCGCCCACGATCTTTTGAAGTATGTGAAGTTCGGTTACGGCCGCGCCTCGGATCATGCTTGTAAGGATATCCGAACAGGGTACATGACCCGCGAAGAGGGTATCGAAAAAGTGCGCACGCACGATCATGTGGTCTCAAGCGATGTCTACTACTGGCTGGATTATGTCGGTATGACTGAGGCGGAATTTTGGAAAATAGCCGATGGATTCCGCGATCCTCGCGTTTGGAGAAAAGAAAACGGCAAATGGGTGAAAGACAATATTTGGGACCAGGAACTCGCCAAATAAATTCTATGAAACTTTCCGGAAAAATCTATTTAGTTGAGTTTTTTGAAAGTGCCGTCAATTACCGTGATGGGACTGTCATTTCTCTTAGCCCACAGGTTTCCTATCAATTGGGTTTACGCGGAATTCCCTATAAGATTCTGGAAGAATTTTACTCAGAATCAAATTTACGCCTGCAGGAGACTGATCACTTTCATTCTCAACTAGCGTGGATCCATGAGTGGGATCAATTTCTTCAGAGCAAAATTTCTTTTTTACGCGAGCACCGTCTCTCCCTTGCTCGGCTCTACTACAACCGCATTAAATACTTTGTCGACCCTGTGATCATTCAGTTTTACATTTTAGACCAAGTGCTTTCAAACCTTCACCCGGAGTCTGAAATTATTTACGTACGACAGATTCCCAGAAAGGCCCCCAGGACGATGCACGAATTTAAATTCTCACAAAACGCTTCGTGTTTTGCCGACTTATTTCCAAAAATCTGCGCTAAACACAAATTGGTACGCTTTCGATTTCTCGAAACCAGCACTTACGAAAAAACAGCAAACACGCATCCCTTCAAAAAAGGGAAAGGGTTCTGGCAAGATTTCAAGCTTCACGTTTCCAACGCGCTTAAACCCATTTTGTTTTTCTTTAAATTTAGAAGAAACTTGTTTGTAACGCGAAAGACTCCTCATCTTTCTACTGGGGTCTTGTTTCTCCATTCGGGATCGCATCATCTTGATCCCGTGATTCGAACCTTTTTAGCGGAAAACCTAAGCACGTTTTTGGTGGCAGATAAAAAAATCTACACTTTAAACAAACTCTCGACACGCATAAGTTTAGAGAAGCACAATGAAGCCGAAAAGATCGTTGAAATTCGAGAGCAGGCTAAGGCTGCGGCCCAGGAACTTAGCAAGTCGCCTTATCTTTTCAATTGGATTAAGGAACGCACCAAGTTTGATCTATCAGATTATCTCATTCCATTTTTTCAAGCTTTTCTGGAAGACACCGCCTCTGAAATTCTTAACTGGACGATCCGTTTGGATGCATTCTTTCGAAGTAACAGTATCAGTTACGTCGTCACGCATACAAGCTCAGATGTCATGTCCAAAGCGGCAATCCTTGCATGTAAGATTTCATCAACAAAATCTATCTGCATCCAGCATGGCTGCGATGTTTTTGATGATCCTGTTTGGCTCATGACTGATCTAGATCCTTTTGATTATTATTTATCGACAGATTCGCTTTCCAAACAAAAATTTTCGAACGCAGCATTACGTCCTTTCATTCACCCTTGCAAAGTCCTGGAATCACCTCACTATCTCTCTCGTTTAAAAGGAATCCACTCTTTTAAATCGTCCCGAAAAGCAAAGAAAATTCTCTATATTCCGACCAAGCTTTCCATGCACGGAAGGTATTTTAATTGCATGATTTATCCTGTGCTTTGGTACTTTGAATACCAAAAGGAACTCATCAAGTGGATGGCTTCTCAAACCGACAAGCAATTTATTTTCAAACAGGGAAGAATGATTCGAAAATATGCCGAGGAATCCATCATTCCTTTTATTGATGATTTAAATGCAAGTAATATCCAAGTAGAAAATGGCCCCACAACAGAATATTTTTCTTCTGTGGATGCCGTCATAATGGATCGTCCCTCAACTGCTTTTTTTGAAGCGACAACCGCAGGGTTACCCGTGCTTTGTCTATATGCCTCCCTGACGGAATCCATGATTCATCCAGATCAACGAAAATTCTTTGGCCCATCACTCCAACCCTTTTCAAACGCACAAGAAGCAATTCAACGCCTTACAACCTTTCTCGATTCGGCCGACTTAACACAGTACACCCATGATGTACCACTAGTTTCGGATTTCATCGCTCATAAAATCGCAACCGGACACCTTGTCTAGAAAGTCTTTATGGAAGGCCAAAATAAAAAATCCATTTTAAAAGATACAACGCATTACAGCATTGCTAACTACATTGCTCAAGGTTTAGGCATTGTGAATAGTATTGCCATGCGTCGGTTCATGGGTCCAACAGCCATGGGCGTTTGGAGCATTATTCAAGTCATGCTCGGTTACTGTGGTTACGCAAGTTTCGGAACTACAAAAGCCATGGCTCGTGATTATCCATTCTTGCGAGGAAAAGGAGAGAACGAGAAAGCTGAAAAACTCAAAGATATGGTTTGCACTTTTGCGATGTCGATGTCAGTAATTCCTGCAGCAATTTTAGTAGGTTATCTTTGTTTAAAAGGAAAACATCTCGAGCAACCGCTCTACATTGGAATTGTCTTTTTAGTATTCTTTCTTTTTGTCCAGCGTTTTAATGATTTACTTCTGAATCTGCTGCGGTCTGACAAACATTTTTGGACACTTAGTCAATTGATTGTGGTCAATGCTATTGGAACTCTTGCAATTACTTTTATTTTCGTTGCACCCTGGGGAATTTATGGACTCATGGCTGGAACCGCTGTTGTGACACTGGCGAGTATTGGATTTATTTACAAGAAACAACCCTACCACTTCAAATTTTATTGGAATAACCGTGAGCTTTGGAATGAACTTAAACTCGGAGTTCCTCTTGTTGCCGCCACTTTTCTCGGTGAAATTCTAAAAAGTCTTGATAAATGGATTCTTGCCAAAGAACTGGGATTTTATGAAGTTGGTCTTTACTCGATCGCTATGATGGCCAGCTCTTATGTCTATTCGCTTCCGAATATGTTCAGTCACATTTGGTATCCAAACCTTCAACAAGAATATGGCCGCACTGGAAGCACGGAAGGCGTAAAAAACTATCTGCTCTCGCCGATTTATACTTTTTCGATCCTTTGTCCCTTTTTAAGCGGACTCGCCATTTTTGCCATTACGCTGATTGCTAAAGTCTTTCTGCCTAAGTTTCTACCGGGCATTCCGGCCATGAAAATTTATTTGATCGGCATCTTCTTTCAGCTCTTGGCCCAATTTGCTTACAGTTTTTTGATCACCATTGACAAGTATCTGGTCAATATCCCATTTGCCATCGCGGCCATCATTGTGAACCTTGGATTCAACCTGGTCCTTGTTCGTTCGCTCAAACTCGAAGGCGTGGCCATTGGAACCGTAATCAGCCTTTTTGTGTACGGTGTCGGAATGTACTTTTACACACTGCGGCGTTTCTTCACTACCGCGGAAGCGACCATTTCCCTAGGAAAAACACTTCTGATCCTGGCTTACTTTTTCTCAGCGGTCTATCTCTTGGATGCATTTTTGACACAGGGCAATCTCTGGATTCTCACGATTCAAAAAATGGTTCTTTTTACCGTCATGGGCGTTCCTTTTCTTTATCGGTTGGAACAAAAAATGAAAATCTTAAGTCATCTTTATGAAATGTTTCTCGCACGAAAAAAGAAATCCCAAGAGGCCTCTGAATGAAGCTTTGCTTAGGAACAGCCCAATTTGGGATGCCTTATGGAATCACTAACGCCCGTGGTGTGCTTCCTGAAAAAGAAATTATTCAGATTCTTGATTTTGCAGAGCAAAACGGAGTCCACGCTCTGGACACCGCCCCTCTTTACGGAGAAAGCGAGCAGGTTTTAGGCAGACTCCTTAGCCAATCTCATCCTTTTAAGATCATCACCAAAACTCCGCACTTTAAAACGCCTTCCATCACACAAGCTCAAATTACGGAACTTGAAAATTCCATTCAGTCTTCACTGGCACGACTACATCAAAAAAGCATTTATGGAATTCTTGTCCACAATGCTGCAGACCTCTTGGCAAGTGGAGGAGAGAAAATTTACGGCGCGCTGATTTCCGCTCGAGATCGTGGATGGGTCAAGAAAATAGGACTCTCAGTTTACGAAGCCGATGAGCTGGAAACTTTGATTGCACAATTTGATTTTGATCTCGTTCAAGTTCCAATCAATGTTCTTGATCAGAGACTCCTTCAAAAAGGCAACCTCTCAAAACTCCAATCCAAAAAAAATATTGAAGTTTACGGTCGGTCACTTTTCTTGCAAGGACTGCTTCTTTCTAATCACGCATCTCTGCCTGATTCTGTGGGCAGACTTAAACCTTATCTTGAGCAATTTTACCAAGCCGCGCAGAAATCCGGTTTGAACCCGCTTGAAGGTTGCCTTCTTTTTGCAAACCAACTTTTGATTGATTACGGTGTGATCGGGACAGCTTCATTAGCGGAATTTAAATCGATACTTTCGGCGTTCTCGGCCATTCAATCAAAATCCGTAAATCTGGATTTTAAATCGCTTGCCTGTTCAGATTCCAAACTCATCGATCCAAGATTTTGGAATCAAATCCCTAAGCCGACTGCAGCCGGGAGGATCCGATGATTCTTGCAATTCTTCAAGCCAGAGCCTCTTCCTCACGTTTGCCGCAAAAAGTCTTAAAACCGATTCTTGGAGTTCCTATGGTGCTGCGACAGGCTGAAAGGATTAAACAAAGCAAAAAAATTGATCAACTTCTTCTTGCCACAAGCACTGATCCGCAGGATCAGGCTATCCAAGATCATTGTAAGCTCGTAAACCTCGAGTGCTTTCGGGGAAATCTTAATGATGTCCTGGATCGCTTTTATCAAGCCGCTAAACCATGGAAACCCGATCATGTGGTCCGCTTAACTGGAGATTGCCCTTTAGTTGATCCCACATTAATCGATGAAATTATCCAATTTCATCTAAATGGTAAATTTGATTACACAAGCAACTCTTTAAATCCCACATTTCCAGATGGTTTGGACTGCGAAGTGATCCGAGCAAGCGCGCTTGAAATTGCCTGGAAAGAAGCCACTCTGAAAACAGAAAGGGAACACGTAACTCCTTTTTTCTATCAGCACCCTAAGCGTTTTAAGATTGGTGACTTTCAATCTCCGGAGAACTATTCACACCTTCGATGGACTGTGGATGAAGCAGACGATTTCAAACTTATCACTGAAATTTACAAGTCTCTTTACCCCCATAATCCAAATTTTAGATTTCAGGATATTTTGAATTTGATTGAAACACGCCCAGAGCTCAAAACCTGGAACACCTCGCACAAAAGAAATGAAGGTTATGCAAAAACACTCGCAGAAGAACAGGCCAAGGAGTCCCATGAAAAAAAGATACACTAATTCTGAGAAACTACTCAAACAAGCACTTCAAGTGATTCCTCTCGGAACTCAGACTTTCAGCAAAAGCAAAACTCAATATCCGTTCGGCGCATCACCTTATTTCGTCACACGCGGAAAGGGAAGCCGTGTCTGGGACGTGGACGGAAATGAGTACATTGATTTCATTAATTCGCTAGCGGCAGTCACGCTTGGCTACAACCATCCTTCTGTAAACCAAGCCGTTCAAAATCAAATGAAGAAGGGTGTCATTTTCTCACTCCCGCATCCTCTTGAAGTTGAGGTCTCTAAACTTATTACCAAGTTAGTTCCGTGCGCAGAGATGGTCCGTTTCGGAAAAAACGGATCCGATGTCACAGCTGGAGCCATTCGGCTTGCGCGTGCCTATACCAAGCGTGAACACGTCGCAGTTTGTGGTTATCACGGTTGGCAGGATTGGTATATCGGCTCGACCGCACGTCATCTCGGAGTTCCTGAATGCGTAAGAAATCTGACCCACACTTTCAATTACAACAAAATCGAATCTCTCGAAGACCTTTTTAAGAAATTTCCAAAGCGAATTGCTGCTGTCATTCTTGAACCCATGAACAGGGATTATCCTCAGCCCGGATTTCTGGAAAGCGTCAAAAAATTAACCCACAAACATGGAGCCCTGTTGGTATTTGATGAAGTCATTACCGGATTCCGATTTTCAAATGGCGGAGCGCAAGAGTATTTCAAAGTAACTCCTGATCTTGCAGTTTTCGGCAAAGGTCTAGCCAACGGCTACCCGGTTTCCGCATTGGCAGGCTCTAAAAAAATCATGCAGCTTCTCGAAGAGGTATTTTTCTCATTTACGTTTGGCGGAGAAACTCTTTCACTTGCAGCCGCTCTTGCGACGATGACTGAGCTTGAGAAAGCTCCTGTGATCAAACAAATGACCCAGCGTGGGATCAAACTCCAATCTGGCATAAGAAAATTAATTGAACTCCATCAATTGCAAAACGTTCTTTCGGTTTCAGGACATCCCACGTGGACTTTCCTCAATTTTCTGGAATCCACTGAATATGATCTTTGGACACTCAAAACTTATTTCCTCCAAGAGGTTTTTGCCCGAGGAATTTTGACTTTAGGCACTCACAATTTATCTGCAGCACATTCTGAAAAGGATATTCAAACCTTGCTTCGAGTTTATGATGAGGTTTTTGGATTGATGAAACGCGGGATTCAAAAGAAAAATATTCTCCAAATGCTGCACTGCAAACCCCTGAAACCTCTTTTTAAGGTTAGGTAACTCATGCGAATCCTTTTTCGGATCTCGATTTCTCAAGCCGTGGGAAGCGGCCACTTCATGCGGTCCTTGGCATTAGCACAGGCCTGCCTTGATCAAAAAGGGAAAGCGTGTTTCTTAACATCAAAGAATCTGTCCCCATCCTTGATATTCCGTTTAGATCAAGAAAATATCTCTCATCTCGTACTTCATTCTAAAAAAGAAGGCAATAAGGAAGATGCTCTCGAAACCGCAGAAGCTGCAAAACGATGGGGCGCTGATTTTATCTGGCTGGATGGATATCAGTTTAACGAAAAATACCAAGCTCTGTTAAAAAAAGCAGGTCTTCGAGTGGGGATGATGGATGACTTTTGCCATCTCAAAAAATACACAGCTGATCTCGTTATCAATCCCAACACAAAAGACCTTATCTCAAAATATCATCGTGATGCTCACACCAAGATATTAGCGGGACCTTCCTATGTTTTTTTTCGTAGAACAATCGCTAATGGATTTCAAGGATTGAAACGCGTTGTAGGACGAGTCAAGAATATCCTCATTACACTTGGGGGAAGTGATCCTCAGGGAATCACCTTGCGCGTTTTAAAAGCATTCCAAAATTGTAAGCTTGAATCGGCCCGCGTAACCGTATTGGTTGGAGCCCTCAATCCGCGATTAAATGAAATCCAAAATTTCACTCGTAATCTTCACATACCTACCCATGTCATCGTTAACGCTGATGATCTAAAAATGTCTCAGATCTATTCAAAGACTGACTTGGCAATCACCGCCGCAGGATCCACAGCCTGGGAACTTGCGCTTTATCAAATCCCTTCTTTACTGATACAAACTGCTGATAATCAATGTTTTCTTGTTAAAACTATGTCCCAAGTGGGAGGATATCGTAGTTTAGGATCTATAAATGAACTCACATCTCAAAAAATTGCAAAGACCGTGTCGTGCCTGATCAAGAATAGCGAAAAACGCCGGCAAATGATAAAATCATGCCGAGGAATCGTTGATCAAAAGGGCCCCGCAAGGATCCTTTCTCAACTTGAAGAGCAAAACCTCCGACTTCGCAATATAAAGCATGGAGATGCTCGTCAAATCTGGGATTGGGCCAATTTACCAGAAGTTAGGGCGATATCGTTTTCCCAGGGCTCTATTCCATGGAATCAGCACCTTCATTGGTTTCGAAAGAAACTCAAGGATAAGAACTGTTTTTTCTGGATAGCTCAGGTCGGAAAGCAAAATATAGGGCAGATTCGATATGAGAAGATCGGATCGAGCGCAACCATTTCACTTGTGCTTGATCGAAAGTGGCGCAATCGGGGATACGGAAATGATCTCTTAAGAAAATCGCTCCATCAAGTTTTCCGGATTCGCTCTATTCGGAAAGCTGAAGCTTTTACTTTGATTAAAAATGACCGTTCGTCCGAACTTTTTAAGCGAATGGGCTTTCACGAAATGAGAAAAGTTAAAATTCAAGGAAAAATCGCCAGACGATTTGTGTTAAAAAATGACGCTTCAAAATAAATTTATCTCCATCGGCCACCGTAAAATTGGTGCCGACTATCCTGTTTATGTGGTTGCTGAGCTTTCAGCTAATCATCATCATAGCCTCCAATCCGCTCTTCGATTAATCGAGGAAGCCAAAAAGGCTGGAGCTGATGCTGTAAAAATTCAAACGTACACAGCAGATACCATTACTATCAACTGCAAGAATAAATATTTTAGGATTGGAGGTGGAACAATTTGGGATGGAAAATCTCTTTATGATCTTTATCGAGATGCCTTTACTCCCTGGGAGTGGCACGAAAAACTTCAGAAAAAGGCGTACGCCCTGGGCCTTGATTTTTTTTCTTCACCGTTTGATACCACAGCAGTTACTTTTCTTGAATCCATGAATATTTCCGCCTATAAAGTCGCATCCTTTGAACTAGTCGATATTCCTTTAATTGAAACGATTGCAGAGACAAAAAAACCAATCATTTTTTCAACCGGAATGGCCACGAAAGAAGAGATCTGGGATGCACTTAGCACCGCGAAACATTGTGGCGCACGACAAATTGCTCTTCTTAAATGTACCAGTGCCTATCCCGCTCCGCCTCAAGAGATGAATCTAAAAACCCTCTGCGACATGGCAAAAACCTTTCAAGTCCCGGTCGGGCTTTCAGATCACACCCTGGGCATCACCGCGTCAATTACCGCGGTTACCTTGGGAGCTTGTATTGTTGAGAAACATTTAACGCTTTCTCGAAAAACACCCGGACCTGACAGCTCTTTCTCACTTGAACCACAAGAATTTAAGGCCATGGTAGACGGAGTTAGAACCGCACAAGCGGCAATCGGAAAAGTTTCCTACGGCCCCAGCGCTCATGAAAAGGCAAGTTGTTCCTTCCGACGATCTCTCTTTGCAGTTAAGGATATTTTAAAAGGCGAGCGCTTGACCGATCAAAACGTACGATCCATACGGCCCGCGCATGGATTAGCACCTAAATATCTGAAAAAAGTCTTGGGTAAAAAAAGCCGAACAAAAATTAACTTTGGGACACCGATTCAATGGAAACATATCTAAGACCTAAAAAATCAACCCGAAAATCTGCGCCAAAGACTTCCGCTGTGGCGTGGCTACGTGAAATCCCGAAAAAAAATGCGGGACGCGTCTTTTTAGTGGACGGTTTTACAAGTAAAGAATGGACCTTTGATCAAATTCATGAAAACGCTTCACGCATTGGATCATGGCTCCACCAAAACGGCCTGACAAAAGGCAGCCGATTAGCGCTTATTTTGAATAATTCTGCGGAATTTGCAAGACTCTATCTTGGATGCTTGTACGCAGGCGTGGTCGTCATCCCTATTAATCCGGCTTTATCTGAAAAAGAAATTTCTTTTATCCTGCAAGATGGACAAATTGAAAGCGCAGTGGTGTCCTCAAAAACTGAAGACAAGCTTAGTCCCGCTTTTTGTAAAAACAACAAGATAACAAGACTCTTTCTGGTTCTTCAGGGAATTGGCCCCAAGGATTCCGCTGGCTCAATCCTGCTCGATCTCGATCAACTCAGGGAAAACTCTAAATTTATTCCATTTGAAAGCCTTAAGGATCACGACGATTTAATCATTGTTTACACCTCGGGCACGACGGCAGATCCTAAAGGGGTGGTCCATAAAGTTGCCGATCTGGTCAATAACGGCCGACTGTTTGGTAAATTGCTTGGAATATCCGCGAAGAATCGATTTTATAATAACCTCGCTCTTACTTATCTCGGTGGATACTACAACTTATTGCTGCTTCCTTATGTGAATGAATCCAGTGTGGTGATCAGCGAAACTTATAATCCTGCATCAGTCATCAGCTTTTGGAAGCCCCTTATTAAGCACGAAGTCAATACGCTTTGGCTCGTGGCGAGTCTCATGGCCATTCTGCTTGAAATGGACCGTTCCACAGAAGGGGAAAAGTATTCCCGTGAAAAGATGAGGCACATTCTTGCCGGAATGGCACCTCTTCCTGCAGCACTCCGCCATAAATTTGAAAAAAGATATGGATGTCCAGTTTATGAAAACTACGGATTATCCGAAACACTCTTCATTGCCACAAACTCGCCTAAGGATGCCATTCGTGACGGTAGCGTCGGAAAAATTGTGCCCGGGGTTGAAGTCAAAGTTCTCGATGAAGACGCGAAGCCAGTTAAAACAGGCGAAGAAGGTGAGATCTGGGTCAAAACACCTTATCTAATGCGCGGCTATCAAGAAGTATTGGTAAAGAGTAGTAAGGAGCTTTCCGCGCGTGATTTCTTTCCAACAGGAGATCTTGGAACTTTAGATCGCTTCAATCATCTCTATATTACCGGACGAAAAAAAGATCTTATTATTCGCGGAGGCATCAATATCAGTCCGGCAAGCGTTGAAGAAGTTCTCCATCAGCATCCTGCCATTCACGAATGTGCTGTGGTTGGAGTACCTCATGCCATTTTGGGTGAAGAAGTCGTTGCGGTAATCCGCATTACAAAAGGTGCAATCTTTGAGAATGTGAAAAAGGAAATCTTGGAACTTTGTCGCACCAAACTTGCTCGTATCAAACAGCCGAGTCAAATCCTTGAACTTCCCGAATTTCCTCACACAACCTCTGGAAAAATTCAAAAACGAAAAATCAGAACTTGGCTTACGCAAAAAACTGAAACTCTTCAACCTCTTCCAGACAAAAAAGATCCCAAGACCTCAGCTCAGGAAGCCCAGATTCATTTCACTCCCTCTCGCGTGGTTTCGGAAAGCTCAGAAGCCATGTCGATCAAATTCAATACCATGGTTTATGATCTTCAACGCCAAAAAGTCGATGTGACAGTTCTTTCGCTTGGGGAAGCCTTCTTTGAAATTCCATTGTATGATTTTCACGCCTTGCCTCTGTCAAAGATTTATCATTACTCTCACTCGCGAGGAATTCCAGAGCTGCGAAGTGCCATAGCCAAATATTTTAAAGATGAATATGACGTTACCTTTGATGCGGAAAAGGAAATTATTGTCACCGCAGGCTCCAAGGTCGCGATCCATATGGCACTGATGAGTATTCTGAATCCCGGCGATGAAGTCATGGTGCATGACCCAGCGTGGGTGAGTTACCCTGAGCAAATTAAACTTTGCTACGGCGTCCCCGTATCAATCCCTTACGATGAAAAAATCACCAATTTTGAAAAGTATGTCACGAACCGGACCAAAATGATCATCATCAACAATCCTAATAATCCCAGCGGAAAAGTTTTTAATCTTGATGAACTCGCTTATTTATATTCGTTGGCTCGAAAACATAATCTTTTTGTGCTCTCGGACGAGGCTTACAGCGACTTTGTGATCAACCAAGAGGAATTTATCTCGCTTGCCAATTTGGACATTGAAAAAAGGCATACGATTATCGTCAATTCGCTATCAAAAAATTTTGGAATGTCAGGCTGGCGCTTGGGTTATGTCATCACAAATCCAAGCCTGATTAATCAAATCCTAAAAGTCAATCAACACCTTATTACTTGCCCTTCAACCATTCTTGAATACTATTCAGCAAAATATTTTGAAAATATAGTGAGTGTGACCAAGCCTCAAATTAAAGCCGTGGTTGAAAAACGCGCTGAAGTTCAAAAATTTATGGATCAAATTGGTTTGGAAGCACTTCCCGGAACAAGCACGTTTTACTTTTTTGTTTCGATCGGAAATTCCAAGTTAGATTGCGAAACCTTTGCTACAGAACTCTTGCAAAAACATCACATTTGTGTAGTTCCAGGTATTGGCTATGGAAAGAGCTGCGGCCGCTTTGTTCGCGTTTCGATTGGATCTGAAAGTATGCCGCGAATCCAAAAAGCTCTGCGTACTCTTAAAGAATTTATTGACCGGACATCGGAGAAATAAATATGGATGCATTACTTCAAGAGGGAATTGAAATTATTCTCTTTAAGTTAGGCCAGCTTCGAAAAAATGAGACTTGCTGTTTAGTCACGGATACTTCAACAGCTGAATTAGGAAAATCTTTCGCCCATATTGCAAAAGCTAAGGGTTATCACTTGCAGCAGTTCGTCATTCCCACAGCGACCATGCATGGCGAGGAACCCACTGAATTCGTTGCTGATCAAATGAAAAAACATGATCTTGTGATGGGATTAACCAAATTTTCACTGGCACATTCAAAAGCGAGACACACTGCAAATCAAAATGGCGCGAGATATCTCAGCCTTCCCGATTACAATGCGGATGTGATCCGTCATCCAGCTCTGCGGGCTGACTATAAAACCATTGCTGCCAAAGCAAAGAAAATCGCAACTCAGCTCACTCGCGGCAAAAAGGTTCACATCAAAAATGACGCGGGGACCAATATCACTTTGAAAATACAAGGACGAATAGCAAACTTCTGTCCAGGATTTGTCAAAAAGGGCATACCTTTGGGCTCTCCACCCGATATCGAAGTCAATATTGCTCCGCTCGAAAATGGCTGTGATGGCGTCGTGGTGATCGATGGCTCCATCCCTGGCCCCAGTCTGGGGAAATTAAAATCGCCGGTAAAACTCACGATCGCAAAGGGAATCATTAATCGCATCGAAGGTGCTTCCAATTATAAAAAACCGCTTGAGAAACTTTTTAAACCTCACGGAGCAAAAGGAAGAGTCTTGGCTGAGTTTGGCATTGGACTGAACACCAAGGCCAAACTTTGTGGAAACATGCTTATCGATGAAGGCTGCTACGGGACGTTTCATTTTGGCTTCGGCTCGAATGCCACGATTGGTGGAAAAAACGCGGTCCGATTTCACCTTGACTGTGTTTTTTATGCTAAAGATTTTACGATTGATGGGAAGCTTATCTATGTCTAGCGCAAGCATTCCAAAGCCTGCTCTCGCTGCAACTTACCAAGCCAGCCGCGAAGTTATTTTCTTTTTTGATGAATTTCAAAGTCTGGTAGTTCATCACATACTTGCTCATACCCACGTGGAGATCAATGAGGATCTCTTTCGATTACTTCAGAAAGCTCAAGAACCTAAAACTCTTGCTGAATTTGAACAGCTCAGTGTAAGTAAGTCCCTCGACTTAAAAGCTCGCGATGTGACTTGTTTTTCAAATGCACGGGGACTGCTTTCAGATCCATCGAATCTCATCTGCAGCACTGATGAACGCAATCAGTTGCCGTGGCTCACGGACTTTGAGTCGATTTCTAAACTTCTCATCAAACGAAAAATCCTAATTGATACTCAATCGAATTATCACCAGTTTTGGCAGGCCAAAGAAAATATTTTTGATAATCACCATGCTGGAAATTTTCATCAGCAACTAGGCCATCAGCTTCGAGTTGTCGAACGAACCGATCCAGACGCTTGGTGGGTCGATCAAAAATATCTTCCTGGTACAGATGAGCTTCAAAATAATTTATATCGCCATATTCAATTATACTTTTACGATCGCTTCTTCACACGAAATAAAATTGAGGGAAAGAAGGTTTTGGATGTAGGCTGCGGAACCGGATTTTATTCGCGTTATCTGGCCAAGCAGGGTGGGGATGTCACAGGTATTGATCCCAATCCAAAACACATTGAAAAGGCAAAAAAATTCACACCCTCAAATTTTAAAGCGGCTTTTTCTACTGTCGATATTGCTTCCGGTACCGCCCTGGAATCACTTACCAGCAATTCTTTCGATTGGATCCTTTTTCAAGACGCTCTGATGTTTTATTTTGTCCCCTACGGCAATAAGCCCCTGACCACTCGCACAAAAGTTTTGACGGAACTCAAGCGCGCATTAAAACCTAACGGGCGAATGATTGTAATGGAACCTCACGGCGTGTTTTGGCTTGCGCCTTGGATGGGAAGACCCGAACATCCATTCACCATTCTTACGGAGTACAGCAAAAAGTCTTTTGGCGTGACACCAACCTTGAGTCAAATATCGGCGGCCTTTGAAGAAGCAGGGCTTTTCATCCGGCAAATTCATGAACCTGAAGTCTCACCCGAGGCTATGAAAGTTAACCCAAAGGCTTTTGCCATTAGCCAGCAATTTCCACAGTGGTGGGTTTTTGAACTTATTAAATGTGAGGGGTTATGAAAACTGAAATTATCAAAGCTGTAACTCAACAGCTTGCATCCCATGGTGCCTCGGTAACCAAACTTAATAGTGATGATCTTCTTTTTGAAAATGGGATTTTGGATTCTTTCGGTATGGTCGAGTTGATTGGCTTTTTAGAGAATAAATATAGTGTTCGATTTGGTGAAGAAGACCTCATCAAAGAAAATCTTGAATCTTTGGATAAAATTGCAGATCTCGTACTTCGAAAGCAAAAAAGCAAATAAAGCAATTCATGAAAGAATACACGCGTACCGAATTGGTTCAGGCCTTAAGGCAGATTGGGCTAAAAGCCGGTGATGTGGTTCTCGTCAGCACGGAACTCTTCAACTTAGGAAAACTCGCTGAGGTCCGCACCAAAGAGGAATATCATCAGGTCATTCTGGATGCTATTTTTGAAGTCATTGATCCTCTGAAAGGAACTGTGGTCGCGAATGCCTACACCACTCAAGTCGGAAGGTACGGAACTCCATTCCACCTAGAGAAGACCCCTTGCACCACGGGAGCTTTTTCCCAATTTATCGCTTCCCATCCTAAAAGTATTCGCAGCCTTCATCCGATCAACTCTGTCACCGCCTTAGGTGCAAAACAAGATGCGATCTGCAGAGATGTTTCAAGGTCCAATTATGGAATGGGATCACCTTTTGAACGATTGCTTAAAATGAACGTTCAGATCTTACGACTTGGGCTAGATTATTCTCATAATGTGTACATGCATTTCGTGGAGGCTTTCTATGGTGTTCCTTATTATTACCATAAACTTCTAGATGTGCCTGTTTTTGTTCAAGGCAAGCAAGTCGAAGGGGAATTCTTCGCCGCCGTGCGTCATCTTGAATATCCTTTGATTGATGATTTCTCAAAACTGAAAAATGCCATTGACCAGAAAAAAGCAGTCCATTCCGCTCCAGTTGGTGCTGGATGGATCCATCGATTAGACGCCAACGAATATTGTGAAATTGCGCTCGAGCTAGTGAAACGAAATCCCTATGCTTTTCTCGCTGAGCGTCCGGCCTTTGTCAAAGGAGTTAAACCATTTGATGGCATCACGCATGGTCGGGACGGAATCGAACGCGCAGGAAATTATAAATTAGCAGAATCAAATTAACTTTTTTTTCATCTAATCCTAAGGAGAACAAAATGATTAAGAAAGCACTCATTACCGGAATTACAGGACAAGACGGATCTTATCTTGCTGAATTCCTGATTGAAAAAGGATATCAAGTCCACGGAATTGTCCGCCGGGTTGCACTTGAAGATCCCACGCACAGAACCTGGCGCCTTCATGCCATCCGCGAAAAGATTCATCTTCATTCTGCTTCTTTGGAAAGTTACGCCAGTGTATTTAATACGGTCGAGAAAATTCAACCCAGCGAATGCTACCATCTAGCAGCGCAAAGTTTTGTCAGTTATTCTTTTGAAGATGAATTTTCCACTATGAACACGAATATTAATGGTACTCACTCCATGCTTTCCGCGATTAAAGAACGCGCCCCTAAATGCAAATTTTATTTTGCAGGATCAAGCGAAATGTTCGGAGTAGCTCCTCATAGC
>CAZOOM010000007.1:0-42488 GCA_964581425.1 uncultured bacterium | reverse complement strand
CAACCATGTAGATGCGGTAGCTTCGATCGTAAGTGGTTTTTGCAAAGATGTTTTTCGGGAACTGCCCGGAGAATTCGCAGTGGAAGCCACTCAACTGCTCGGACTCAAACTTGAAGGTACGACAGGATAATTTTAAATAAGGAGTTAGAAATGCTTAAGATCAGTAATCTCCATGCTTCAGCGGGAGACAAAGAAATTCTAAAGGGCATTGATCTGGAAATTAAGGCCGGCGAAGTCCATGCCATTATGGGCCCAAATGGTTCAGGGAAAAGCACGCTCGCGAAAGTTTTGGCGGGTCATCCTGCCATGGAAATCACTAAAGGTAGTATTTTATTTGAGGGAAAAGATCTTACGGCCTTTTCTCCAGAAGAACGTGCGCTTCAAGGTGTATTTATGGCATTTCAATATCCTGTTGAGATTCCCGGAGTGAATAATGAGTCGTTTCTGCGCATGGCATATAACGCGAAGAGGAAATTCAAAGGACAAACCGAACTTGATCCGATTGAATTTGACACATTTCTCCATAAAAAAATGAAGATTGTGGATGCTCCTGAGCATTATCTCGAGCGGGCTGTGAATCACGGTTTTTCAGGTGGAGAGAAAAAGCGCAATGAGATTTTGCAAATGGCGGTTCTCGAACCCAAGCTTGCGCTTTTAGATGAAACCGATTCAGGACTTGATGTGGATGCCTTAAGAATTGTTTCCGAAGGGGTCAATCGGTTGAAACAACCTGACCGTGCAACACTTTTAGTGACGCACTATTGCCGCATTTTAGAATACATTGTCCCAGACTTTGTCCATATCTTGGCCGGAGGAAAAATCGTGAAGTCGGGTGATAAAACGCTTGCAGTCGAGGTTGAAGAGCGCGGCTACGATTGGCTGCTTCCGTCATCCGCGGGTCAAGCATCTTCTTCGTGGACGCGAGGAAATTAAGTGTGGGGTCAGCGGCCTTGTCTTATCCAACTTTAAAACTTCAAAATCTTATTCAGGAAAAAGAGCTTTCTCATTCAGGTGACCGAGATCACTGGTATGGGAAAATTCAGCTTCAGGCTTTTGAGGCATTGAAAGAAGCTGGGTTCCCAGATCGCCGTCATGAGTCTTGGAAGTATCTTTACCTAGAGCCGCTGCTCAGCCCTCAACTTAGTTTCTTTACTCAGGATCATCGAAAAGAGGTTTTGGAATCCTCGGATTCTGAAAACATGGTTTTACGAAACGGCCTCTCAGCAGCATCGTTTACCGGCCAGTCAAAAAAAGGTTGGAGGTCTCTCGGTTCTGAAATTCAGAACGAGAATTCCCAGCTTCGGCATTGGCCTTGGCATGATCTTTTGAGTGTTGAAAATCCTTTCGCGTTATTAAATGCCGCCATGGCTCCTGATGGTGCTTATTATCATCTGAAAGCCGGATCCAAACCTGCTACTCCTCTAACACTCAAGTTGGTATTTGATGCCGGGATGCTGAGTCAGCCTCGAGTTTTCTTGGATATTGAGGAGGATGCTCAGGTGACAGTTATTCTTGAAACAGAGGCTTTAGGGGATGCGCTGTCTTTTCAAAATTCAGTGATTCATGCTCGACTCGGGAAAAGAGCGAAATTGCAAATGAGATGTTTAGAGCGCGGTTCGCAGCACTCTTGGCATTTTGAACAGCATTATTTGTGGTTGGGTGAAGGTTCCATCTTTAATCGCGTGGGTTTTGCTCATGGAGGCGCTATCTCGCGCCAAGAGACTCAGGTTTTCTTTCAAGGGCCGAATGCCTCTGTGGATTTGAATCAACTAGCGATATTAGATGGGTATTCGCGGCGCTATCAACATAGTATTTTTCATCATGAGGCAAAAGAATGTCGGTCGCGGCAGGTTTTTAGGAATTTTTTAGGGGATCAAAGTCAAATGGAGACCAATTCTTTGGTTCACGTTGGGCGCGGGGCAGTAAAGTCGGATTCAAATCAACAGATTCGAAACCTATTACTGGGTCCAGATGTGCGCGCGTTCTCCCGACCTCAGCTTAAGATTTATGCAGATGACGTGAAGTGTTCCCACGGATCTGCGACTGGCGAACTTGAAGAAGATGAGTTATTCTATCTTCAAAGCCGTGGCCTTCATCGGGATTTTGCGCGTTATCTGATGATCTATGGTCTTGCGGAAGAATTGATCCAAAAGATTGAACACAAAAATTTACGAGATTTGCTGGAGAAGCAAGTCACAGAGAAACTTCAGGCTCTGTGCCGCAGTTAATCTCACCTAAAACGAATGATTTATGGTAGGAAATATGGCAAGTAAGACGCAAAACATAAATTGGGAAACAATTCGGCAGGATTTTCCGGTATTACAAACGGAGATGAATGGGAAGCCGCTGATTTATCTTGATAATGCAGCCACAACTCAAAAACCGCGCTCTGTCATTGAATCTATGAATGATTTTTATTCAAAACGGTATGCCACGGTCAACCGCGGTGTCTATACTTTAAGTCAGCAATCCACAGATCTTTGTGATTCTGTCCGTCGCAAATGCCATCAATTTTTAAACAGCCGTAAAGTTGAAGAAATCATTTTTGTCAAAGGAACTACGGAAGGCCTCAATCTTGTGGCCACCGGATATGGCCGCAAATTTCTGAAATCAGGGGATGAAATTATCATCTCAGCTATGGAGCATCATGCAAATCTGGTGCCTTGGCAGCAACTCTGCATTGAAAAAGGAGCTGTGTTGCGTGTGATTCCCATGAATGATGATGGGGAGCTTTTAATCGAGGAATACCGAAAGCTGCTTTCTCCGAAAACGCGGGTAGTTGCGGTGACCCATATTTCTAATGCTCTTGGAACCATAAATCCTGTTAAAGAGATGGCGCGCATGGCTCATGAGGTAGGGGCTGTATTCGTTGTCGATGGCGCTCAGTCCGCAGCCCATATGAAAGTGGATGTTCAGGATCTTGGCTGCGATTTTTATGCTTTTTCAGGACACAAAACTTTTGGTCCAACGGGAATAGGAGTTCTTTACGGCAAGATGGACCTCTTGGAATCCATGGATCCCTATGAATACGGCGGTGATATGATTAAATCCGTGTCCTTTGATTGCACGGTGTTTGCTGCGCCGCCGCGAAAATTTGAAGCAGGGACTCCTTCGATCGCTCAGATTATTGGCCTTGGTCCTGCGCTGGATTATCTTGTGAATTTGGGGTTTCAAAACATCCAAAATCATGAACATGAGCTGCTTCTCTTGGCTACAGAGAAAATTTCTGAAATTCCGGGAATCAAAGTTATTGGTCGGGCACGGCAGAAAGCTTCTTTGATTTCCTTTGTCACTGACTTTGCGCATCCTCATGACATCGGAACCATTCTTGATCAAGAGGGAATTGCGATTCGCACAGGCCAGCATTGTGCCCAGCCTGTGATGGAACGTTTTTGTGTGCCGGCCACTGCGCGCGCTTCGTTCGCTTTTTATAATACGAAGGATGATGTGCTTAAATTGGTAGAGGCTCTCAAAAAAGTGCGTGAGGTTTTCGCATGATGCCTCCGGAGCCGAAGCTCAAGGCCCTGTATCAGGAAGTGATTCTGGATCACAATCGACGGCCCAGAAACTTTATTGAACTCTCCGATGCAACGCAATATGCCAGAGGAAAAAATCCGCTTTGCGGGGATGATTATCAGCTTTATCTTGTGGTGGGAGCGGGAGGACGGATTGAAAAAATTGGATTTACTGGAAACGGATGTGCTATTTCAAAATCAAGTGCTTCAATCATGACTACGTTGGTTCAAGGTAAAACAGTGTCTGAGGCTTCGATGATTCAATCAAGTTTTCTTGAATTTATGACGAGAGAGTCTGCTTCTGAGACGGTTCTTTCGCATATTGAACGCATGAGTATTTTTGAAGGCGTGAAGGAATTCCCCATCCGCGTAAAGTGTGCGACGCTTGCCTGGCATGCTTTAGGCGACGCTCTTCGCGATGCCGTAAAGTCTTAATTTCAGTTGGTAATGGATCAACGAAGCAAGGAGACTTACCTGTGCAAAAACATCTTACACGTCAATGGATTGCCTTCACTTTAGTTTTTTTCACTGTCATTAATTCTGCATTTGCTCTGCCCGCTTTTTTAGATCGTCGTTCCGCTGACAAGCAGAGACAAAGCATTCTAAAACAATCCGAGAAAGTTCTCGCGGCTCTTTATAAGGCGCAGCCCGAATCTCGATCTTCGGTAGAATCCTCTTATGGTTATGCCACATTTAGCAATTTTGGAATGAAGATTTTTTTAGCGGGAGGCGGTTCTGGGCGAGGTATTGCCATCAATAATAAAACCCACCAAAAGTATTTTATGAACATGGCGGAAATTCAAGCGGGTTTGGGGCTTGGAATCAAAAAGTTTATGCTAGTCTGGATTTTTGAAAACGAAACGGCATTTAATCGCTTTGTCCACTCCGGCTGGGAGCTTGGAGGTCAAGCCTCTGCAGCCGCTAAAGCGGGTGACCATGGAGGATCCTTTCAGGGTGCTGTGGCTGTTGATTCAGGTATTTGGCTTTATCAATTAACTGAGGCTGGACTTGCTTTGGAATTGACGGCCAAGGGGACGAAATACTATCAGGATAATGACCTGAATAAGACCTGAATATAGCTTGCTTAGACGTTGAAGTACTTCGCCTGCGGATGATGAACAACGATGGCTGAAGTCGATTGCTCCGGGACAAGTTGAAATTCCTCAGTCAATGAAACTCCGATTTTATCAGCCGGTAGTAGTTGAAAAAGTTTTGTATGATCTTCCAAATTCGGGCATGCAGGATAACCAAAACTGTAGCGTGATCCCTGATAAGCCTGACGAAAAACCTCTTCGCGGTTCGATGAATCCTGAGAGTGAATTTCAAGTTCTCTTCGAATCATAGCATGGACGTATTCTGCTAAAGCCTCGGCTGATTCTACGGAAAGTCCGTGCAGATAAAGGTAATCCTGATATCGGTCTGATTTAAAAAGCTGTTGAGTAATTTCAGAAACGCGTGATCCCACAGTGACAAGCTGAAATCCCACCACATCGACTTCGCCGGATTCTTTTGCTCTAAAAAAATCGGAAAGGCAGCGATGCGGGTCGTGGGCTTGCCGTGGAAATGTGAAACGCACAAGTTCTTTCGATTGCTTTTCATCCAGAACAATTAGGGAATCACCCTCAGAAAAGCAGGGGTAAAATCCGTAAATCACTCTGGGTTCTAAGATTTTTTCACGAATACATTTTTCCGTTAATTCTTTGAAAAGAGGTTCGACTGTATTTTGGATCAACTTCTCATAATCTTTGGGAGTAATGTCTGCTCGTTTAAATTGCCACTGGGCACGGAAAAGAGAAATTTTATTAATCCACGGAAACACATCCTGCATTCGAATATTTTTCAAGATCCTATAGCCCAGAAATGGTGCCTTTGGAACTGCATTTGATCGATCGATAGGCGGAAGCTTTCTGACTGCCTGCGAATTAACCAAGTTTTCCAGGGTTTGCCTTGGCTTGGAAGCGCTGACAGGATTTTTTTTGGGTTTGCGCCCCGGATTCATCAGATCATCCATAATGCGCAGTCCGGAAAAAGCGTCTTGACCATAAAAGACTTCTCCCTGATAGGCGCGGTTTAAATCATCTTCGACATAACGTCGGTTTAAAGCAGCGCCTCCGCAGATCACGGGAATATAAAGACCTCTTCTTGTCATTTCTTCAAGATCTTCTTTCATGACCAGAGTTGATTTAACCAGTAGTCCTGAAAGGCCGATCGCATGTGCCTCGAATTCATCGGCTGCTCGCAGAATATTATCGATGGGTTGCTTGATCCCGATATTTCTGACCTTGTAGCCATTATTGGTAAGAATTATATCGACAAGATTTTTCCCAATATCGTGCACGTCGCCTTTGACGGTTGCAAGCACGATGCGCCCTTTTTCAGAGCCTTCAATCTTTTCCATAAACGGCTCGAGATAGGCAACTGCTTTCTTCATCACTTCTGCGGATTGAAGTACAAAGGGGAGCTGCATTTTTCCAGCACCAAAAAGTTCTCCGACGATTTTCATGCCATCAAGGAGAAAAGTATTGATGATTTCCAAAGGCGCATGCTTGCCGAGAGCATCTTTGAGATCCTCATCAAGTCCTTCGCGATTGCCGTCCACAATTCTCTGCTTGAGTGCCTCACCAATATTTTCTGGTTTTTTGCGTTCTTTGGCTTCGGCACTTTTAGGTTGGATTTGATCAAAATGCTGAATAAATGTGTGAAGCGGGTCCTTCCCGTCTACCCATTCATTCATCACGATATTGCGTGCGAGTCGATATTCTTTAGGATCGATTTTAAAAACGGGAATAATTTTCTTGGCATGAATAATTGCAGCATCAAGCCCAGCTTTGAGGCACTCATCTAGAAAAACGCTGTTCAGGATATGACGAGAATGCGCAGAGAGTCCGAAAGAAATATTGCTTACTCCGAGAATCGTTTTCACTGCAGGAAGGTTGGTTTTGATCAATCGAATGGCTTCAATGGTTTCAATTCCAGCATTCCGAAATTCTTCATCCCCGCTGCCTAAGGTGAAAGTGAGAGTGTCAAAAAAAAGATCTTCTGCGGCAATGCCATACTTGGTAGTGGCTAAGTCGAAGATTCTTTTGGCAACCTCAAACTTCTTTTGCGCGGTTTTAGCCATACCGGTTTCATCAATGGTTAAAGCAACAAGCGCAGCACCGTATTTTTTAGCCAGTGGGCAGACCTTTTTCATTCTTTCTTCGCCATCTTCAAGATTGATGGAGTTGATCACGGATTTACCTGCAATGCGCTTGAGTGCTTCCTCAATCGCAGGTGCTTCAGTCGAGTCCACCATGATGGGAACGGTGACATGCTGGTTAAAGCGGATCAGAGTTTCTCGAATATCTCTGATTTCGTCTCGTCCGGTAAAAGCAACACAGACGTCCACTAGATGCGAGCCTTCTTTGACTGCATCGCGTCCCATGGAAACCAGGCCGTCATAATCCTCACGTGCTAAAAGTTCACGGAATTTTTTGCTGCCATTTGCATTGGTTTGTTCGCCTACAAGGAGGGGAGGAGGCTTTTGGGTAAAGGAAACTGATTGATAAAGGCTCGAAGCCGAAGCTTCGCGTTCAATGGATCTTACTTTTGGTTTTAGATGTCTAACTCGGTCCACAACTGCTTTGAGGTGCGCGGGCGTGGTTCCGCAACATCCTCCCACAATTGAAACGCCGAATTCTCTGACAAATCGTTCCTGGTAATTTGCGAGTTCTTCAGGAGATAAATTGTAATGAGCCACTCCACCTCTGTTTTCCGGTAAACCCGCATTGGGAAGAGCGGAAATCAATCGATTGGAGTGAGAGCAAAGAAAGTGCAAATGATCTGACATTTCCTTGGGCCCGGTAGCGCAGTTCATGCCAAAAACGTCAATGGGAAACATTTCGAGTGTACTGATCACGGCTCCCATTTCGGTTCCAAGCAGCATGGTGCCTGTGGATTCGAAGGTGACCTGAACAAAAAGCGGAAGTTTTGCTTTTCTTTCCTCAAAACATTCAAGCGCTGTAATCACTGCGCACTTAATTTGAAGCAGATCTTGGCAGGTTTCAATTAAAAGGGCGTCTGAACCCCCGTCAATGAGGCCTAAAAATTGCTCCCGGTAGGATTCCCGGAGTTCATCAAAGCTGACATGTCCCAGGGAAGGGAGTTTTGTACCCGGACCTACCGAACCTATGACGTAACGAGGATGATTCGGGGTAGAAAATTTTTCTGCAGATTTCCTAGCCAGCTCAGCCCCTTTTTTATTAAGCTCATAAGCGAGATCGGCAAGATCATATTCTGCAAGCACGATGCGGTTGGCACCAAAGGTATTGGTTTCAACAGCATCACAGCCGACTTCAAAGAAGCTGTCGTGGACCTTGGAAACGGCTTCAGGTTTTGTGAGGATGAGGTATTCGTTACAGCCGTCTTTGCTTCCGAAATCCTTGGAAGTGAGGTATTGGGTCTGAAGATTGGTCCCCATGGCTCCATCAAGGACAAAAACCCGGTCTTTCAGACGCTCGCGTAAATCAACTCGTGACATGAGTGCATTTTAACATAAGAGCGGTCTTGTGGATAGCCATGTTGGACGGTGCTTGCGGGATGAGGCAAGAATCGTTAAGATGTCGCACTCAATTATGAAAGTCAAAGACCTCTACTCAAAATTATCCAAAGTAATTTCATTTGAATTTTTTCCGCCGAAGTCCGAAGAGGCGGAGGTCAAGCTATTTGAAGTTGTCGCGGATTTGAAACGTCTCAAACCCTCCTATATTTCTGTGACTTATGGCGCCATGGGAACGACCCGCGCCAATACGCTTCGCATCGTGAGCAAAATCAAAAATGAAATTGGTATTGAAAGCGCAGCCCATCTAACCTGTGTTGGACATACTCGAGATGAAATTTGCGCCATCCTTCTTGAGCTCAAAAATAAAGGGATTCAAAATATCGTTGCCTTGAGAGGGGATGCGCCGCAGGGTGAAACGGAGTACCGGCCTCATCCCGAGGGCTTTCGTTTTGCAGCGGAAATGGTGGCCTTTATTCGCTCACAGTCAGAATTTGCAGATCACTTCTCACTCGCGGTTGCGGGTTATCCTGAGGGACATACAGAATGTCGGAATTTAGTGCAGGATACACGCCATTTATTTGACAAGGTGAATCAAGGAGCTGATCTTGTGATCACGCAGCTATTTTTTAACAATGATCATTATTTTAAATTTGTGGAACGCTGCCGGAAATTTGGAATCAAAGTTCCCATTGTGCCTGGAATTATGCCAGTAACTCATGGACCACAAATTAAGAAGTTTGCCACGATGTGCGGAGCGACCATTCCGTACAAGATGGAAGATGCGATTAAACGTTATGGTACGGATTCTTTGGCCATCGAAGAATTTGGAATTGAGTTTGCGACCAAACAGTGTGAGTCGCTTTTAAGTCAGGGAGCTCCGGGACTTCATTTCTACACTCTCAATAAATCCAACGCCACCAAACAGATTTATCAAAATCTCTTTTCTTAGAGGGTTGCTATCTCGCCTGCAGGTTCGGACTGTCTACGTGGTTATATTCTTTAAGGATGGCTTTTTTGACTTCCTCGGGTAGGCAGAGAACAGTTTGAATTCGATCCATTCGTGTCATTTTTCTTACCTCAGTCTCCGGCCAGTGATTGATGGGATTGGAAATGCCAAGAATTAAGGCGTCGGCAACAATATCAATGGGAATAATTTCATGCTTCATGGCAAATTCCATGGGAAGAAGATCAATGGCGTGGGGATTGATTCGAGTTACAGGCAGATCCACAAATTCAATCTGACTTTGCTGGGCTAATATTTGATAAAGATAAAAACGGGTGATGAGTTTATTTTCGCAGAGGATTTCTCCCAGCATTTTTTTCGAGGATTTTTGAATTTCAAGAACGTCTTGAAGCTGTTCCCAGCTGATCCATTTTTTCTGAACAAGAAGCTCACCAATGCGCCAACTCATATAGTCCTATTAGTTTGATTCAATTAACGCCACTTTTGGGAAGGGAGTTAAGCACGAAATAACCTATTGAATCAGGATCCAGCCCTAGTACTTTGAATGAATGGCTTCCTTAATCTGATCCGGAAGGCAAAGCACTTCTTGGATTTCTTCGGCGCCGGTGAGAGCTTTGATTTCTTCAAGGGGAAGGTGATTTCTTGGGTTGGAGACCGCTAGAGTCAACAAACCCTCTTTAAGATCCAAGGCCAAGATCGAGTGCTTTTCTGCCATTTCAAGAGGGATCTTATGAATTAGAATGCTATTGAGCTTATGGGCGGCCAGATCAACAAAGCCCATGCGGTGTTGGTGGGCAAGTGCCTGATAAAGAAGGAGTTCTGACAAAATTTGTCGTTCAACCAGTAGTTCGCCGATGAGTTTGTTTGTGTGTTTTTGCTCTTTTAGCATCTCGTCAATTTGCTCCTGAGCAACTAACTTCTTTTCTACAAGAACTTCACCGATTTTTTTCTTGGTCATACCAACTCCTTAGATTATGAAGCGTTAATGTGCGCATTATAGACGAACTCTAACTATTTTCAATGCCAAGAGTTAGGAATAGGCTAAATCTATGATTTCGGGTTGTGTCCTTCATTGACACGGCAAAGCAGGGCGTAATATAATGCCGCACTTCTCATTAATCTAATCATATCAAGGACTTAAGTAAAATGAGCACATCCTACGGTTCGCGTTATTTACCTATCGACTCCATTCAAGATATCCTGCATCAATTTCAAGAAGGAAAAAAAGTTAAGATCGCTGGGCGTATGATGACCTGCCGCGTCATGGGGCGGGCTGCTTTCGCTAATCTGAAGGACGAATTTGCCAAGATTCAGATCTATATTAAATCCGATGATGTGGGTGAAGAAGCATATCAGCTATTCAAGGCTCAAAGCATGGGGAATATTTTAGGGGTTGAGGGTGCTCTTTTTATTTCCAAGAGCGGCGAGAAAACTATTCGTGTTGAGAAGTTCCGTGTGCTCTCAACCATTGTGCGCACGCTGCCGGAAAAGTGGCATGGCCTCAAAGATACAGAAATCCGTTATCGTCATCGCTACGTTGATTTAATCGCCAATGATGAAGTGCGGGATACTTTTAGAAAACGTTCCATGATTTTGCGCGAAATCCGTAAATTTTTGGATGATCGCGGATTTATGGAAGTGGAAACACCCATGATGCAGGCGATTCCGGGCGGTGCACGGGCCAAGCCTTTTGTGACTCATCACAATGCGCTGGATACAGACCTTTATCTTCGAATTGCACCAGAGCTTTATCTGAAAAGGCTGTTAGTGGGTGGGTTTGAAAAAGTTTACGAGATCAATCGCAATTTTAGAAACGAAGGTATTTCCATCCGTCATAATCCTGAATTTACCATGCTTGAGCTGTACCAGGCCTATGCGGATTATAGTGACATGATGGATATCACCGAAACTTTGATTACGGAAATGGTATTCAAAGTCCATGGAAAATATGAAATTCCTTACGGAGATAAAACCATCAATTATGAGAGGCCCTGGAAACGGATTTCTTTTTACGATGCGCTTAAAGAAAAAACAGGCATTGATTTTCGAAAAGCCAGCATCAAAGATGCGGCGCTAAAACTGAAGATGGGTCCTCGCGAAGAGATTCAGGCATCGGAAGATATTGATCTTTTGAATGATATTTTCGGAAAATTCGTGGAAGAGGATCTGTGGAATCCAACCTTTATTATCGATTATCCAACCAGCATGTCTCCTCTGGCCAAAGCCAAGGAAGACGATCCTGAAGTGGTTTATCGCTTCGAGCTTTTCATTGCCAAGATGGAAATCGCGAATGCCTTTTCAGAGCTCAATGATCCGCATGATCAACGCCGCAGGCTTGAAGCACAAAAGGAAATGATTGGCGAGCATAAGGTGATTGATGAGGATTTTCTGATGGCGCTTGAGTATGGAATGCCGCCGGCTGGCGGACTTGGAATTGGAATTGATCGTTTGATAATGCTGGTGACGAATCAAGCCTCGATCCGTGAGGTGATTCTCTTTCCGCAGCTTAAACCTGAAAAAAATACAGAAGTGCCTTCAACTGAAGACAACACGGAAAAACAAAGTTAGTTTCAAAGGGAATCATGGGCTTCGAAGGTTTTATTGCTAATAAGCATTTGATGCGACAAAAGAAAACAGGCTTTGTCTCTCTTGTGACCTTGATTTCCGTGACGGGTGTGGCTGTGGGAGTAATGGCCCTGATTGTGGTGCAGGCAGTCATGAGCGGATTTGACCGCGAGCTCAAATCAAAAATTGTGAGTGTTCAGCCGCATATCCGGATTGAAAAAATTAATGGGCTTGATCAACCTGATGCGGACATGGTCAGTCTCCAAAATATGAATCTTCCTGGTGTCATCAGCATGGCAGCTTTTGTTGAGGGGCAGGGCATTTTAAAATCAGCTAACGGAGCCACTGGCGTGATCGTCAAGGGTCTTGATCTTGGTCATGATGACCCTTCAGTTTTCAAAAGTAATATGAAATGGGGTTCGTTTGATTTAGCAGATAATGTTAGCGAATCCATCAGACGAAAAGGTTTGTTTTCAAAAGAAAAGGTGGTAATTCGCACAGGCGGGATTATTTTAGGCGAGGGATTAGCTGCTCGATTAAATGTCCGCGTGGGTGATCGCATTCAGCTGATTGCTCCTTTGCGGGATGACGGGAGCCTTCTTTCACTGGCCCGTGCTGAAAATCAAACTTATGTTTTAAGAGGTATCTTTCGTTTAGGCATGAATGACTTTGACACAGGTCTTGCTTTGATTAGTTTGGATCAGGCACAGCACCTTTATCATTTGGGCAAGGCAGTTACTGGGATCAGTTTGCGTTTTGCAAATGTCGATGATGCTGAGAAGTGGAAATGGGATTTGCGTAAAAAATTTTGGCAAGATTACAGCGTCAGGTCCTGGTACGACATGAATCATAATTTTTTTCAAGCGCTGAAGGTCGAAAAGTCCGTAATGACGATTTTGTTGGCATTGATTATCTTGGTCGCGGCTTTTAATATTGTTTCCTCTTTGACCATGGTGGTTATGGAAAAAACAAAAGATATCGGCATCTTGCGTGCGCTTGGTGCAAGCCGTGGAAGTGTGCGCCAAATTTTTATCATTGAGGGATTTTCGATCGGAATTTTCGGAGTGATGTTAGGTGCCGCGGCAGGTCTTGGACTTTCTTATCATCTGAATGAGGTTTCGGATTTTATTAAGCGAACAACAGGTCTTGAGGTGTTTCCAAGTGACATTTATTATTTTGACAAAATTCCCGCGCAGGTGAATTCTCAAGATGTGATGTGGACACTGATTTTCGCCATGGGGATTTCGATTTTTGCAGGTTTTTATCCAGCGAATCGTGCCGCGCATTTGGATCCTGTGGAGGCACTTCGCTATGAGTAAAAAAACGCCTTACTCCGGACCGATTTTACAAACCATTGCACTGAGAAAAGAATATCAGTCACCGTCCGGACCTTTGGAAGTGCTCAAAGGAATTGATTGGTCCATCAATGCGGGAGATATGCATTTTATTATTGGGCGCTCTGGTTCAGGAAAATCAACTTTGCTGCATTTGCTTGGTTGCCTAGATCAGCCAACGGCAGGAGAAATTCTTTTTGAAGGTCAGGATGTCACGCGTCTTTGGGATGGTAAAAGATCGCGGCTTCGAAATCGCAGGGTGGGATTTGTGTTTCAGTTTTATCACTTACTTCCCGAACTTACGCTTTATGAAAATGTTTTGCTTCCAAGTATGATTGCGGGCAAACGTCAGGATGCATGGGCAAAAGAACTTCTTCGGCGCGTCAAATTGCTTGGCCGCATGCATCATTATCCCAAGGAACTTTCGGGCGGAGAGCAGCAGCGCGCTGCCATTGCACGAGCGCTTGTGAATCGTCCATCGATTGTTTTGTGTGATGAGCCCACGGGAAATCTTGATCAGGAAACGGCCGAATCTGTCAGTCAGCTTTTGTTTGATCTCAATCGCGAAGAAGGTCAGTCATTTGTCGTGGTTACGCATGATGAAGCGCTCGCTTGGCGCGGGCACTCTGTGTTTCGATTGGTGGAAGGTGTTTTGAGCCGTCCTGATCTTCCTACAAGCGGTATCCGAAAAATTTTATAACGAAAGAATAAAGGAGTAATTATGTCGAAGTGGATTTATTTAAATGGAGAATGGCTTCCCAAAGATCAGGCGAAAGTGTCTGTATTTGATCACGGGCTTCTTTACGGGGACGGAGTCTTTGAAGGTATCCGGGCTTACAACGGACTTGTGTTTAAGCTCAAAGAGCATTTATCCCGGCTTTGGGAATCAGCGCACACGTTGATGATTGAAATCCCTATGACCAAAAAACAAATGGAAGAAGTAATTGTCAAAACACTTCAAAAAAATGAACTTAAGGATTCCTATATCCGTGTGGTGGTGACGCGAGGTGAAGGAGATCTTGGTTTGGATCCTGCGAATTGCAAAGAACCTACGGTGTTTGTGATTGTGGATAAAATCAAACTTTATCCGGAAACATTTTATCGAAATGGGCTTTCACTCGTGACAGTTCCTACGGTAAGAAATCTTCCCGAAGCGATTAATCCTTCAATCAAAAGCCTGAATTATCTCAACAATATTCTGGCTAAGATCGAAGCGAAGAATGCGGGCTGCGTGGAAGCGATCATGCTTAACCATCAGGGTTATGTTGCGGAGTGTACGGGTGACAATATTTTTATTGTGCGTCAGGACTATTCCGGAAAGGAACGAGTCCTCATAACACCTCCCGTGTACTTAGGGGCTTTGCGTGGCATTACGCGTGATGCCATTATGGAGTTGGCACAAGAAAATAAGATCAGAGTGGAAGAACGTGTACTGACGCGCCATGATATTTTTAACGCAGAAGAAGTTTTTCTCACAGGTACTGCTGCGGAAGTGATCCCTGTGGTCAAAGTGGACGGTCGTGTGATTGGTCTTGGGAAACCAGGAAAAACGACCAAGGCTTTAATGCAGGCATTTCATGAACTCACGCGTTTTGATGGGGTTCGTTTCAAAATCTAAAACAGTTAAGAGGTTGTAGCATGGTGTGTAATCTTTGCGGCGTAAATGACGCAACGATTCATTTGACGGAAATTAATAACGCTCAAATGATCGAGATCCATCTTTGCGAAACATGCGCCCAAGAAAAAGGGACCGAGTTCAAAACTCATTTTAATTTAAATGAGATGATCTCTGGGTTTGGGGACGCCTCGCTCTGGGGATCGGCCGTTGAAAAGATAAAAATCCCGGCGCCATGTCCTAAATGCGGGCTGACTTTCGAAGAGCTTTCCAAAAAAGGGAGGCTCGGCTGCTCCGAGTGTTACCATTCTTTTGAATCTTTGGTTTTAAGTTTGATTCGCCGCGTGCAGCGCTCTACTCAGCATACCGGAAAAATCCCCTTCAGTTTGACTCGTCCCGTGAAGGGGAAAGAGAAAGATCCAGCGCGTGATCTTTTAATTTTGCAAGAAAGGCTGCGTAGCAGCGTTCAAAAAGAAGAATTTGAAGAAGCAGCTAAGCTCAGAGATGAGATTCGTAAGATTGAGGAGAAAAATAAGAAGCCAGCGCGCGCTCCGAGTAAGAGGAAAACCCATGGCTGAAATTGATATCTTTCTTAATCGGATTCCGGAGTGGTTTCGCACAGAAGGGCCTGATTCTGACATTGTCACTAGTTCTCGAATTCGGGTGGCTAGAAATTTTAAAGGTCTGGCGTATACTCCTCGATTGACTTTAGCAGAACAAGATTCTGTTTTAACCAAAGTTGAAGAAGCTCTGTCTGATTATAAAGCGGTTTCGGCAGTTCATTTTTTCAGATATCAAAAACTAGAGGATATTGATAAACAGTTTCTTGCCGAACGACACTTGGTGAGCTTGGAGCACATCGGAGACAAAGGCCATAAAGCTGCGGCCATCTCGGATGATGAAAAGATGAGTACGATGATTTTGGAGGAAGATCATCTTCGGTTGCAAGCATTTGAGAGTGGATTCAATCTTGTGAAAGCTTGGAGAATCATAAGTGCTTTAGACGATCATCTTCAAAAGAAAATTGAGTTTGCGTTTGATTCTAAACTTGGTTTTTTAACTGCCTGTCCCACTAATGTGGGAACTGGGCTCCGGGCGTCTTGCATGGTACACATCCCCGCCCTTGTTTTGACGAAACAAATCCATAAAGTGGTGCAGGCTTTAACCAAGTTGAACTTAGCGACTCGGGGGCTTTACGGGGAAGGCACTCAGGCCATTGGCGATTATTTTCAGTTTTCAAATCAGATGACTTTAGGGCAAAATGAGGAAGAAATTATTCAGAATTTGGAGTCCGTGATCCGTCAGGTGATTGATCATGAGAGAGAAGCACGGCAGCATATGCTTGAAAAAAAGAAGGGGAAATTTGAGGATCAAATCTGGCGTGCTCTCGGTGTCCTAAAATCAGCGAGAATTATTTCATCCTCAGAGGCGACTCAGTATCTTTCCATGGTTCATTTGGGGCTGAATACCGGAGTTCTTAAGGGTCCCCTCAACCGGATGGATCTCAATATGCTTTTTGAGTTGATTCAACCTGCGCATCTTCAGAAAATGGCGCAAACGACGTTAAATGCCAGTGAAAGAGATTTGCGGCGTGCCGAAATTATACGAGACAGGCTTACTAAATTATCGCTTTAAATCACTGAACTAAATAATATCTAAATACTATTTTGAGGTGGAGGTTTTATGTTTGACCGTTTTACTGAACGCGCCCGTAAAGTGATCATTCTTGCTAAAGAAGAAGCGAAGCGCTTTAACCACGACTATATTGGAACAGAACATATCCTTCTAGGACTTATTAAAGAGGGGGAAAGTGTTGCTGCTGCGGTGTTGCAGAATTTAGGGCTCTCGCTTGAGACTATCCGGCTTGAAGTGGAAAAACTGGTTCAATTTGGGCCGAGCACTATTGTTTCTGGAGATATCCCATTTACTCCCAAAGCCAAGAAGGTGATTGAGCTTGCCATGGATGAAGCTCGGCGTTTGGGGCATAACTACATTGGCACTGAGCATCTTCTTCTTGGGTTGATTAAGGAAGGTGAAGGGGTTGCCAGCCACGTCCTCATGAATGTTGGACTTGATCTTAACAAGGTGCGAGCTGAAGTGATCAAGCTGTTAGGTTCATCAGCTCCGGGTGGGGCGTCTGGAGCAAGCGGCGGGGCTGCTAATGCGGGTGGTGGCGGCGGATCGCCAACTCCTGGCGGAAAATCAAAAACAAAAACACCTGCTTTGGATTCTTTTGGTCAAGATTTATCCCAGCAAGCACGGGATGGAAAACTGGATCCGGTGGTCGGTCGTGAAGATGAAATTGAACGAGTGGTTCAGATCTTAGCGCGCAGAACCAAAAATAATCCTGTTCTTCTTGGAGAAGCTGGGGTAGGGAAAACCGCCATCGTTGAGGGGCTTGCTCAGCGGATTGTCTCGGGAGATGTGCCTGAAATTTTGGCCGACAAAAGAATTGTGATGCTGGATTTGCCGCTTATGGTTGCGGGAACTAAGTACCGTGGACAATTCGAGGAACGTATTAAGGCGGTCATGGATGAAATCAGACGCACGGAAAATGTAATCATGTTTATTGATGAACTTCATACTCTCGTGGGTGCTGGTGGTGCAGAAGGTGCAATTGATGCCTCTAATATTCTAAAACCCACACTGGCCCGAGGCGAGATCCAATGTATCGGTGCTACGACTCTGGATGAATATCGAAAATATATTGAAAAAGATGCAGCGCTTGCACGTCGTTTTCAGACGATTAATGTCGACCCACCTTCGGTGGATGAGACGATTCAGATTTTGAAAGGGATTCGAGATAAGTACGAAGCTCATCACCGAGTCAAAATATTGGATGAGGCGCTTGAATTCGCGGCGAAACTTTCAGACCGTTATATCAGCGGGCGATTTTTACCGGATAAGGCCATTGATATTATTGACGAAGCGGCATCTCGCGCGCGTCTCTCCGTGACCACGCTTCCAAAGGAGTTAAAAAAATATGAACTTGAAATTGAAAGCCTAAAGCGTGAAAAAGAAGCAGCAATCAAAGGTCAGGATTTTGAAAAAGCAGCCAAACTTCGTGATGAGGAGCGTAAAGCTAAGGAAGAGCTCGCACGCATCAAAAAAAGCTGGAAAGAATCGAAGTCTGAGATGGAAGTTCAGGTGACCAAAGAAGATATTGCGCACGTGGTTGCTAAATGGACGGGAGTTCCGCTCGAAAAAATCGAAGAAAAAGAAATCTCACGCTTGCTCAGAATGGAAGACGAACTTCATAATCGCGTGATTGGTCAAAGCGAAGCCGTTCATGCGGTGTCGAATGCTGTCAGACGTTCACGCTCAGGTATTCGTAATCCTCGCCGGCCAATTGGTGCCTTTATTTTTCTTGGACCCACTGGCGTTGGAAAAACTCTTCTCGCGCGTGCGCTTGCTGGTTTTATGTTTGGGGATGAAGACGCTATTGTTGTTGTGGATTGCTCCGAGTATGGCGAAAAATTTAACGTTTCTCGATTAGTGGGAGCGCCTCCGGGATATGTCGGATATGAAGAAGGTGGACAGCTGACAGAAAAAGTTCGGCGACGTCCGTACAGCGTGGTGCTTTTTGATGAAATTGAAAAAGCACATCCGGACGTTTTTAACATCATGCTTCAAATTATGGAAGAGGGGCGCATCACGGATTCGTTTGGCCGAAAAATTGATTTTCGAAATACGATTATCATTATGACGTCCAATGTGGGTGCAGATCTTGTGAAGCGCCAAAACACAATGGGTTTCAACACGAAAGAAGATGAGATTAACTACGATGCCATGAAAAATAAACTCTTGGACGAAGTTAAAAAATTCTTTCGCCCTGAGTTTTTGAATCGTATTGATGACATCGTGGTTTTCCATCCACTGAACCGTCAGGATTTGGAGCAGATCATTGATTTGGAACTTAAAGAAGTGAAAACGCGATTAAAAGATCGCCAGATGGATCTTATCGTGTCTCCTGAAGTTCTTAAATTTCTCATTGATAAAGGATATGATCCAGTCTTTGGAGCACGGCCGCTCAAGAGAACCATTCAAAAGTATATTGAAAACGTGCTAGCGGAAGATATCTTATCGGGGAAATTTCAAGAAGGACAAAAAGTCAAAGCCGTCATGCGGGGCGAAAGCATTTTCTTCGAGACGGCAGTTTAGGTCAGGAGGCATTCATATGAAGGTTTTTCAGCGAACCTTCCTCCTTGGCGTTTTGGGCTTGATTGTCTTAGTGGTTACGCTTCCCTTGATCATGATGAATGTTTTTGTTCATCAATCAAATTTTCATCGATTTACCGAAGAAAAAGCCAGTGAGCTTCTTCAGGCAAAGGTTCGGATTGGGGATTTTCGGGTCGGATTTTTGAATGAAGTTAATTTATCCGGGTTTGAAATCCAGGGCCGCAAAGAATCCGCAGCTTATCAAATGGAAGTTGGAGCCATTACCCTGCGGTATAACTGGCTCAATCTGTTCCAGCCTAAAAATAGAAACCCCGCAGTTCTCATACTTCAAACACCCATCTTGACCTTGGGTCGTGGGAAAGTTCCTTATGAGCTCTTTAAATCTCTGGGAAAGGGTCCCCGTATTGCTCTTCCCGCCTTAGAACTACAAAAGGGAAGAATCCGAATTCCGATTGCAAAGATTCAGCGCGAGATTATTGCAGAAGATGTTCATTTGCAATGCCGTACGATGCGCGGGGGATTGATTCAAATCGAGGGCCGTGGTCTTTTTCAGGGACTTTTGTCCGGAAATGTTTCCATTCTTGGTTGGGTGGATCCGGATCGAGAAAAATATCACGTACAGTTTAAATTGCATGATGTGCGAATTTCTAAAGATTTACCCATTCCATTTGACCTGGTTAATGGTGATTTGATAGCCACAGAAAACTCAATTACTTTTCGTAAACTTGAAGTGAGGTGTTACGGCTGGCGCGTCTTAGCCACAGGAAGTCTTTCTGGTTTATTTGATGCACCCGCGATCGAGGTTTCTTGGAATATGCCTGCTTCTGATGTCGGACAAGTGTCGCTTGCTGCTAATCTGAACATGGGTAAGCTTGAAAGCTCATTGCGCATTGGAACTAATCCACCCTTAACGCTCCAAGGATTGACAGAGTTTAAATCCGAATATTTTAAGCTTAAGGAAATTCATATTCAAAACCGCTTTGTGGGTGAAATGGTTTTGGATTACGCTTCTGCCGTAGCCAGTGTTCATTTGGAAGAGGAAGGAAAGCCGCAGCGGCTTGAGTTGCAATATCATCTCAAGAAACTTGAAACGGACCTAAATTTGAAGATGGATCATTTTGATGTGTCCGGGCTTGATCTAGTGACAGATATGTCCATTCATTTAAAACCTGTTTTTCTTTTTAACGACAGCAGGCTGTGGAAGCTTGCGGGCGATTTTAAATCAAATTATTGTTTGATTGAATACACTCCGCTTGATGATTTTCGTGGTCATTTTGAACTTGGAACTTCCGGTTTTCAATCGATCATGGCTTCTTGGGGTAATCACTTTCAGTTAAAAGGCAAAGGCTCGTTTCAAAACAATCAGTTTTTAGGTGATGCCATCATTGATATTCATGATTTTGACATTTCGCAAGTAGAGCGATTTGCAAATCGGCCGCTTCCAAAAAAAGTTGGCGGAATGATGAATGGGTCTATTCAGCTTAAAGGCCGTTTTCCAGATGCAAACGTCTTTGGGAATCTAACCATCAAAGATGGTTGTCTTGCTGATTTGCAGTATGATCTTGCGATGATTCAAATTGCGGGGGTACCGCCAATGATTAATCTGAAAGATTCAAAAGTTTATCGAGGCCGCACAAAGTTAGATTTAATGGGAACTATTAATCTTGCAAGCGCAAATATGTTGCATGATATTCGGTATCAAACACCTGATAATCTCATTGCCTATAAAGCGTTTCAGTGGGAATCTGATGAGGGCGAAGGAGATATTGAAGTTAAGAAGCGTGGGCCGAATCTTCCGAGCCTTTCGATCCGTACTGGAGGAGGTACCGGAAACTCAGGCGATGAAACTCGGGCGAAAGAGGGGCACGATAAATACGTAGTTGTAGGCCCCAAAATCAAATTTTGATATACTGTATAACTTCTAAAGCATCAACCAGTTATGTGAGGAAATTGTGTCTGTTCCACCTCGGCTTAGTGAATTAAGAAAATTAGCGTCTGCTGAAATTTGGTTTTCGCATTTGGGGGATATTGCCATCCGGATTGCCTATCATGCTGGCGGCATTTCGATCCTTTTGGTCCAAACGATTAAGACCTTGATCAGTTCCAGAATCCGCTGGAAAGCGACTGTGGATCAGATGAATAAAATTGGAGTTTTATCACTTCCTCTGGTTTTTTTAACGGCGTTGTTTACCGGGATGGTGTTGGCGCTTCAATCGGCCTATCAATTGAGGCTCTTTTCTGCTGAACAGTTTACTTCCGACCTCGTATCTCTATCGACTGTCCGAGAGTTGGGGCCGGTTTTGACAGCAATGGTCATTGCGGGTCGCGTGGGGGCTGCCATGGCAGCTGAGCTCGGCACCATGAAGGTGACGGATCAGATTGATGCTCTCAAAGTTTTAGCCGTGGATCCTGTCCGATTTCTCGTGGTCCCGCGGTTTATTGCCGCTGTGACTATGCTTTTTTTGCTAACTATTTACGCGGATTGGATTGGAATCCTGGGTGGGTATTTAATTGGAGTTTTTAAGCTTGGCATCAGTTCCCATCAGTATTTAAAGAGGGCCATGCACTCCATGGTTCTGAAAGATATTGCGACAGGATTATTTAAGTCGGCTGTTTTTGGTGGGATTATCTCAATTGTTGGCTGTTATTTTGGTTTTAAAACCCAGGGTGGCGCTGAGGGAGTTGGAAAATCAACGACGGTTGCAGTGGTAACGGCGTTGATTTTGATTATTGCTTCAGATGCTGTTTTTACCGCAATTTTTTATTTTTTCTAATGATTGAAATTAAAGGTGTTCATAAAAAATTCAGCGGCAATCACGTATTGCGTGGTGTGAATCTAACTGTGCGTGATGGCGAAACGCTGGCTATCATTGGCCGCTCCGGTTGTGGAAAGAGCGTCCTGCTGAAGCACATTGTTGGGCTGATTGAACCGGATCAAGGGGAGCTTCTGGTTGATGGAACAAATCTTTTGCAGCTCAATATGCGAGAGCAGGAAAAATTCAGGCTTCAGCTCGGCATGTTATTTCAAGGTTCTGCCTTGTTTGACTCGATGACGGTTAAGAAGAATGTTGGGTTTTCGCTTTATGAACACACGGCTTTGCCAGAAAAAGTTATTGAAGAGAAGGTTAAGGAAAAACTCAAAATGGTGGGCCTTCAAGGCATTGAACATTTAATGCCCGCTTCTTTGTCTGGCGGCATGCAAAGACGAGTTGCTCTCGCCCGTGCTATTTGTAATGAACCTAAAATTATTCTATATGATGAACCTACCACAGGTTTAGATCCGATTAACGCAGATATTATTAATGACTTGATCATACGCATGCAGGAAAGGCTCAAAGTGACCTCGATTGTGGTTACCCATGATATGAAGAGTGCTTATAAAGTTGCCAATCGAATTGCCATGCTTTACGAAGGAAATATTATCGGGTTGGGTTCTCCCGATGAAATAAGAAATACCAAGGACCCTGTTATTGCGCAATTTATAACGGGCTCTGCGCGAGGCCCGATCACCGATAAGGAACAAGGATAAACGTATGAAAAAAGCCTCGGATCAAACGGCGGTTGGATTTTTTGTCGTCATAGGATGCATTTTACTGGCCTTATTTGTTTTTTTTGTGAGCGGGGCGTATCTGTTCCGTTCCGGGTATAGTCTTTTTGTTACTTATGACTATGTCAGCATTTTGGATAAAGGAGCGCCCATTCGAATGGCGGGTGTTCGCGTGGGAGAAGTTCGCAGCGTTGATTTACAGTACGACTCAGTCAAGCATCAGACACGAGTCAAAATCAAGCTTTTCATCGAGGATGGAGTCGAAATCAGGGACAATTACCTTTTTAAAATCCAAGGCACTCATATTTTAAGCGAACCTCATGTCGAAATCACTCCCGTGATGGGTAATAGTGCTCTTTTGAAGGATGGTGCTGTGATTGAAGGTGTACAGCTTGTTGCGATCGAAGAGTTTATCGATAAGGGGCAGAGGATTGCAGATAACCTCGAAGAAATTACAAAGCAAGCTAAGTTGGTCTTCGGAGACGGTGAGCAGTTAAAATCAATTATGACGAATTTGCAGGATGTTTCCGTTGCGCTGAAAGCGGGACTTAATGGAAACGGTGAGAACTTGAATCGGGCCATCAAAAACCTTGATTCCTCATCCGAATCTCTGAAAAGCATTCTTGATAAAGTTAATCAAGGTCAAGGAACCGTCGGGAAACTTTTGTTTACCGATGAGCTGTACCAGGAATTTCGGTCTTTTGTTTCTGAGATAAAGACGCATCCCTGGCGTCTATTAAAAAAAGATAAATAACCTGGGATTTATATTATTAATAACAAGGAGTGTTTATCATGATACGTTTCATTAGATTTTTATTTGTTGCTGGCTGTGCCTGGCTCGGTTATTTGTTTCCTATGCCGCTCATACCTACGGATTGGGGGCATACCGCTGTTTTAGGCGCTTCAGTTGGATGTTTTTTAGGGATTTTAGTGGTGTGCATCGATATCTTCTTCAAGCGTTTTACGGTTCGAAATATTTTATCGGTCTTGCTCGGTGCGGCATTAGGTCTGTTGGTTCACAAGCTCTTGATGTCGGTTTTGGCTTATTCTGTCATATCCGCGCAGTCGATGAGTCAGTTTGCCATGACGACGGCCATCTTCTTTGTCTACATGGGAGTCATTACCGTATTGCGTGGTCAAGATGAAGTTACTACCATGATCCCTTTTGTAACGCTGGATACCAAGGGAAATCAGGAAGAGCTTATTTTGCTCGACACAAGCGTGATTATTGACGGTCGCATATCTGATATTTGCAAAACGCATTTTATGTCTGGAAAATTTATCCTTCCCCGATTTGTTTTGAAAGAACTGCAGCTTATTTCTGATTCCTCAGATCCTTTAAAACGCAACCGAGGTCGAAGAGGTCTTGATGTTTTAAACAAAATCAAAACAAACCCCAATATGCAGGTCAAAATTCATGAGATGGATTTTCCTGAGTTGAATACCGTGGATGCCAAGCTTGTAAAGATGGCTCAAGTGATCGGCGGCAAAGTTTTCACCAATGATTACAATTTGAATAAAGTGGCCGAGATTCAAGGGATTAAAGTTCTGAATATCAACGAACTTGCCAATGCTTTGAAGCCTGTGGTAATGCCGGGCGAAATGATGACGGTTAAGATCATTAAAGAGGGAAAAGAGCATGACCAGGGTATTGCCTATCTGGATGACGGAACGATGGTAGTAGTGGATAATGGAAGAAGACGCATCGGTCAAACGTTTAATGTGACCATTACGAGTGTGCTTCAGACCCAAGCCGGCAGAATGATTTTTGCAAAAATGGGTGATGAACCAGATCGCCCAGACCGAGGCATTCCAAGGCAGACCGAGTATGAGGCTCCTGATCGGAATCCGCGTTTGGAACGTAAGAACGGCTAAGCTGAAAAAAAGGATGGCAACGTGATCCAGGTTGGATTGATTGTTGCTGCCGGTGGCCAAAGTACTCGTTTTCGTCGAGGTGTTTCGGATGCCAGAGATAGCGGAAAGCAAAAATCAAATTGCATTCCTGAATCTGATCTTGGTTCCAAGCTTTTTTCAGATTTGAACGGTAAGACCATTCTGCAGCATGTGCTCGAATCATTTTCTTCGTATCCACAAATACGCGAGATGGTTTTGACAGCTCCTAAGGGTAATATCCCTGAAGTGCGTGCAATTCTCCATCGCTCGCGGCTCAAGTTTCCAGTCCACATTGTGGAAGGTGGTTCCACTCGCGCGCAGTCTGTATTAAATGGCTTATCCGGATTTCGCGGCAAGTATGATTGGGTCATGGTTCATGACGGTGCGCGTCCGCTAATTTCAGAAATTGCTATTCGCGAACTTTTTTCGGCCGCTGAAACAGGCCGGGTTGATGCGGTCCTGCTCGGGCGCAAGGTTGTTCCAACGCTCAAACATGCGGATGCGCTAGGGTCGGTGATCCGAACCGTGGATCGAAGTGCGCTTTGGGAAGCTGAGACGCCGCAGCTTATCCGCAAGCGTTTTTTGATGACGGCTTATCAGTCGCTCAAAGAGGCTTTTCAAGCTACGGATGAGTCAATGCTTGTGGAAGCGCTTGGAGGCAAGATACAAATTGTGAATAATGAATCCTGGAATCCGAAAATTACAACCTATCATGACTTAAAATTGGTGCGTGCTTATTTGAATCGCGATGACCGTGTGGAATTTAGAACAGGAATGGGAAAAGACTTTCATCGGCTCGTTCCTAAACGGCCTCTATGGCTGGGTGGCATTCAGATTCCCTCGAACCTCGGGGCTCTGGGTCACTCGGATGGAGATGCTCTTCTCCACGCGATTTCAGATGCAATTCTGGGGGGTATTGGTGAAGGGGATATCGGTGATTGGTTTTCTGATAAAGATCCTCAATGGAAGGGAATGCCGAGCTCGAAAATCTTGAAATTTTCAAATGAAAAGGCAAACAAAAGAAAATGGTTTGTCAGTTACGTGGATACAATTATTCATCTGGAGTCGCCAAAGCTTGGACCTTACAAATCCAAAATAAAAAATAATATTGCTGCTCTTTTGGGAATCAAATCTGACCAGGTATCGGTTAAGGCGAAAACCATGGAAGGGGCGGGAGACATTGGACAAAAACGTGCGATTTCTGCGGATGCCGTGGTTACACTGAAAAGGGTTGCCTTATGATTCGCGTTAGATTTGCACCTTCGCCAACGGGGTATTTACATCTTGGTAATATTCGAACCGCGCTCTTTAATTATCTGTTTGCCAAAGCGAATCATGGCACTTTTCTTTTTCGTGTCGAGGATACGGACACGGAACGATCTAAAAAAGAATTTTTGGAATCACAAAAAGAGGATTTACGATGGCTTGGTCTTGAGTGGGATGAAGGTCCCGATGTGGGCGGTGAGTTTGGTCCTTATTTACAATCGGAGAGACTTGATCTTTATCGACGGGAAATTCAACGGTTAATGGCTGAGGATAAAGCCTATGCGTGTTATGTTTCCGAATCCGAAATCGAGGAAATGAAGAAGACTGCAGCTGCGGAAAAAAGACCCATTCATTTTGATAATCGCGGGCGTCATTTTTCAAAAGAAGAAATTGCAAAGCGTGTACAGCAGTGGATCAAACCCACAGTGCGTTTTAAAATTGATCAGCCTGAACTCAAAATGCACGATCTCATTCGTGGCGAGGTTTCAGTCAATCTCGATGATATGATCGGCGATTTCGTCATCCAGCGCGCCGATGGTATGCCCACTTTTCATCTCGCAGTTGTGGTGGATGATGCCATGATGAAAGTGACTCATGTGATACGCGGAGAGGACCACTTATCCAATACACCGAAACATATTCTGCTTCAGCGTGCGCTTGGTTATCCCACTCCTGAATATGCGCATTTGTCGTTAGTCACAGGGCCCGGTGGAGAACCGCTTTCAAAGCGCCTGTCAGCAGTTTCTGTTCGTGAATTTCGTAAATCTGGATATTTGCCTCAGGCTTTAGCTAATTATATTGCGCTGCTAGGTTGGGCGCCGCCAGATGCTAAGCGCGAGATTCTTCCCTGGAAAGAGCTGATCCAGTCGTTTGATCTCAAAAAAGTCAGCAAATCATCGTCTTGTTTTGATCCCGATAAACTTAATTGGGTCAATGGCGAACACCTCAGACTGCTGTCGAGTCAGGATTTCGTGTCTCGAGCAATGGCGTATCTCAAAAATCAAAATTATTCATCTCTTTCTGAGAATGAACTTCGTAAAATCTTGCCTATCTATCAGGATAATATTCAGAAATTTGACGACCTTCCAATCCGGCTTGAGATTTGGCAGGATAAATTGAACTATGAGGACATGCAACTGATCAAACTTGAATCGTCGAAGAAGATGCTTGAAGAAGCTTTGAATCTTGCGAAATCGTCTGAAGGTGTGGAAAAAAGTTACCAGGAATTTGTGGATCAGCTTAAAGGAAAAGTAACGCTTAAAGGAAAAGATTTCTTTCATGTTCTTCGCATGGCGCTCTCGGGTAAGTTTAACGGTCCGGAAATCAAGCGTATCTATGCTGTGCTTGGAACTTCAGGAGTTAAAAAGCGTTTGGAGCAGGCCTTAGCGCTTTGATATCCCATGAAACTATTCAATACGCTTAGTGGTAGTCTCGAAGAATTTATCCCGCAAAAATCAGGTGAAGTTAAGATGTACACCTGCGGTCCTACGGTATACGACTATGCCCACATTGGTAATTTTCGGGCCTTTGTGTTTGAGGATCTTCTGCGGCGTTATTTTGAGTATCTTGGAATGCGTGTATTTCACGTCATGAATCTCACGGATGTGGATGATAAAACCATTGCTGGTTCGATCCGTGAAAAACGTTCGCTTTCTGATTTTACGGAACCTTTTATCCGATTTTTTCAGGAAGATTTAAAGACTCTCAATATTTTGCACCCGAATCATCCTGAAATGCAGCCTCGTGCCACTCATGAGATTCCGTCCATGATTGAGCTGATTCAGAAACTTATCAAACAAGAAGTTGCGTATGTGAAAGAAGGTTCAGTTTATTTCAGGATTTCAAAATTCCCCAGCTATGGAAAGCTTTCTAAAAAAGATCTCCATCAAAACCGCGAAGGCGCACGAGTGGATGTGGATGAGTATGAAAAAGAGACAGGAGCGGATTTTGTGCTTTGGAAAGCAGCGCGTCCAGGAGAGCCATTTTGGTCATCACCATGGGGTGAAGGGCGGCCGGGCTGGCATATTGAATGTTCCGCGATGAGCATGAAGTATCTCGGCGAGTCGTTTGATCTTCACGCAGGTGGTGAAGATTTGGTTTTCCCACATCACGAAAATGAAATCGCTCAATCTGAGGCGGCGACAGGTAAGCCTTTTGTGCGCTATTGGCTCCATTGTAAATTTCTTTTGGTAAACGGCGAAAAGATGTCGAAGTCTAAGGGTAACTTTTATACCTTGCGCGATCTTATTTCTAAGGGCTTTGATCCATTAGCGATTCGATATGTTTTAATTAGTTCTCACTATCGCTCACCACTTAATTTTACTTTGGAAGGTGTCCGCGCCGCTGAGCGATCGCTTCAGGATTTGCGTGCTTTCTATTCAAGTGTTTTGAATCACGAAGTCTTTGGGCGTGGATTTGCCCCTACAGATGATTTTTCTTCGCGTATTCAAACGGCGCAAGCGAAAATCGAATCTGCCCTTGATCAGGATTTGAATATTTCAGAGGCTTTAGCCGCGCTGTATGAATTTGTAGGTCAGGCTGACTCTTTGATCAAAAAAGAAAAATTATCAAAAGCTGGATGGGATCAATTAAAACGCTTTCTCGCGCGCATCAATCAAATTCTTTGTGTGATTCCAAATCAAGATATGGAATCCTTTTCTAAGGAAGCGTTGGACCTTTTTTATCAGAGAAAGCAAATGAGGATCGAGAAGAAATTTAAGGAATCAGATGATCTTCGAGGAGAACTTCAAAAAATCGGTTATCAGGTTTGGGATGAGGCCGGAGGAAGGTCGGGGCTAGCCAAATGAAAAAAGGTTTTTTAATCACATTCGAAGGTGCGGAGGGGAGCGGGAAGTCGACGCATATCCGTGCTGCTGCGGCCTATTTAAAAAAACGTGGGAAAAAGGTACTTCTCCTGCGTGAGCCCGGAAGTACGCTGATCAGTGAAAAAATTCGAGAAATCCTACTCAGCAGACAGCATGGGAAAATGGCTCCTCACACCGAACTTCTTCTTTATCTCGCTGCAAGGGCCCAATTGGTTTCTGAGAAAATCATCCCAGCCATGAATCGAGGTTGGGTTGTGATTTGTGACCGCTTTGAAGACTCGACCTTGGCTTATCAATCTTTTGGACGAGGATTGTCCGCACGCGATATTCTGAATGTTAGCCGCATTCTTGTCCGAGGAACGCTCCGACCCAACTTGACCTTTATTCTTGATATCGATCCTGTGGCGGGGCTGTCTAGGGGAGGCCGCCATGACCGAATTGAGCATGAATCCATTAAATTTCATGAGAAGGTTAGACAGGGCTTTTTGACTATTGCTAAAAGAGACAAAAAAAGATGTTGTGTCATTGATTCTAGCGGGCAGCCGGAAGCGGTGTGGCCCGATATTGAAAAGAGGCTTCGCCGTGTCCTCTAGACAAATGGATTTTCAACAATTTGCAGTGCGTATTCTTAAGAATCACATTCAATTAGATCGAGTAGCGCACGCTTATTTATTTTCCGGCAATCAAGTCGAAGGTCGGCGTGAACTCGCGATGGATTTTGCGGTCTCTCTCTTGTGTCTGCAAAATCAGTCATTCATTGATTGCGCTTGCGAGGTTTGTCGCAAAATCAGGCAAGGGCAGCATCCGGATGTTTTTTTAATCGGATCTGATCTTGAAACCCGGTCCATCAAAATTGCAGATATCCGAGAGCTTCTTGAACAGGCTTCGTTGAAACCTTACGAAGGGAAAAGAAAAATCTTCATTGTGCTTGAGGCGGATCGCTTGACTCAGGACGCCGCTAATGCTTTTCTTAAAACTCTGGAAGAACCGCCGCTTGATACATTATTTATTTTATGTGTGGAGAGTAAGAATGCTCTTTTGGAAACGATTCAATCGCGGTGTTTTGAAATCAAACTGAAGCCTCAGCCTAGTCGCATAGAATCAGGGCTTGAAACGCTTTGGGAATCAGGATCTGCCAAGAACTGGATCGATTCGCTCGATGACTGGTCGGATAAATCAAAGCCTGCTCTCATTGAAAATCTCACCAGAATTGCGGATGCGGTTCGTGCGAAAATCGAGTCTGAAAACCATGAGATGAATTTGTACGCTGCTCTTCATGCTCTTGATGCGATTTTTGAAGCGCAAGATGCACTTGATGCCAATGTGAATCAGAAACTCGTGATTTCGTGGCTTGAAATGAAACTTGAGAAAACAATGCCGATTGAGGTACTTGCATGAATAAAAGTGTATATCTGACAACCCCTCTTTATTACGTTAACGCAAAACCTCATATCGGTCATGCCTATACGAACATTGTGACTGATACCTTTGCTCGATTCTTCAAACTCACTGGCTCTGCGGTCTATTTTTTGACTGGAACCGATGAGCACGGAACCAAAATTGAAAAGATTGCAAAGGATCAGCATCAAACACCGCGTGATTTTGTTGATTCTATGGTACCCTTTTTTAAGGATCTATGGAAACTGCTTGGGATTGAGTATGACGACTTTATCCGTACGACAGAAGAACGCCATCAGAAGGTCGTGGCTCAAATCTTGATCGAATTAGAAAAAAAAGGCGATATTTATCGCTCCAAGTATGAGGGCTGGTATTGCACGCCATGTGAATCATTCTGGACTCAGCTTCAACTTGTGGAAGCGAAATGCCCTGATTGTCATCGTGAGGTCCAGCGCCTGGAAGAAGAAAATTACTTTTTTAAACTCGCGCATTATCAATCGTGGCTTCAAGATTATATTCAAGCGCATCCGAATTTTATCCAGCCTGAGATGCGGAAAAATGAGATTCTCGGATTTCTTAAAGAACCACTTGAAGATCTTTGTATTACGCGACCGAGGGCCCGGCTTGAATGGGGGATTCCGTATCCGACTTCAAAAGATCATGTCGTCTATGTTTGGTTTGATGCATTAATTAATTACATCAGTGCGATTGCTTATGGAGTTGATTCTCAGCAATTTAAATCTTGTTGGCCTGCGGACATTCATTTTGTAGGTAAGGATATTTTGCGTCAGCATGCGGTTTATTGGCCGATTATGCTCAAATCCATAGGACTTGAAATGCCACTCAGCATTGTGGCGCATGGATGGTGGACGATGGCTGGAGCCAAAGTTTCTAAATCTCGCGGCAATGCGGTGGATCCGGAAATCTTGGTTTCAAAATATGGTGTGGATGCTTTTCGCTATTATCTTTTAAGAGAAGTCAAGCTGGGTTATGACGGCGCATTTTCTGAAGACTTATTCCGGGAAAGATACACTACGGATTTAGCCAATGATCTGGGAAATCTCTGGTCACGGACAGCCTCGATGCTCGATAAGTATTTTCAAGGACGGCTTCCGGATGTTACGGGTGAATATCTGAAAGCCCCTCTTTTTCTTAAGAGCTCGCACCTTTGGAAACAAGTCAGTGATGCCATGAATCAATGGGATCCGCGTGAGGCCTTGGATCAGATTTTCGCCGTTGTGACTCAAGCTAATCAGTTCATTGAAGAGTCCAAACCTTGGGTGCTTGCCAAAGATCCTCAGAAAAAGGAAGCTCTCGGGCTTGTTTTGGTGACGTTGGCTGAGTGTGTGGTACGGCTTGCAATGAATTTGCTTCCTTTTTTGCCGAAAACAGCATCTGAGATTTTAAATCGCATGGGCTATCCTATTCCTCATCAAATTTCGGAGCTAAATTTTGAAAAAGCATTACTCAAATCAGGGAGTTCAATGATTAAAGGTGAAATCCTTTTCCCCAAACTGCTTGAAGAAGGGGAAGAACCGCCAAAGGCGGGATAGTTCTTTCCTATGGCTCTTCCTTATGCGCTTGTTGATACACACGCTCATTGGCACTTTCCTGACTTTAATTCCGACCGGAACCAGGCTTTTTCTCGGGCGCAAGAAAATGGAATCCAATATTTTATAAATGTTGGAACAGACCTGATGACTTCTCGGTTGTGTGTTGAATTAGCTGAGAAATTTCCTTTTATTTTTGCAAGCGTCGGTTTTCATCCTCATGACGCAGAGCGAATGACAACTCAAGATTTCTTGGAGTTGGAAAAGCTTGCAACGCATCCTCGGGTTAAAGCGATTGGAGAAGTGGGCCTCGATTTTTTTCGCAATCTTTCACCTCGTGAGGTCCAAGAAAAAGTGCTGGGGCTGTTTCTTGATCTCCACTGGAAAACAGGTAAGCCGCTTATTCTTCACACTCGGGATGCGTATCCTGAAATGGCAGATATGCTGCGAAGGCACCAAAATGGTCAGTATCGTGGGGTGATGCACTGTTATTCATCCGATGCTAAGGGAATGGAGCCATTTTTAGAATTAGGTTTTTACATTTCTTTTGCAGGTCCGCTGACCTATAAAAAAAATCATGCTTTAAGAGAAGCGTGCAAGTTATGTCCTCCTGATCGTGTGTTGGTCGAGACAGACGCTCCCTATCTGCCTCCTGAGCCCTATCGGGGAAAAAGAAACGAGTCGGCGTTTCTTATTGAGACTGCCAAAGTAGCCGCAGGACTTCATGGGCTTTCACTTGATGAGTTTGCTTGCCTTACAACCGACAATGCAAAACGCCTTTTCGCAATATGTTAAGCAATCTATTTTCCAGACTTCAGAATGAAAAAGGTTATGTTCTGACGGCTCTCATCCTTTGTCTTATTTATGTTGGGGCAGGAATCTCCGGGAAGAATCATGCGAAACAAACAACACCCCGTGATGAAACAGTGTTGACTGATTTTGAGTCTCGCGAAAAAAATCTTAGCCAGCAGCTAAGCACGCCGGAAGGCTCTAGAAAGTTTTTTCAGGAGCATCCAGATGCTGCCATGGCCTTTCAAGGAATGGTTCTCCTTTGGGTCGTGATCCTATTCGCAGGGGCATCGCTGATTCTCATGTTTGTGTTTAGGCCAAAGACAAGAAATTGGTTTTTACCTCTGAAAACAGATGAAAGTACTCCCTGGAGTTTGGGTTTACTCCTCAAAGCTTTGATTTGGATTCTGTCTGCAAATATTGGAGTTGAGGGAATTCTTTTTTTCTTAAAGCATGGACACTGGTTAATTGTCAGTCACGATGCCATGATGCTGATCCATACTTTGTTGATAAATTTCATAAGTTTGATAGTCCTTTGTCAGTTAGTGTTAAAGCAACAGGGGAATCTTAGGGACTTGGGGTTTAGACTGGTGAGTCAAAGTATATTATCTGAGATCCGATTCAGTCTGATGGCTTATGTTTCGCTTTTGCCGATGTTTCTTTTCTCCATTGCAGTGGTGTATGCCATGAGCAAGGTGCTAGCTCTAAAGCCTGACTCGCATGCCTTAGTTCATGTATTTTTAAATCCTGAAACTTCTCCGGGGTTGATAGCTACCGCTTTGCTTTTGGCATTCATTTTGGCACCGGCGATGGAAGAACTTTTTTTCCGTGGATTTTGCTACCCCATTTTTAAAGCCAAATTTGGAAGGATTGGGGGGATGATGCTTTCTGCCGCAATATTTGCCGGGGTGCATATGAGCTGGTTTGCTTTTTTACCTATTTTCATCCTGGGGCTCGGACTTACGCTGGTTTACGAAACCCGTAAGTCGTTAATTACACCGATCATTTTTCATTCGCTCCATAATTCATTATTTGTCGGATCATTCTTTATTGTTAAGAGCCTAGTTCAGTCATGAGCAAAAAACATATGCTTTCAGAAGATAAGATCATTCAATCATTTAAAAAAATAATTCCTGCAAAGTTTCAAGGAAACCTAGGGATTGGCGATGACGCGGATTGGATTTGTTTAAAATCAAAAAACCTTGTAGTTTCCTGCGATGCGATAGTTGATCATGTCGACTTTTTGAGTGAAAAACACAAGCCATTTTTAGTAGGACGAAAAGCGCTGGCTATTAATCTGAGTGATATGGCTGCCATGGGAGCTAAGCCTCTTGCATGGATATTGACCCTGGGGTTTCCAGCAAGTACTAAGCTAAATTGGATCCAATCCTTTTTTAAAGGGGCGGCCCGTATTGCGGCGAAATACCAATTGAAATGTCTTGGTGGTGATTTGACTCGCGCCTCCGAAATCATGGCGTCTATCACCATTTTGGGAGAACCCATTCAAGGTGCACCGATTGATCGCTCAGGAGCCAAAGCAGGAGATTGGATTGGTGTCACGGGTCACCTTGGAGGCTCGATTCTTAAACATCACCTTAATTTCGAACCAAGACTAAGAGAAAGTGATTTCTTGGCTCGCTGCGCGCGTCCGACTTCCATGATGGATCTTTCTGATGGATTTGCTCAGGATTTGAATAAACTATGCGCTGCTTCTCGTTTGGGTGCTCGCGTGGAGCTTGACGCGGTTCCAGTTTCCCATGATGCACTGCATCTTCATCCTAAAAATGCATCTAAAGCACTGATTTCTGCGCTTCAAGACGGAGAGGATTTTGAACTTTTGTTCACTGTAAATTCTGATCAAAAAAAATATTTAGATCATGTTTGGAAAACGCAGTTCCCCAAAGTTAATCTAAGCTGGGTCGGTCGTATGTCGGTCGAACGCTCAATTCGTTGGTTTCAAAATGGAAAATCCGTTACAATGCCACACGCCAAGACCCGTGGATTTGATCACTTTCGGTGAACTTAAGTATTTATTGGTGAAGCCTTGAACTCTGACATTTATCAAAGTGAATCGACGAGCCAGACGCTACAGATCGCTGAAGCCTTTGCTAAAAAGCTGCTTCCTGGGACTTGCGTTGCCCTTTATGGTGCCTTAGGCAGTGGGAAGACCTTGTTTGTCAAAGGGCTTGCTAAGGGGCTTGGTCTTCATCATGTCGATGAAGTGAAAAGCCCAACGTTTGTCATGATGCATATTTACGAAGCTCATTTACCGATTTATCATTTCGATCTGTACCGTATTGAGAATACGAAGGAACTTGATGCTTTGGGCTTTGACGATTTTTTAGAGGATGCCAAAGCTATTTGCTGCGTGGAGTGGCCGGAACGAGCTGGGCATAGGCTCCCGGTCAAGCGCTATGACGTGAGTCTTGAAGTTTGCGGTGAGTTTGGACGGAAGATTCAAATTAAGAAATGTTTTAAAGGGGTGTAAGTAATCATGGATTATGAAAAATTTGAAAACCTCAATCCAAAAGATCAAGCCGATATTTTTGATCATAGCGATCTAAGGGAAAAAGGAGAGCTTCTGCTTCGTGCCCAGGATCCGCGCTCGATCATTCGTAAGCTTTCACAAGAAGAGTTTTATCTTATCACGAGAGAAATGGATGTTGAGGAACGAAGTGAGGTAGTCAAGCATGCGAGCTTGCCTCAGCTTGTTTTTATGTCAGATCTTGAATGCTGGTCTAGAGACCGCATTCAGCCTAAACAATTTCTTACTTGGCTCGAAACGCTCCGACTCGCGGGGGATGATTCGCTCCTGAACTGGCTGGTATATGGGGATTATCAGGTGGTGGTTGCTGGTCTAAAAACCATGATTCAAGTTATTAAAGCTGAGCGGGAATACGCCATGGATGAACTGCTGGGGGATAAGCCTTATTTCACCCTAGATGAAAATTACTTTATTACGGTACGCGAAGATGATTTGATGACCGTTCGGCGCGTATTTGAGGTTTTATTTGAAAGGCACCGAGGACGCTACGTGGCCATTCTCGAAGGTGTGATTTCAGAGATTGATGATCCTCTTGAGGAGGAGGCATTTAAAGAACGCGAAGGGCGCATGAGTGATCGCGGTTTTCCTGATTTTGAATCTGCTCAGAGTTTGTACAAAAAAATTTCTGATCATGACTTTAAGAATTATCCCAAAAAACGCGAGACGCCGAAGGCTGTTCATACCCCATCCGCCGAGGTTGAAGTTCGACCCAATTATTTAGCGCTTTTCGCGAAAGAACGTTTTTTTCTCGACGAAGTATTGCTTTCACTTTCTCATGAAGATGAGGCTGCTTGTAATACCATTCGCGAGGAAATGGTATGGATTTCAAATAAAGTCATTGCCGCGCAAGGTATGGATCTTTCTTCAGAAAAAAAAGTTCGCTGGGGAGTGACTCGAGCCAGGGCGTTTGTGAGCTTAGGTCTCCAAATGACGGCTGATAACAGTATTCCCAAGGCTGCTTCCATTGCACGCGACTCTTGGCTAGAAACTTTATTTCGCAAAACAGTCACAGAACTTTATGTCTTGCGCGATTCTCTCCAACAACTGATTCGTCAGTATTGGAATGGGGATTCGATTCGCTTTTTGCAATTTTTACCCCACCCGTATGAGGAGATTGTGCAGGGCGTTTTGAAGCCGGTGCCTGAATACTGGGAGCCAAAGGCCGTGCATGAAAAACGAATCTACCGAGATTTTATGAATCTTAATGAATTTCAAACAACTAAGTCTGCTGTTGAACAAGTTGTTGGGATCCATGATTTATTTAAAAGCAAAACTCCCAACTTATTTTCTTTACTTGCTGCGTATCCCGAGAAGTATTCGGGAGATTTTTTTGCCGCTATCAATACATTATTTCTTTTGTATCTTCTAGGATCAAAGATTGAATTTAAACTGCTATCAGAAGGCGATGCCAAAAAGGCATTTAAAGTTTGTCAGGAAATGATAGCGCAAAGTTCTGACAATTATAAAGCTCAAAAAATTAGTTTCATTGATTCCTTTATTTCTAAACCTTTAATTGATCCGCTGAGATCTCTTTGGTCGCTCGCTTTTTCCTATCTTGAGGATGAGGTCAAGAAATTTCAAAAGGGTGAAAAGGATATTGATCAGATGGATGCTGTGATGATAGAAGTCAAATCAGATGCGAGGCCGAAGAAAAAGCATGGATAGAAAATTAGTTGAATTTGAAATAAGGTTTTATGAGGGGATTATTAAAAACCGTCCGAATTATGTTGATGCACTCATTCCTTTGGCAGACGCATACACTCGAAATGGGGAATTAACCAAGGGTCTTAGCATTGATCAGCGGCTGTCGCGATTGTGTAAAAGAGATCCCATTGTTTTTTATAATCTTGCTTGCAGTTATGCTCTTGTTGGGAAAAAACGCTTGGCGATCAGCAAGCTTAGAAAATCAGTGGAGCTGGGTTATCATGATCTTGAGCATTTAAAGCGAGATCCTGATCTGAAATCTCTGCATCAAGACACGGGGTTTGAGGAAGTCGTCCGGATGCTTTCAAAAGTCGATGCCTAATGGCAGGATTGCCTTCGATTTGAAACCTTCTTATAATACCTATTGATCTATTGATTAGAGGGTCTTATGCCTACTTATGAATACCAATGCCGAAAAAATGGTCACCGTTTTGAAGTCTTTCAGAGTATTAATGCCGAGCCTCTGAAAAAATGCACCCAGTGTTCCAGCAAAGTAGAGCGATTAATTGGTTCGGGTGCAGGGTTTATTTTTAAAGGCAGCGGATTTTATCAAACAGATTACCGCTCTTCAAATTACCAGACTAAAGCGGCGAAGGAAAAAGAATCTCACACTAAGGGGGCGGATTCTAAAAAAGAAACCACGCCAAGTTCTACTAATACTTCCGCCAATACGACCAGTTCCAAAACCAAATAAGGTTTCATGAGTTCAGAAAGCATACTTGCAGAAACAAAACTGACTCCAATGATGGAGCAGTATCAAGCGATTCACAAAACCCTTCCTCAAAATACCATTCTATTTTTCCGCTTGGGTGATTTTTATGAAATGTTTTTTGATCATGCTGTGCGTGCAGCTGAGATTTTAAATATTACGCTGACGGGTCGTGATGCAGGTGAGGCGGGTCGCGTTCCCATGTGCGGTATTCCTTATCACTCATATCAGGGTTACGTCAAAACACTTTTAAACCGAAATCTCAAAGTGGCCATTTGTGAACAGATGGGTGATCCTAAGGCGGGTCGTGGACTAGTCGAAAGAAAAATTACCCGAATTTTAACACCGGCAACCAATTTGGAAGATGAAGAAAAGAACCACCGACCGGATTACTTGGTGTCCATATCTGCGGACGCTGACGAAATGGCCCTCGCTTGTCTTGAGCTTAGCACGGGTGAGTTTCGTATTCAGGCTACACATCGGGAGAGACTTCTCGGTGACCTTTCCATTTTAAGCCCGCGTGAGATTGTGGTTTCCAAAAAATATTCATCTGGAGAATCGTGGATGGAAACTGTTCGCGAGACTCTAAATGCAGGTATTACGGTCTATGACGATTGGATCTTCGATGAAAAGGAGGGCCGGCGTCTTATTTTGGAAAGCTTTAAATTGAGTTCGGACCGTCAGATCCCATTTATCCACAAGCCCGCTGGAGTTTCTGCCGTAGGAGCGGTTCTGTATTATTTGCGTGATCATCTGCATCATTCTCTAGAGCATCTAAGCGTTCCTCAATTTGCTGAAGATCGCGATTTTATGGTTCTGGATAGGCAAACTCAGAAGAGTCTTGAGCTCGTTTCCAATATGAGAAATGAACGTGAAGGAATCAGTCTGCTGACTGTTTTGGATCAAACCGTGACTGCTATGGGTAGCCGTACGCTTAATTTTTGGATCACTCATCCGCTCATACACAAAAAATTGATTGATGAACGTTTATCGGGTGTTCAGGAATTTGTCCAAAGCCCGGATCGGCTTTTGTCAATACGCGAGAACCTCAAAGGCATTCGGGATATGGAAAGGACCATCGGGCGTCTCAATTGTGGCGTTGCCAATGCCCGGGATCTGGTGAATCTTAAATTCTTTATTACCAGAGCACCTGTTTTACGCGGTCTGATTAATGCCTCAAAGAATCCACTTATTCAATATCTTAGTGCTTCACTCAAAGATTTTCCTCAAATCGAAGAAAAAATAAGTCTTTCAATCGTGGACGAACCTCCTCTGAGTCTTAAAGATGGGGGAATGATCCGTGACGGCTATTCCCGAGAGCTTGATGAGCTGCGAAAAATCTCGAGACATGGGAAGGTATGGCTGCTTGATTTTGAAAAACGTGAAATTGAAAGAACTGGGATACGTTCCCTCAAGGTTAAATATTCTCAAGTTTTTGGTTATACGATTGATATTAGTAAAGCGAATCTCCATCTGGTTCCTGCGGACTATATTCGACGTCAAACGCTAGCCAATGCAGAAAGATTTATCTTGCCGGAACTTAAAGAGTGGGATGAGAAAATCTCCAGTGCTTCGGATAAAATCAAGATGCTGGAGTATCAGCTTTTTAATGAAGTGCGGATGGAGATTTTGAAGCAGCTTACGCCTCTTCAGCAAATGGCTCATGCCATTGGGGATTTGGATGCCTTGCTTTCTCTTTCGCTGATTGCGCATCAGAAGAAATGGGTGCGTCCTGAGATTCATGAAGATGAAAAATTGGAAATTCAGGCGGGGCGTCATCCGGTGGTCGAATCCATGATGAGTTCCGGGCAGTTTATTGAAAATGACACTGAGATGAATGGCGGTTCGGATCAACTTATTGTCTTGACCGGACCCAATATGGCGGGAAAATCAACTTACATTCGCCAAATTGCTCAGCTAGTGCTGCTTGCACAGATAGGCTCTTTTTTGCCGGCCAAGTCAGCTAGAATCGGACTTGTGGACCGTATTTTTACCCGAATCGGAGCTTCCGATGATTTATCTCGAGGTGAAAGTACGTTTATGGTTGAGATGCTTGAAACCGCACATATTCTTCGATCAGCGACAGATAAAAGTCTGCTCATTTTGGATGAAGTGGGACGTGGTACATCCACTTTTGACGGGGTAAGTATCGCCTGGGCTGTTTGTGAATATCTAGCTGGAAATAAAATACATCCGCGGACGCTTTTTGCGACACATTATCATGAGCTCACTCAGCTTGAAGATCATTTCCCGAGAATTAAGAATTATCACATCACAGTGAGGGAAACCCCCGAGGGCATATTATTTCTACGAAAAGTTGTACGCGGTGGGGCAGATCGCAGCTACGGAATCCATGTCGCTAAACTTGCTGGACTGCCCGATGAAATTATCAAGCGCGCAGGCTGTATCTTAGAAGTTTTGGAAAATGAAAATGTCGAGGCAACGAATTTATTGGAATCTTCGACACAGAAACGAAAATCCAAAGCCTCAGACTTGAATCAGCCCTCTTTGTTTGATCTTAAAAGCGGCACCACGCGTTCAGCTGATAACGCTCCTCACCCGATCTTAAAAGAAATTGAATCCGCTGTGACTCAAGAAATGACCCCAATTGAAGCCTTGATTAAAATTGATGAATGGAAAAAGAAATTGAAAAAGGATCTATAGCAAATGGGCAAAATCAAAGTTCTGTCTGAACACGCTGCAAATAAGATTGCCGCTGGAGAAGTTATTGAGCGTCCTGCGTCCATTGTGAAAGAACTGGTTGAAAATTCATTGGATGCCGGGGCTACTGCCATTGATATTGCGTTTGAACATGGAGGTAAAAGTTTCATTCGGGTTTCAGATAACGGTTCTGGTATGGATGCTGCGGATCTCGAAATGGCTTTTGAGCGACATGCTACAAGCAAGATTGATTCCGATGAGGATCTTGTCACAGTGCAATCCTACGGGTTTCGCGGAGAGGCTCTTCCAAGTATTGCTGCGGTATCGCGGCTAAAAATGATTTCCAAGGAACAAGGATCCAATCAATGCCATGAGATTATAATCGAAGGTGGCAGGGTCGAATCTGTGCGGGAAGCGGTTGCGGGTCAAGGAACCACGGTGGAAATTCGAGACCTCTTTTTTAATACGCCTGCGCGCCGCAAATTTATGAAGTCCGAAAATACGGAAGCGGGGCATATGGTTGATGTGGTCAGTTATCTGGCTCTCGCGAATTTGAAAGTGGGTTTTAAGCTGATTCGGGATGGAATCATGGTTTACGAATGTCCCGCGGATCAATCATTAAAAGATCGCTTTATCCAGGTCTGGGGATCTGAAGCGGGAAATCAATTGATAGAGCTTGAAGAAAAATTTCCGACTTTTCACTTAAAAGCTTTGATCGGAAAGCCTTCGCTGGCTCGAGCGAATCGCACGGGTCAGTTCTTTTTTGTCAATCGGCGCTGGGTCAAATCCGTCTCCTTAAGTTATGCCTTTCAGGCGGGGTATCATGGCCGCATGATGCACGGACAATATCCGGTTGGGGTAGTATTCCTTGAGATTGACCCGGCTATGTTGGATGTTAATATTCATCCCACGAAGCAAGAGGTCAAGATTGCTTCTGAGGCGCAAATCAAATCTTTGATTCAGGAAACCATTGCTCGAAAATTAAATGAAGCTTCCGATTTAGCTCCTAATCTTAAAGTTGTGAGCGTGGAGTCGGATACGATTTCAAATCAGCCGATGCTTACATCGAGTGCTGAGATGGATATACTTCGTGATTCTGGAGCGTTTGATTTTCAAGTGAAGCGTTCGAGCTTTACAGCTCCGCTTCTGGCACAAGAGCCAATCCTTAGTCGCAATCTTCAAACCGAAGACCCCTCTCCGGTGACCAAGATATTGGGACAAATTCATCAAACCTTTATTTTGGCGGAGTCCCAGGAGGGTTTGATTTTAGTTGATCAGCATGCTGCTCATGAGAGGATTCATTTCGAAGCGCTGAGGAAAAATATTCAGTCGAAACGACCGATGGTGCAGAAACTCTTGATGGATGAAATTTTTGAGACATCGCTTCAAGAATCCGAAATTCTGAAGGAAAAAATGAGTTCTTTAACAGCAATGGGCTTTGAAATCGATGAGTTTGGTGGTCGGGCTTTTGTCGTGAGGTCTGTGCCCAGTCTTTTGAGTTCTGAAAGCCCGGCTTTGATGCTCAAGCATTTTCTTGAGCAGAGCATTGAAGGTAAGATGGAAACAACTTTGGGGAATTTCGAAGAAGATGTTGCTGCTATGATAGCCTGTAAAAAGAAATCCTACAAAGCGCATCAAGCGCTTTCACTTGAAGAAATGCGGGCTTTATTAAAGCAATTATTTGAATGTGAAAATCCATTTTCGTGTCCACATGGGCGACCGAGCATGTTGAAATGGAGTTTTCTGGATCTGGAAAAACAATTCAAGAGAATTCTGTGATGATAAATCCGACCTCTTCTGAGTTTCTTAAAGTCAATAAACCTTACGTTCTTTATGATTCTCAGTGCAGTTTTTGTTCAAAAAGTATGGAGCGTTGGAAATTATTAGCCGGCGAACGGGTTGATTTCATTCCGTCAAATTCTCAGTTAGCTAAAGACATGTGCAGCCTAAACGGAAATTCTGAGCAGGGATTGAGGTATTCAGATCACGATGGGAAATTGTATCAAGGCGCAGAAGCGGTTTTAAGATTGAGAGCTAAGCTTCAACAAGGCAGCCGTCTCTTGACTCTTTACCTCAAAGTTCCTCAATGCAGATATCTTGCGGATCGAGTTTACGCATTCATTGCCTGTCATCGGAAATCTTTGGGATTTCTCTCACAATGGTTTGCTCCTCAGTTGGAACACTCTCGCTTTGAATTGACTTCTATTTTATTTACCAAAACCTTGGCCCTGGTTTATTTGGTTGCATTTATTTCTCTGAATTCCCAAATGCTTGGGCTTGTGGGCAGTGAAGGTATTTCTCCTGCGGGGGAGTACTTTTCTTATTTGTGGAAGTCGCAGGGTTGGACGATCTTTTTTAAACTGCCATCTGTTTTTTGGCTGTCCTCCGCGGATGTTGTGCTTCTAAGCGCTGGTGCTTTGGGAATCATGGCCTCGATCTTAGCTTTCATTGGATTGGTTCCAGGTGCTATGTTTCTTTTTTTGTGGGGGCTTTATCTCTCATTTGTGAATGTTACCAATGACTTTCTCTCGTTTCAGTGGGACCAATTGCTTTTGGAGGCTGGTTTTTTGGCTGCTTTTTATTCTCCGTGGAAAATCGGAGGTTGGAAACAAGAAGCTTATCGAGGATTTGTGTCTTCTAAATGGATTCGAGGGATGCTTTTTTGGCTTCTTTTTCGAGTACTTTTTTTCTCTGGTTTGATCAAATTGAGATGGATGGATGCATCTTGGATTCAGGGTCATGCAATCGAAAAACTGCTGAGTAATCAACCCCTTCCAACCGCTGCAGCTTGGTATGCAAGTAAGTTGCCGAGTTTTCTTTTGACTGCTGGAAGCTATGGTCTTCTTTTGTTTGAAATCTTGGTCCCGATTTTCATGCTTGGTCCTCGAA
>CAZOOM010000006.1:31981-45267 GCA_964581425.1 uncultured bacterium | reverse complement strand
GATTGTGATATACGCTCCACCTCCACCATCCTTATAAAATAAAGTTTGAACATCGATCGAAGGTGGAGGCTGTCCCGAGCGTTTTATGCGAGGGGCACCTCTACCCAAATTCATATTTTGGTACGGCGCCGGGTCGGCTTGAGGAGTGCCGACTCCGGCGGCCGCACTTAATTTTCGCAACGCCAGAAAAATTTGAAATCTTCCGATGTGTTTTGTCGTAGTACGACTGGATATATTTTAGAAAATATGAATAAGGAATAAATTGCTTTTGTGATTTGAAAATTAAATAAAAAATAGAGTGCCTATGCGGAATACTTATATAAAAATCCTTTTTTCTTTTCTTGTTTTTTTATGGGCGATGCCTAGCTATTTTACATATGGAATGACTTCCCATCCATCCTCAGGAGATAGTCCTTTTTATGGCGCTTCTGTTTATGAAAATTTTTTGGCCTCTAGGAATGAAAATCTGAGAATGGCAGATGAGTAAATATTACAGAAAACGACTGCGGAGTTTGGTTCACAAATGAAAGCGGGTCAGGTAGCTTTAGGATATGGTTGGCAATATTTACAAAAAGGGGATTCTAAGAGCGCAATTAAACGATTTAACCAGGCCATGCTGCTGATGGGACATGACCTTAATGTTTATTGGGGATTTGGCGCAAGCTTAAAAGCTCAGAAGAGATATGATCAGGCAGTTAAGATGTACCGAATGGGCCGATCATTTTATAAGCCGGAACAATTAATTTATGAATGGGATTACGTTACGTTTTTACGAGATTATGGAATCGTTTTGCCGGAATTAATGCAAGAAACGAGAGATGAAAAACAGGGAATGGCCCTCGTTGATGAACTTATCGAAGTGACCGCAGAAGCAATCCGTGATAGTCATTTACAAAAAAATGATACTATAGGAACAGATGTTTATGCTTTGGCAAGCTACGCTTTCTTTATCAAAGAGAATTATTCTGAAAGCTGGCGGAATATTCAACTGGCGCGTAAAGATTTCCCCAAGGCTTTTGAAGGATCGGATCTTGCGCAACGGATGCTTGTTCTATTGAAAGATAAAAGAACGGAACCGGAGCCTGTTTTATAAGATCGAAGGAATGTGAGTTGTGAATATCCTCCCACCTCCACCAACCTTTTAAATCATTTTTCACCTCAATCGAAGAGAGCAGGATATCTCTCTATTTTTATCCATGTAAGTGTGTTGCGTTTTGAGTGACACTTGTGTATACTATTAATGCACAGAAAAGGAGGTGCTCATGCGTTTTGTATCGGTCAGAGATTTGAGGGGGAAATCGGCGCAGGTTTGGAAGCGTCTTGCTCAGTTTAAGGAAATGGTCATCACTTCGAACGGAAAACCCATTGCTATTATTTCAGCTACTTCCGAGGGAACGCTCGAAGAATCTCTTTCTGCTATTCGATCCGCACGTGCGATGGCTGCCGTTGAGTCCATGCAAATGAGATCCATCGAAAAGGGGAAGGACCGTCTCAGTCTTGACGAGATTAATCATGAAGTTCAGGCGGAACGTAAGACGCGTCCACGATGAAAATAGTTCTCGACACAAATGTCCTGGTGTCAGGACTTCTCTCGCCCTTCAATGCTCCAGCCGAAGTTGTTCGAATGATTCCTGCAGGTGTTCTTCAACTTTGTTATGATGCGCGGACTCTTTCAGAATACAAAAATGTTTTACACCGGCCAAAGTTTAATTTTAAATCAGATCATGTTGGGGTTTTGCTAGAGCAGATCAAGGCATGCGGCTATCAGGTGTCTGGAGTGCCTCTTAAAAAAACTTTGCCAGATCAAGGGGACGAACCTTTTCTGGAAGCCGCTATTGCAGGAAAAGCAGCGTGTCTTGTGACGGGAAATTTGAAGCATTATCCCGCTCAGGACCGTCAGGGAATTTTAGTCTTTTCTCCCGTTGACTTTATATCCTTTTATAGAAAACAACAAAACTGATTTTGAAATCAGGGACAAATGCTTAATTCCAGTTCTTGCCACCACCTTTCTTATTAATAAAAAACTGTTTTGGTCGTTGATAATATTTGTGCGGATTTTTAGGATTCATGCTTTGCAATGCAGTTCAAATCCAAAGGAGAAACTATGAGAAAATTGATGTGGGTTTTTGTGCTGGCTGTAGGACTCGGACTATCGTTGGCGAGCGCAGTCTTTGCTGAAGAAATGCAGGGAATGGAAATGGATATGCCTCAGGGCCAGGGGCAGCAGGGTCAAGGCATGATGATGGGTGGAGGTCCAGGAAAAGGTCAGCACGGAATGGGCATGATGCAAAAAGATTCCATGATTGCCACTTCGGATGGCGGCATTGTTCTTAAACAGGGGCCGCGTCTTATCAAATATGATAAGGATCTGACTTTGGTCAAAGAAGTCGAGATTCCACGAGGAAAACCTCCTGTGGCTCAAGGGGTTAAGAGTGAGAGTGCTAATACCGAAGTCGAGGTGCCAGTTGAAACCGCTTCGGAGACCACTCCTCAATAAAACCCGAAGTTTATTCAGCTCGAAAAAGCTTATCACGAAGATAAGGCTTTAGCAGAAGAAAATCCCCCAAAGGGGACAAGCAGTAAATGTCTGTCCCCTTTGAAAATTTGAGATGGCTAAATGCTTACTCACGAAAAATGGGTGTGGATTTTTTTCTGAACTTTCGAATAGGTAGCTTGGATCATTCAGAGTTTAAAAGATGCAGCACATAGCATGGAAAAAACATTTTGTATTTTACCTGGAATAGTTTAAGAAGTTTCAGAAAAACACACCCAGAGGTTTTGGATTTACCCTAATACCGCGTCCGTCCTATTTTGTTGGGTTCGCGGTACTGTGCTTGCCTCAAACGACAACGCGTCATTTGAGGCTTGAAACAGCACTAGACCGGATCGATGAGAGGTGATGGGATGCTTGGGGGATTTTTTTTAAAAGAAAAACCTGCCAAATAAGAGACCCCGAGACCAGGCGTGATTTTGCGCTTCCAGACGATCCGCCCTAGTTGAGTGACCGGAGGCTTGTCATGATAAAAACGGATGATGATCTCAAAAGTTCCATCTTCCGGTACGTCACTGTCAAATTCTAATCCAGCACCGGACTCTGAAAAATCAATCAATTTTGGAAAATACGATTGTCCTCCAGGGATTTCCTTCAGCTCTACTTCTCCTAGAAATAATTCCCGATGGAATTGACGCCTTTCGTCCTTAGGGAGTTTCAAAATTTCCATCAGGATGGACCGAGCATAGGCATAGTGGCGAATTTCGTCATCCCAAACGTCCTGCAAGATTTTTTGGTTTTCGGGTGTAAGGGGAGCTGAAAGCAGGGGTTTTAATTTGTATACCATCTTGCGTTCAATAATAGCAATTTCTTCAAAGTATTTTTGATAATCGTGGGAGGAAAACATCAGGCTATTGACGCGAAGTCGGCGATCATTTTTTCAAAAATTTTTTTATGACGCTGGGAGTCGGAGACAAGACGGGTCAAAATATTAGTAAGTCTTTTTTGATCCTCAGGAGAAAAATTAGAGAGAAAAAGGGTTTGACCAAGATGCCGGGCATAAATAGGAATAGCAAGTTCCTCAACGCGCAGACATTCGGTTAAGTGACTTCTAATCTCTTCTTTCTTTCTTTATTGTAGGGTTCGTGTCGGCATCGTCCATGCCAAAAAGTATATCAAATGAGATGTGCAAGAAGAAAAAAAAGATAGATTTATTTTTTTAAAAGGGCCTCAGGCGGTGAATCTATCACTTCGGAGAGCCATGCTAAACTGTTGGTGAAATAATCATCAGGATCCGAGTAATAGAGGCCCGCTTCATCTTCAATTAGAAATGAGCGAGTTTTTTCAAGCACGGCGCTGTGATCAAAGGAACCTGTAACGGTCAGTATGGCAGAATAGGCAGCATAAAAGAGTGCTTGCTCATAAGTATGGGTCGGAACCCCAGTAAGATCGTAACCCGCGGCCAGTTTCTGTTTTTCTTTCCACTCATTTTCAAGAAAACGTTTGGGACCGGAGTTGAGAAAGAAAAGGGCCTCAGGTGAGTGAAACCACGCCACGTCCCAAGCGATACGAAAAGGCATGCGCACGGCGTCCCAGCCAAACTGATAACTTTTTCCAGGAAATGCGCTGATTTTTCCTTCAAGGTCAATTTGACACCAGTCGGGTACGAGTCCGTTTGGGTGACCGAATTTTCCACTAGCTTGAAATTCGGAGAGAAGCACATAGGTGGTGTCTACCAGTTCAGACCAGCGGGAATCCCCGGTCCATTTTTGAAACATCCTGAAATAGGCAGGAGAATAGTAAGATGGATTTTGGGGAAACTGGGTGAGCGAGACCGGATCAAGAATCCAAGGCGACAGGTAAAGGCGCCCACTTGGCAGGTGGAATGTTTCCAGTTTTAGAATGGCCTCCAAAACTTGACGCGCTTGAGAGCCATAGGATTTTAAATCAGAGGGATGATTTCCAGGCCACTGTTTTTCGGCGAGCATAAGACTGAAGGCGTAATCCAGGTCCGCATCGGAGGCAGGCATCGGGTCAGTGACGTTCCCGTCTTTCCAGTGCCAAGCGAGCAGAGGATCTCCGAACCTGCTTTGGCGGGACAAATGCGTCTCGGACCAACGGTAGACGTGGTCAAAATAAATTTTGTCTTTCATCCACACGGCACGTAGCATGGCATAAGCCTGTCCTTCGGAAACCGTGTCACCGTCTTTGAGACGCATCACTCGTCCCTCCGGGCTGATGAAGTGATTTTTAAAATAACTCCATGTCGCTTGATGGAAAGTGTTGGCCGAATGTTTCGAAAGAGGTGTGACGGCCGATGGGGAACAACCCATCGGGAGGATAAGAATCCCTAAAATAAGATAGAAATTTAAATTAATCAATTTCATTGAAATAAAAAATGCTTGAGAGTAACGAGAAATGATACACCAACCAGAACACATTGAGCCAGATGGAAGGTAAAGTTTCATAAATCATCCGGTTGACTGACCATGTGAGAGAGACTAAGGTCAGGACCCAAAGTGCAAGGATCGGCCACAGAGACAAATAAGGGATGCATTTTCCCTTGGTCTTTTGGGTGATATGGAATGTAGCGCGAATCCCGAGAATGCCCAAAAGACTGGCATGACCGTAAATGGGAATGGAAATAAAATTGATGGCCTGAGCCTTTAAAATGTCCTTCCAATGATATCCTCGGCTCATCATACTTGAATAAAAAACACCAATAGAAAGGATAAGGTAGGGAGCGAAGGTTCCGGCATAAAGCGTGGCGTTCATGAAGAAGGAAGGGACGTTGAAAAAGATATAGGTCATGGGGCAGAAGGTCAGAAACCCGTAGCAAATTCCGATAAGAAAGTAACTGCTAGTAATAAAATACTCAAACCACTGGTGGGGAGCAAGTGCCCGGGGTGATTTTAAAAACGTGATAAAGAGTCGGGGCAGCATCCCGACATTTCCACGCGCCCACCGGAACTGTTGCTTAAAGTAATTTCCAAGATCTTCTGGACCCATGCCGAAGGCGGCCACGTGCGGAAAATACCGGGTTTTCCAGCCCTTGAGCTGCAGCCGGAATGATGTTGCAAAATCCTCTGTCACTGAGGATTCATCGAAACCTCCGATTTCGAGCAGGGCCTCCCGCCGTATGACGACATTGGTGCCGCAGCAGATCATGGAATCATTACGTGTTTTTCCTTCACATATATATTCATAAAAGACAGCTTGCTGCACGTTTGCGGTGTAGGCAATGCGATTGGTGCGACCGTTTGTGTAAAACTGTGGAGTTTGTACAAATGCCAACCGATCATCTTCTTCCATCACCGGGATGGTGCGTGTTAAAAAATGAGGCATCGGATTTTGATCACAATCAAAAATTACAATGTATTTTTGGTGCAGCGTACGCAGAATATCATTAAGAATCCCAGCTTTGGCCCCCCTGCGCTCATCCCTTTTGAAAACCAAAGCCTCGTATTCCCGCCCGATGACTGCCGCCTCTTCTTTAAATTGGGTTTCAGACGAATCATCCAGAATATAGATGGCTTTGTTAGGATAATCCAGGTTGTAGCAGCTGATGACCGTATTTTCAAGGACCTCCTTGGGCTCGTGCCGGGCCGGAATGAGAATGGCTACGCCTGGAGCGTCAGCTGGTGACACCCAATCCGGCGGCATTGGAAGAGGGGCGCTTCGATGAACGCGAAGCAGCGTCGAAAAAAAACCGATCGTCTGAATCATCACAAAAATTTCTGCCGAAAAGAAAAGCAAAGCAAGGACTTTTTCAATGAGGGTATAATGGACAAAAAGGAGGAAAAGAGACCGGGAAAGAAAGTAATTGAAGGTTGCAATCAAGACGCCCACCGACAGAATGGAAAGTGTGGTTTTGAGAACAGGATTCGGAGGTGTCGGAGGTTTAAAAAGCGATGTTTGCGCGGACATCTAAATTACTCTCCCGATAAATGCGCGGGTCGTCATATAACGTGCAAGACCAGCCCACTGAAGTTGTAAAAAAATCGGTCCAGTCCTTATAAAATGCAATGGATAAGCGATGGCCTTCATGAATTCCGGAATCAAAATTGACTGCGTACTTCAGCTCATAGTAAGTGTCCTTTGATCCCCAGAAAAGTTCCTCCTTATTGAGATAGTGCCTGAATTCCAGTGCGACAATTTGGGTATGAAAACTGTCGGGAGAAAAATAAAGATCTGTTGCATCATCAAATCCGTAAGTTTCGTAGCGATAGCTGACACTCAAGCGTTTGGGCTCCATCGTGAGAGCGTACTTGATTCCTTGAGACCATTCGCGGCGCTCGTTTGAGTCGGTGCGGTGTGAGTAGCGGTATCCAGCGTCAGCGGTGAGCCGACGCGTGGGAGAGAGAAAAACTCGGCCATCAAAATCGTCTGTTCGAATAGCTCTGCGGATCACATCGGGATTATCCAGCACGGCTTCTCGATGATGCGTGGCTTGAAGGCGTAAAACATCCAAAGGATTCCAGTCCAGTTTCTCAAAAAAATATTGACCATCCGGCAAATGTCCCCCCATGACTTCATAAGCATACCCACCGGAGGCTTTGAAGAACGGAGCTGGACGAAACTCCATTTGTACTCCGGATTGATTCCGGATAAAAGCTTTCCAAGCAGTGTCATGAAAACGCAAGGCCTGGGTCAATTGGAGATCAAGATTTTCACGGACGGGCAGGGTGAAAGATTCCAGATTGCCATGGATCCGGTAATCCACGGACCTCTGACCGCTGTCTCCCTCTCGAAATTCATAGCTGGAAACTAACACAGTTTTTTTTGATTTGATATCGAGGGTGCGAAGCGAGGCCAGGGCGCGTTCGTGCATCGGAGCTTTTTGTAGGATTTTTTCAAGATGCTGGCGTGCGTGGTTCCACTGTTTGAGCTGCGCCTCGACTTGGGAAAGATCAAAGAGTGCTTCAAGATCATCAGGTTCTAAGGCGAGCCACTGGCCGTAATGATGCAGAGCGGAGAGAGGATGATCCTCATAAAAAGCCTTTTTAGATTTCCATTCCCAGAAGATTGCCTGGTCATGAGTATCGCGGTAGAGTTTTTGATATTCGGTTAAAGCGGACCGGTAATGGCGCGTCCAGCCCAGCACGCGGGCTTTTTCCTTTCGAGGTATCGGGGCTGCGGAATCAAGGGCGATAAGTCGGTCGTAAGCAGCCAGAGCATCCGGATATTTTTTTTGCCAGCTTCCGAGCCGCGCCAGCCAAAGCAAAGCTTCGGTATGATTAGGATTTTTAGTTAGTATCTTACGCAGCAACGCGTTGGCATTTTCGTAACGCCCATAGGATGCCAACATGATTGCCAGCTGAAGCTGATGCTCTTCGGATTTCTCCGCAAAACGCAGCAGTTTATCAAGAAGTTGATTAGCCTCTTCGTTCTGATGGGTTTGGTTTAAAAAATAACAAAGATCCAGCGCTACCTGGAAATGGTCGGGATGTGCCTCAAGGATCTCCTTAAAAATCTGAATCGATTGGTTTGTTTTTGAAAGCTGGTGATAGGCATATCCAAGATGGCGGAGGCGTTCAAAATCCATTGGATTTCTCAGATCCATGGATTCATAAAGCGATATAGCTTTTTCGTAGTGGCCTGCTGCAAAATGAACATCAGCAAGATTGAGCTGCCAGTGTTTTTCCTGAGGTTCTTTGAGTGAGAGTTTTTCGTAAAGAGAAATCGCCTGTTCGTAATGACCAGTCCAATCCTGAAGCTGGGCCATTTTTTCAGTAAGATAGGAGGAGTCCGGATCTTCTGCCAGGGCTTTGGCGCAAACTTGCAGAGCTTCATCAAATCGCTGGTGAGATTCCAGAATGGCTAAGCGAATTTCAAAAATTTCAGGATTGTGGAAACTGCCTGAATCCAGTTTATTTAAAATCTGAAGGGCAAGGTCCGGTTGCCGGGTATAACCGAGGGCCTTAGCGTACTCGATTGCGATTTTTCGCTCATCCGGATACTGATGATAAAGGGATTCTAAATCCTGACGTGATTCCTCAAAACGCTTAAGATTGTTAAGGGCCTGGGCTTTTGAGAACAGAACCTCATCCTTAGAGCTGAGTTCTGAGGCTGTCGCAGGAGTGGATGTAAAGCATAATAAGAGAACCCAAAGAGGCAGCCAGTGCCGCATGAAAAAGTTCATTTTATGTTTTGTGGGGCATACTGTTCATAAATTTTAAGAGCCTCCTCGTTATGGCCTGCGTACCTTAATTGATCGGCCCTTTTGATGAGGAGTTCAGGGCGTTCGGGAAAAAACTGGATCGCCTTAGCATATAAAGCAGCAGCCTGCTCAGGATCTTTGGCCCAAGCCGTTACATCAGCAGCAAATTCGACGAGTGTTCCGTCTTGCGGGTGTGTGAGCATCAACTCGCGGAGAAGAGGGAGGGCCTCCTGGTATTTCTTTTGCCAGACCAGGACTCGGGCCAGTTTCTCCAAAAGAACAGGGTTTTTTTCCTGAGTAAGGATTTTTCGGTAGATCGTTTCGGTTTCTGCAAACTTTTTTCCCCGGTAATAGGTATCTGCAAGCCGTTCCTGAAGGGCGAAATCGAACGGGGATTTAGCTGTCATTTGTTTCAGAAGAACTATTGCTGGGTCAATCTGGCCGAGTTTTTCATAAAGGAGAAGCAGACCTTCACAAACTTCAGGATGTCCTGGACGTTTTTCGTATGCCTTCTTGTAATAAGGAAGAGCCTCATCGTACCTGTTTTTTTCTAAAAGCAGACGACCGCGGATGAAATCCTTATAAAAGGTCTGAGTCAATTGAAATGCAAGAGTAGTGAGAATAATGATACTGCTTGCTAAAAGAAAAATAAGCCAACGTTGTACGGATCCATTCATAAGCGAAGGGGGCTCATAGCCGATGGGCTCAAGGTAGCCATCACTTATTGGCATTGGACAAGTAAATCCGGATTCTTTTGATCAAATCCTCAGGGGAAAAAGGTTTGACAAGATAATCACAAATACCTTCCATTTTGAAAATATCTGCCATGGCGTCGTAGCCTGTCATGATGATGACAGGAATTTTGACCAAATTTTCATTCCGGTGCATTTTTCGGACGAGCGTATAGCCGTCCATTTTTGGCATTTTTATGTCTAGGACCAAAACGTTTGGGGAATAACTTTCCAGCAAGAGGAGGCCTTCCTCGCCATCCGTGGCTGTTTTTACATCAAATCCCTCGGAAAGCAACCGAGATTCAATGAGATTTACCATATCTTGATCATCGTCAATCACCAAGATTTTTGATTTTTTGCTATGCTCCAATGGAATATCCTCCTTTTAAAAGTTAAGGAACAGGTTGGGTTGCTTAAAGGAGTTTTTTAATAGCTTCGAGCAATTCTATTGCTTCAAAGGGTTTTAAAATGTAATCTTTGGCCCCCAGCTTTTGAGCCTCAAACATAAAGTGAGTCTGAGCTTTGGCAGTTAGCATCAAAACCGGTATCTCGGATGTTTCTGCATTGAGTTTCAATGATTTGAGAAACTCAATGCCGTCAATTTTAGGCATCATCATGTCAAGAACGATAAGATCAGGTTTGGATGTTTTTAGAGACTCAAGCGCCTCTGTAGGATCGGCGTAGGTTTTTACCAAATAACCGGATGCGTTTAAACGGACAGTTAAAAGTTCTAAAATTTCGATTTCGTCATCAACGACCATGAGAGTTTTTTTCAAAGAATAGCAGCCTTATGGTTGAAAACGTTAAAGAGACGATTGATTCATTGTGAAAAGTGTTGCGATATCGGAGCGCTGCCCTGTTTCTTTCCAAAAATGATGCAATTCAAAATGCACGAGATCAAAAAGCTGTTTATTTTTAAGGTGCTGATCAATGAGACTCTGGATTCGACTCAGCACGCCTAGGGAAGTGGTCTTGTCTTGTTCAGTAAGCGCGACAACGAGATTTCGGTTGTTGCCTAGAACGATATCGCTTTCACCTCGCAGTGTTTGATTTAGGATTTCCCGCAGGTCTCTCATCAAGGATTGCTTATATTGGCGGCCCAGCGTTTTGATAACTTTTTCCGGTTGGAGCATACTGAAATGAGCCAGGAAAAGAGGCCCTCGTGCGCTGTCCGGAGTCTTACTAAAGTAAAATGCCAGTTTTTCTTCCATGAGAAGACGTAAGGAACGATGTGGAATCCAGACACTGAAACAGGTTCCTTCACCCAGTTTGCTTTCCGCATAAATCTTTCCGCCATGGAGCTCAACAATATTTTTGGCAATAGAAAGACCCAAACCCGTACCCTTGGTATGATATTTTGAACTCCCGCCAAACTGTTCAAATTTATTAAAGAGTTTAGCCATGTCATTTTCAGAGATCCCTTGTCCGGTATCACGTACTGACCAATGAGTGGAATCCTGCGTGTAGGATATTTTGATTTCGATTTTTCCTTTTTCAGTGTACTGAATGGCATTTTGGATCAGGTTCATGAAGACCTGGGTGAGACGGTCACGGTCAGCGTTAATGACTTGGGAAGGGGATTCGTACATTTCCACGAGTTCCAGACCTTTGGAGGCGGCCATCACTTTCAAATTGGCGCAAATCGAGCTGCTGAGTTCAATGATGTCAAATGGCTCTTCCAAAAGTTCAAGTTTGCCCGCTTCCATCTTTGAGACATCCAGAAGATCATTAATAATGCGCCCCAATCGGTTAATGTTTCTGAGAATGCTGTGCAGAGTGCGCTCTTGTCCGGCTGAAATATCACCGAGGATCCGATCCAGGATTTGAGCAGTCCCTTCTTTGATAATCGCTAAAGGGGTTCGCAGTTCGTGTGAAACCATGCTGACAAAATCATCTTTGACTTGATTCAGTGAAATCAATTTTTCAGTCAGGAATGAATTATTGAAAGCAATCGCAACGCGATCTGCGATTGCCAAATAAATATCAATATGAGCATTTTGATATGTATGACGCTGAAAACTGGAGAAAAAAAGAAACCCTATGGTTTTATGATTGATTAAAATGGGACAAGTCAGGCTGGAACGGATCCCTTCAGTCAGGAGCATTTTCGTGCAGTTTGAATGGGGATGCTGCTGTATGTAGTCTTCTAGATCATTTAAAATCCGAGGTTGCGGCGAGGGATGGCGTGCCATTTCCGCAAGACTGGTCTGTGCAAAAACACAGGAATGCCCATTTCCCATCTTGATACCACCAGAACGAATGCGGCTCCAGCGGGCGGTGATGGTTTGCTGTTGCCAATCAATTAAAGCGACACCGATCCGGTCGTAGGGAATGATGGCATCAAAAGAATTATAGATAAATTCCATGATCTCATCAAAAGAGAGTCCATTATGAATGTTGTCAGTAATGGAGGCGAGTAAACCCAAATGATGGTAACGATTTTGAATGTCTAATAGAGAGGCGTGGAGTGAGAGGCAGAAGCTTTCCGTGTAGGAATCTGTATTTTCCTGCAAGAATTTTTCAACAAATTGAATCAAATCTTGTATTTGGTTTTTTGTTTCATCCCAGAGAGCCATGAATACCTCTACAATAGTCTGATTATTATCGGCTGAAACCTTGCAAACCTGTTCTACTTTCATTTCAAGATTTTCATTGAAGGCGCTATTATATAAAAAGCTCGGAAACTTCCTCTAAAACTCATTGTTTCATGTATTGGACCGCTGGGGAAATTGTCCGTGATGGAAAATCATTTTAGTTTGAATTCTGCCTTAGACGCCTGATCCCGCTTAAGACGTATTGCTCCATAGAACACAGAGTATCATTTTAAAGCATTTTAATAAGTATCCTTGTAATTACATAATTAGGACTGAATACTTGATTAAAGCTATTTGAAGTACGATTTTTCAATAAAAGGAGGATTGAGAATTGAAACGATTTTTTGCAATCATCACCACGATTTGTTTTCTCTGCCTTGAGATCCAAGCTAATCTTCTTTGGGCGGTTTCTCCCTACGAATTATCACAATCAGGATCAACTGCGGAAACCCGAGAAATTCCAGCGGCGCAAGAAAGCAGCTTAAAAACCGTTCCGACTTTAGAAACTTCTACAGAAAACTGGTTGAGTCAAAATCAGGTATTAGAGAAATCCTCATCGGATACACAAAGCAAAGTCATTGAACTTGTTTCGCAGCAATTTCCTGGATTGGATCAAGACCTTATTCATATTCAAAAAATTCGGAAATTTGATGCTGTAAGCGATATTGCTGATCTCGGAATTTTATACTCTGATTTTCAAATAAACGAAGTCATCGAAGTACAGCTTGGGAAGTCAGGTCCTTCGCTGCAGTATTATTCGGGGAAAAATGGTGATAATAAAATTCAAACTATTTCTTCTCAAAATGCGTCTCTCTATCTAGATTCATTTCCGAAATCTAAAGCAGAAGTCCGAGCCTTGGCCCTTGCCGAAAAAGATTATGAAAATCTTGGTCCGAAGATTGTCGGTTTAACTCGCTTGCGTCAGGAAGACCTCAAATCCGGTGCGGTTTTGCCCAAAGGGTTTTTAGCGGCGTATTTGGTAACCGTGCAACTGACAGATGGAAAAGAAGTTCATTATTTGAGTGGCGCCAATGTGGAATCGGAATATTTTCCATCGTGTGCGATTAATGCTGAGGGACTTCTTAAAGAAAATTCGGCAGGAAATGATCCCGGAATAAAATCTAATGACTCAGGGGCTCAAGATTCTCACGCTTCTGATTCTGCGACTGCAACTTCAACGTCGACGGACACTCGTTCTGAAAGCGAAACTTCTACGCAAGTTCCAGATAGCGAGTCTGCAGTACCAGCGAGCGAACCAGCTCAATCAGATCAAGGTCATGTTCAAAATCAGCTTCTAGTCAAATTTAAAG
>CAZOOM010000006.1:3189-31971 GCA_964581425.1 uncultured bacterium | reverse complement strand
ATCGACTTTTCTCGAAGGTTTTCAGCGCCTTTTCAACCATTCAAAAAATATTTTAGATCAGGCACATTCGGCCTTTGTTGGAAGCATTGAAAAACTAGCATCTCTTTCTTTGCCACTTTCAGAGCTTTTTATGAAGACAGGAGTTTGGGCCATTGAAAAACTGTTTGGAAATACTTCTGTGAACAATCATTCCGCGGAACAGGTGTCTGCTCAAAAGCAGATGGATCAAATTTATGTCCTGAATTTTGATGAGGCTCTAGGCGGAATGGACCGGGCTCTTGAACTTTTTAATAGCAAAGGATTAAGTGACTGGGTTGAATATGCTGCCATGGATGAAACGATCCAAGCCGGAGCACTGGATCTTTCTCCTGATCTGCTTGCGAACCGGAATTTATCTGATTATTGGGGGCTTGAAAAAATTCATGTTCAAGAGGCATGGCGACTATTTGATATCAATCAAAATGGAATTTGGGATCCGGATGAAACAAAACCCGGAGAGGGTGTTACGGTTGCCGTGATTGATACCGGCATTGACTTTAATCATCCGGACTTATTTGACAACGTTTGGGTCAATGCTCAGGAAATTTCTTGGATGGTGGGTGATCGAAATGGGAATGGCAAAATCGATTGGCTCGATGCTGATTTTAACGGTGATGTGAGAGTTACGGTCAGTGATTTGGACGGGCTCATCAAAACAGTTGATGGCTCAGGAAAAACGGTTTGGACTTCAGGTGTGAAGGATGGACAACTAAGCAAAGAGGAATTATCTCTTTTCCAAAATGGACAGGATGATGATGGGGACGGCTACATCGATGACATTATGGGATGGGATTTTACTCGTAATTCTCTTGATGCCTCGGATAAGGTGCGGCATGGAACGCATGTGGCCGGAACCATTGCAGCAAGAGGATCTGGTGCTCAAAGTGCGATCGGTGTTGCTCCGTGGGCAACGCTGATGAACCTTAATGTTTTTGGGAGCACGGGTGCTACAAGTACGTCATGGATTCTTAAAGCAGTTTATTACGCAGTGAATCAAGGTGCTCAGGTGATTAATATGTCCTTGGGCGGGCCTCAGGATAAAGGCGGCTACGGATACCGGTTAATGAACGATGCGGTTAACTTTGCCTATACTCACGGCTCTGCGGTGATTGTTGCGGCTGGAAATGATCGCTTAAATAGCGCCTCCTATTCGCCTGCTAACACAGAGGGCTCCATTTCTGTAACTGCTGTGGGTGAGGATGATCACTCGGCGAATTTTTCGAATTTTGGACCGCTTACCGATATTGCAGCGCCAGGCGTGGGGATTCGATCCACAATTCCCGGAGGGAAGTACGCATCGTTTCGCGGGACTTCCATGGCAGCGCCTCATGTCTCGGGTGTTGCTGCTCTGATTTATTCCCGATTTGGAGAAAAACTTTTCAGCGATGAAGTTCGGCAAAGAATTTTGCATAGTGCAACACCCTTAAATGGCGGAGTTTATTACGGTGAAGGCATTGTGGATGCTTACCGGGCTTTGGATCCTGAGATTTCGGCTACCGCGCGCGGAAATATTTTGTATTCCGAAGATCAGGAAATTGCGATGGGAGACAATTATATTCCGCTTCGAGTGAAAGGTCTTCGTTACAAGCTGGAATGGGGCTTTGCCCTTGAAAGTGATCCTGATCCGATTCAAGCAAGAAGTATTCGGGGAGAGATTTATTTCCAGCCGCCCACTCGCTGGATGACGCTTAAAGAAGATCTTGTTCCCAAACTTGAACCTGGATCGGACGATGCCATGGTTCTCATGTATCTGAATACCTTAGATTACAATATTCCTCTGGCTTATCTTGCCTATTCGCAACTTCGATTGACGGTGTACGATGCCGAAGGGAAGTCTTATACCACACTTCGAAAAGTCTATTATCGCGATGCCGTAGCACCCACTGCTACGATTCAAATTAATAATGATGCAGTGTCGACAACTTCACGCGAGGTGACTCTCAATTTAAAAGCGAGTGATGATTACTCCGGAGTTTATCAAATGCAGTTCAGCGATGACGGTATTCTTTGGTCCGATTGGGAGAATTTCCAAACTTCTAGAAAATGGACGCTTCCGGATTTGAAGGGCGAGCGGCGCGTTTTTGCCAGAGTAAAAGATGCGTTTGACAATATTACAGAAACGAGCTCGGTCATTCAGCTGCTTGCAGACAACGAAGAACTGATTAAAACCTGGCAAGTTTCATTTTCAAATGCGGCATTTACTGTTTACGAGAAAAGTCATTCTTATGAAGTAGAGTTTTTAGGGCGGCGTTTATCTCCTAATGCTGACAAGTGGATTACTGTGGATGGCTATCCTCTCTTTCGCTTTAATTTTGAAAAAAACCGGACAACTTTTTCTCCGCAGATGGAGTATCTTATCAAACAAGAAGGTGAAAGTTCGGTCTTCGTCGTCGATTTTAATCGATTGGGTGCCTCTGATGTTTTGCAGGTCTCTGGTATATCATCCTGCAGCGGTAATCGATCCGATGCCTGCATGTACCCTAGAACGATTCAATCCATTCAAAATGGCAATGTCCTTGTCTCGGCCGAGGAAATTGGGCAAACCTATCAAGTGCCCAAATCGAAAGACACGCGTATTCTTGCAGAGTGGACTTCGTCGGGAATGAAACTCAAATATCAAGGCAATCCAAATCTCTTTTTAAGATTAATCAAGGATGCGCGTAATTCCTTGCCTTCGATTGAGTATTACTCGGAAGCAGGTGAAATGTTTTACCTTGTTTCGCCTATGACTCGGAATTTGCTTAACCCTGAATTTTTCGCACAAATTAATGCACGCTCAGAGCAAGAGCTTGCAACATTGTTTAAAACCTACTTACTTATTAATCCTAACCAGAAAAATCCAATTAAGGTAAGTGATAGTGATATTTCAGTTGAAGTGGATTCCGAGTTGCTTGCCATGTCACGAAATTCAATCATGGGTTTTATGGTTCGTCAAAAGAACGATAAGGTTCCAGCAAAAGCTGAAGCTTTGTTTTTTCCTCAAAATCCTTACCCCGTGGTTGAAATCTCTCTGACGGGCGGACAGAGATTTTATGAGGTTCACACAGATATTTCTGGGCAAATGGAGCTTAGAAGACTGGTGCCGTCATCTTCTCTGCCTTTTATGATCGAAGGTTTAACAAGTACGGATATTACGATTACACCTTTCTTAAATTCCTCTTTTCTCAAAGCAGAAAATGGGGATGGTGCCTGGCCGCCAGCAGAAATGAATGCTTACCTGGATATGGTGATTGAAAATTCAGTGCTGAAAGAAATTAATCTTAAGACTCGCGGATTTGATGAGACTCAGATGAGGTACAAACTGGAGTTAAATCCTGCTTCTCAGAGATATCGTGTTGTTGAAGTCCAAGTGCGAGGTAATCCTCAAGAGTCGGCTGTGATCAATTATAACAACGCTCAATTGACAGTGACTCAAGGCAAAAAAAGCTGGATCTATTATTTTAAGAGTATGACAGATCTACAAGGCGTTCTCGCCTATGATGAGCCTCTTATCGTTATTGAGCAGATCGTGAGAAGTTCTAAGACATTTGTCATGATCAGCATGCAAGATGGACAAATCATCGATATTACTCATGAGAACGATGCAGGGAAGCATTATCAATATCTTCAGTGGGGGGAGCTGGATGTACAGCTTCAGGATTTTGATCTGCCTCTTTCAAAGCGCACGACCCAAGAATTGCAAACGCTCCTTAAGGATGACTTATGGCTGGGCGTTGGCGGCGCTCCGGTGTTTGGTTCTCTCTTCCATGTTCCATCTTCCGATGAAACTGCGAGCAGCCCGAGTTTCTTATGGGATACGCGAAAAGATCGTACCTTAACGCAGTGGAATCTGAGTCTTGGATATTTGGATGGAGGAACGAATTATTTCAGAGTGGGATCTGAGGTCTATCGATCTTTGTACGGCTATGTTTTGGGCACATTTAGTTCTAATACCGGAGCATCTCAGGAGGGGAAACGCTATTATCACATTGAGACAAGAGACGGGGTGGCTTATTTAAACAGGATTTCGGATCTTGAGGGTATTGCTGCGTGGTTTGAAAATCAGCTTCTCAGTTTATCGACTGAACAACTTTCAGAGGCTGAACAGAAATTAGAAAATGCGAACCGGCAATTTTCCGGCATTCCAGGCGCCTCTGCTCGATTGAAGCAAAGTTTAGAATCATGGAGGTACGAAAGTAGAAACAAAGTAGATCAATCATTCGTTGATCTAGCAGCGGGTAAAATAATTTTTAAAGACGCTCAAGAATTTGCAGGTTTTTTTGAATCATTAATTTTCCGTGTCAGAGCGTTTTGGCCGGGAGATGAAAATAAGCTTGCAAAATGTGAGGAGCAAAAAGGAAAACTTCTCCAAGAGGGAATTCCCATGGCTTTTGGATTTAAGGGGTTCTTTGATCAACAAGGAAGGCTTATTCAGCAGATAGCGATGAATGGGGACACGCTGGACGTTGATTATGACAATCATATTTCTTACTTAAGTAAAAATGGGGGGCAGCAGCGGACATTTTTTGAAACGCTCGACTCGCTTAAAACGGCGTATCTTCTAGCCTCCATACAGTCACGGATTGATCTTTTGAGTGAACAGTTGAATGCCAGTTACATGGAGATTTACCGGCTAAAAATTCTGAGTTTAAATTCTGGCGGTTTATTTTTCCCCATGCTTGAACGAGAAATAAACCGTTATGTGAGTGAAGCTCAAAAACGGATGGAAGATAATCTTCGAAGGCAGGTGGATCAGGTTTCCTCTGATGCGGTTACTTATGTGAATTTGGCTTATTTCAAAAAGCAAATGGACCAACTCAGGGGGCGCATTCAAAAAGTATTAGGAGAGAATGCGGAGGCTTTAAAAACAACCTTGGAGGTAATCATCCAGGAGCGCTTGCAGTCCGGACTTCCTATGCCGGGACAAGCCAAAGGGTTTTTTGATTCGCTTGGAAGGCTTGAGAGACTTGTGAAAGAGAACGGTGACTTGCTGACCATTGATTACAATCGTTCGCAAACTACATTCGAAATAGCTGGGATCACAACGGTTCGAGCAGGAATTATTTTAGAATTCCCGGCTGTGGACTGGATTCAGGCGCCGTCTAATTCCCAGTTCCAATTTGCGGAAAATATTGTATCTCAAAATAGTTCTAGTTCGATTACGGTTTTAGTGATCAAAGACACTTGGACAAATGAAATCAAGGAGCTTCCTGTTTCCGTTCAAACACAGCAGTCATCATTTTCACCCGTTCGTGATATATCGCCCAATGGGGAATGGGTGGTTTATGGGATTCGAGGGCGCACGCGGTATGAAGATGAAATTATTATTTATCATCGCGAAAGCGGCGGTGTCTATCGACTTTCGGGATCTCTAGCTTCCGTTGAATTCAAGGAAACGGGTTTGGTAATAGCCTATCAAGACGGAACGCGTGACTCCTTAAGCTATCGAGCCCTTCTGCGCAAAGTCAGCTAGTTCAGCCTTAGATTTACCTCAAGCCACTTGATCTATCTCGCTAGTTTTCTGCCCTAGAAACCCCGCAGTGATGATGATAAGCTTGACATGAGACTAAATCTCAATAGAATCATGTCTCAACTGAGATTTAATCCTATCAAGAATGATTTGAGCAGATACGGCTGACGGGGAGGAGGAAAAATGATCAAAGAAAAAGATCCTGTGGAGGCATTCAAGGAATTACTTGATCGTAAAGGACTGAAGTACACTTACGAACGTGAATGTATCTATGATGAAATTCAAAAAATGTCCCACCATTTTGATGCAGACAGTCTCTATGATCGATTTAAGAAACGCGGGGCGCGCGTGGCTCGAGCCACGGTCTATCGGAATTTGCCGCTACTTTTAGAAGCTGGAGTGATCCAAAAATCGGCAGGTGAAGGAAAGCGTGATTTTTATGAGAAGACGGACAAGCGTGGTCACCACGATCACATGGTTTGTCTGGCTTGCAAAAAGATTATTGAATTTCAAAGTGAAGAATTAGAAGCGCTTCAGGAGCGACTTTCCGGTGAACATCAGTTCCAGCTTGTGTTTCATGATCACCGGCTTTTTGGATATTGTCAAAATTGCAAATCATAGTTTTTGAAAGGTGCAAAAAAATGGATCTTACGCTAGATCAGTTAAAAATCGGAGAAGAAGCCGTGATCGAAGATTACTCAGGAGGCGGCGATCTTCAAGGACGTTTAAAAGAGCTCGGGCTTGTTCGAGGGACCTCAGTTTTAGTGGAGCGCTATGCACCGCTTGGAGACCCGATGGAAATCAGGGTTCGAGGCTATCATTTGGCGATCCGAAAAAAGGATGCCGCTCAAATTACGGTGTCCAAGCGAAATCTGAATTTATTAGATTCTGAAAGAAAAAAATAATATGACAGCATCACAGGCAGCTGCAATCAAAATGAAAACCATTGCGCTAGTTGGTAATCCTAATTCTGGGAAAACCACACTTTTTAATGCCCTGACCGGACTTCGCCAGAAAACAGCTAATTATCCTGGGGTAACGGTAGATAAAAAAGAAGGCATTTTAACGCTGCCTGAAAGCAGAGAAACTGTATCGGTTTTAGATCTTCCGGGTGCTTACAGCCTTTTGACGCGCTCTCCGGATGAAGAAGTGGTGCACGATGTGATTGCTGGCATTCAACACGGGGCAACTGTACCCGAGCTGCTCGTGGTGATTGTCGACGCCTCTAATCTCGAAAGGAATTTGTTTTTTGCAACTCAGCTTTTTGAAACCGGAATTCCATGTGTGCTTGTGCTTAATATGTGGGATATGGTTTTAAAAAGCGGGAATGTTATTGATTTGGCAAAACTGAGTCTGGAGCTCAGGGTTCCGATTGCAACCACGGTGGGAAGTCATGCTCAAGGGATTCAAGATTTAAAGGCCGTGATTGAGCGACAGCTTTTTCAAAAAGAATCTGAAAAAACACCATCATTTAAAATCGAGTTTCCCGCTTCTGTTGAAACCGAGATTTCAAAAATCCAATTATCGATTGCGCGTAGTTTTGCACTTCCTCTAGAAATTTTACGCGGGGAAGCTGTGCGGCTTTTGGGCGACAGCCAATTCCGGAGCGTATTCACAAAAAATAATCCTGACTTAGTGGAGGCTGTTTTAATCTCGCGTGCAAATCTTCAAAAAAATAATATTGATCCCTTTTCGCTTGAAGCAGAACTCCGTTATGGATTTATTCAAAATTTATGCCGGGAAGTGACGCTAGCACCAGACGAAGTAAAGACAACGCTTTCAGAGCGAATGGATTCTATTTTAACTCATAAGTTTTGGGGCTTTTTCATTTTCTTTGCTCTCATGGGGTTGGTTTTCCAGTCTATTTTTTCCTGGGCCGCTATACCTATGGATCTTTTGAGTTCATGGGTGGATCAGCTTGGTGTTTGGACAGCGGCACACATGCCTGAGGGCCAGCTTAAAAGTCTTGTGGTGGATGGAGCCATTGCTGGAGTTGGTGGTGTGATTGTTTTTCTTCCGCAAATTTTATTTCTGTTCTTCTTCATTGCGCTTTTTGAGGATTCTGGCTATATGGCCCGCGCAGCCTTTGTGCTGGACCGGGTCATGAAAAAAGTGGGATTGAATGGGAAGTCTTTTATTCCACTTCTGAGTTCTTTTGCTTGTGCAGTGCCTTCGATTATGACCACACGGACCATTGAAGACCGCAATGATCGCCTTGCCACGATCCTTGTGGCGCCGCTCATGAGCTGCAGCGCCAGGCTTCCCGTGTATGCACTCATGATTGCTGCTTTTATTCCATCAAAAATGGTTTTGGGGATCTTCAATCTTCAGGGGCTTACACTCTTTGCCATGTACTTGCTGAGTATTGTGGCGGGACTTGGCATGGCAGCTATTTTTAGAAAAACTTTTCTCAAAGGAGAGAAGACGCCGTTTGTTTTGGAACTTCCTCCTTATCGTGTCCCTAATTTTCGCACCGTGTTTTTAACCATGTGGGAAAAAGCAAAACAATTTTTGTTTCGTGCTGGAACCATTATTTTTACGCTTTCGATTCTTCTTTGGTTTCTGGTAAGTTATCCGCGTCATTCCGAGACCGAGGCTAAATTTCAAACCATGCGTGAAACAGCAGCTCAGACCTATTCTGGGACTGCGCTTGAATTAAAGGTATCTGAAATCGAATCGCTCCATCGAAGTGAGCAGATCCGCAGCAGTTTTGCCGGGAAATTGGGCCGGTGGATTGAGCCTGTGATCAAGCCGCTCGGATATGATTGGAAACTTGGGATTGGACTGATTGCTTCTTTTGCGGCACGAGAGGTTTTGGTCAGCACTCTGTCGATTGTTTACAGCGTAGGAGATTCCGGGGATTCCAATACTAAGCTGATTGAAAAGCTTCAAAAAGAAATTTCTCCTGAAACTGGGAAGCCCGTGTACACGCCGCTTACTGCGGTTTCGATCATGGTCTTTTTTGTCTTGGCATGTCAGTGTATTTCAACAGTTGCGATTGTGAAGCGTGAAACCAATTCATGGCGCTGGCCTACTTTTATGGTGGCGTACATGACGGCGCTTGCTTGGCTGGGTTCGTTTGCGGTTTATCAAATAGGGAGCTTACTAAGATGGTAACTATTTCTCATGATTCCTCAGAATTTTTTGCGCTTGCGATTGTGGGCGCGGCCTTCTTTTTTTACCTGCGCAGTTTTTTTGTAAAAAAATCAGGATCGTGTTGCGGTAAGGCTTGTAAATTAAGAGTTCCTTTTCTTTCAAAAAATAGATAGAGTAGCTTAAGCGACGCACATGATGCATGAATGTTGCCAAAAAAGATGTTGGAATAAAGCTGACATAAAAATTCATTTTAAATAAGTAATATTTCACTCTACTAAAATTAATTTACTGCGAGGCGTCCGCTCCCAGCTGGGAATAAAGGTATTTTAAAAAAAAGCCGTAGAGAGTCTTTTATGAAGACAAGAAAAATACTTTATTTGATCTTTTGGGTTTTGATGTTTCCAGTTTCGGGACGTGCTTTTGAAACAGGCGACTTGTTTCTAGAAAAAGAGCGCGCAAGCCTTGAAGAAAAAGGCCTGATGTTCGAAGCCGCATACATCGGTGATTTCGTGAGCGTGATGAAGGGGGGGATCCATGATCGGACTACCTACCTTGGAAATCTTGATTTTGGAATCACGTATGATTTAGGCAGAGCGGGAATTCTTCCAGGGGGAAGAATTTATGTTTCCGGTAATCACACGCACGGGGGTGAAAAACCCACGGCTCAATATATTGGCGACTGGCAGGGTGTGGATAATATTGAAGTGCGGGATGCCATGCGACTTTATGAGTGGTGGTATGAACAGAATTTTTTTGAAGATAAGATCTCGTTTCTTGCAGGTGTTGAAGGTCTGGACAGTGAATTTGCGTTAACGCAGTACGGCGCACTTTTTATTAATAGTTCATTTGGAACACCTCCAGATTTATCTGCTAATGTACCTCTTGCGATTTTTCCCTCGGTAGGACCAGCTGCACGCATCAAGCTCAAGCCCGTGGATTGGTTTGAGTTTCGTTATGGAATTTATGATGGAGATCCCTCTGACGGCGGAAAAAATCGCCACAATCTTGATTATCGATTGTCTGAGAAGCAAGGATTTACCCACCTTTGGGAAGCTACTTTTTATCCGCATGTAAGATTCAAAGAAAAAGATCTTCCGAGTGCGATCAAATTTGGTTCTTGGATTCACACTCAGGAGCTGCCTGATGTGCTTAAAAAAGATGAAGTGGACGAACCTCTGACACATTCCAAGGATTACGGATTTTACGGTGTGATCGATCAAATGCTTTTTCGTGAGCAACCTGATCAGGATCAGGGTTTGAGCACATTTTTTCAGCTTGGAGGATCGCCGGATGATAGGAGTAGCGTTGATTTTTATTTCGGCACTGGATTGCATTATCAGGGTTTGATTCCAAAGCGAGATCAGGATATTGTGGGGGTTGCAGTGGCTAATGCATTTATTGGAAAGGATTCTCGGAAAGCCAGAGATCTTGAAATCCAAAATTTTGATGCATCCATTTCTGATCCCACGTCCATGCCTGGAAAGCTTTTAAGCCATGAATCGGCTTTTGAATTGACTTACAGGATCCAGGTTCACGAAAGGCTTGCGGTTCAGCCTGATTACCAGCTTGTGGTCCATCCTGCAGGAGAAGATAACGTCAATCCTGCACATGTTTTTATTTTGCGTTTTGAAGTGACCTTTTAGCGCCGCTAGTTATTCGATCGAAGCAAGCACGTGACTCTGAACTTCGAAAGCGCTCAAACCACAGGGATAGACGCCGGTTTGTGTGGTTTTCGCTCGCCTTCGCACGCATTTTTTTTTCGCCAAAAAGAAGGACGAATCCGTCCGTGTTTCTGGCGGACATTCCATCAAAAAAAGCGGCTCCGGACGTTTCTCCGTTCAGAGTCTCGTAGTTTTGCGCACGAGATCCAAGTAAAACTTTTTGATCTCTGACGAAACGTCTCGAGCCGTTCCGACAATGGAATGGGCGGAACGAGCGAGAGCCGAATGAGTCACGCTCAAACCGGAGTCAATCCCCGCGGGGCGAATGATTTCGGAAGAGATCAAAAAGTTTTACATGTTTTACTTCAGAGAGAGAAACAGATACTGTTTAGTTTGCCTAGCTAAACCCACCTATTAGCAGCATCTTTCCTATAGACCACCAATCATTATTTTATGCTAATGATTACAAAATAATGTGTATATACATTCAAGAATTGTGACGAGAATCACAGTTATTGTGAATCTAAACACATATACTTTGAGTAGATAAGGGGAAATAGGGTTTCAGGTGCGATTTCCCGGAAGGGGCTTCGGGCATGAGTAAAAATAGTGTGACGCGGCTTTATCAGTACCGCAAATCACTTTATCGACTCCGTCAAATGGGTTTTGTGAAGGCCTTTTCAGAGAACCTGGCCGATGCTGTAAGCGTGACAGCCGCCCAGGTCCGGCGTGATTTTTCCATTTTTGGAATCTCGGGAAATAAACGCGGCGGCTATAGTGTGGATGAGCTGATCGCGAAGTTAGATCAGAAACTCGGCAAAGACCGAGAACAAAATGTCATTGTGGTGGGTGCGGGAAACCTCGGCCGCGCGCTCATGAATTACAAGGGTTTTGAGGCTGAAAAAATCAAAGTTTGCGCGCTCTTTGACAGCGATCCTTCTAAAATTAATCGAAAAGCCGATGTCCCCATTCTTCCTTTAGAAGACCTCAAGAAATTTGTCAAAGAAAATCAAATCGAGGTTGCTGTGATTGTGGTTCCTGATGTGAGCGCCCAGCAAGTCTTGACAGAACTTGTCAAGGCAGGAATCAAAGGCGTTTTAAATTTTGCACCGGTTCGTTTAAATCCACCGCATGAAAATTTTGTGATCAGTCATGTGAATTTGGGTCTCGAGCTTGAGACCGTGATTTACCAGGCTCATGCCCTCAAAGACCGCGAGTAGAAGGAGGCTTTATGTTGACCGAGGAAGTTCAGAAAACCGTAGATCAGCTGGTCGATGAATGGAAGGATAAAGATGGAAATCTGATCATGATTCTTCATCAGATCCAGAACCGCTTCAGTTATGTCCCTCGAGAAGTTTCTTTTGAGGTGGCTAAGAGACTTCATATTCCTTTGGCGCGCATTTATGAAGTCATTACGTTTTATCACTATTTCAAACTGGAAGCACCTGGGAAAAATATTATTTCCGTTTGCATGGGAACAGCCTGTTATTTGAAAGGAGCTCCGGAAATTTTAAGTGCGCTCAAAAAAGAATTGGGTGTGGATCCGGGTGAGACCACACCAGACCGTCAATTTCACGTGCAGGTGGTCCGGTGTCTTGGTTGTTGCGGTCTTGCTCCTGTGATGACCGTGGGTCAGCGTGTGTACGGTCGTGTGGTTCCTAATCAAATTCCTGAAATTATTGCGGAATATCAGCCTAAGGAAGCAGTGTCCCGGAATTAAGCAAACGCTATTGGAGGAAGTATGAATCCTGTAAAGTTGGAAGATTTAGTCAAAATCAAAGATGAGATGACGGCCAAGGTTTCAAAAGCCTGGGTCAGTGTCGGGCTTTCGACTTGCGGGATTGCCGCCGGAGCTCAGGATACTTTTTTTGCGATTCGTGATGAAGCACGCATTCGAAAAATTCCATTAGAGGTTCGGCGCTGCGGCTGTGCAGGGCTGTGTGTCAAAGAACCTCTGGTTACGGTTTTTGTGGACGGCATGAAGCCTGTGACTTACGGTAAATTGACCAAAGACAAAGTGAAGCGTCTTTTTGATGAGCATATTACTCAGAAAAAAATCCTGACCGATCATGTGGTGGAAACAGGTTTGGGAAAGCAACTTAAGATTGTGCTCAGAAATTGCGGCATCATTGATCCGGAAAGTATCCGGGATTACATCGCTACCAGTGGTTATTTTGCGATTGCCAAAGCGCTCAAAGAGATGACGCCTGAAAAAGTCAATGAAGAAATGCGCTTGAGCGGTCTTCGCGGCCGAGGCGGTGCCGGATTTCCTACGGGAATTAAGTGGGAGATCACGCGCAAAGTGGAAGCAGATCAAAAATACATTATTTGTAACGGGGATGAAGGCGATCCAGGTGCTTACATGGACCGCGGAGTTTTAGAGGGAGATCCTCATTCAGTAATTGAAGGGCTCATGATTGGCGGTTACGGGGTTGGAGCAAGCAAGGGATTCTTTTATATCCGCGCAGAATATCCGCTTGCGATCGAACGCGTGGAAAAGGCCATTAAGCAGGCTTACACGTACGGGCTGCTTGGAAAAAATATCTTAGGCTCTAATTTTTCTTTTGACGTGGAGATCCGTCTTGGAGCGGGCGCTTTTGTGTGCGGTGAAGAGACTGCGCTCATTGCTTCGATTGAAGGCAAGCGTGGCTATCCGCATCCGCGTCCTCCGTATCCCTCAGTCAAGGGACTCTGGGGAAAACCTACTTGCATCAATAATGTTGAGACTCTCGCCAATATTCCGGAAATATTTTTAAAAGGAAGCGCATGGTTTGCAGGGATTGGTCATGAGAAATCCAAGGGCACCAAAGTTTTTGCGCTTACAGGAAAAGTGGCGAATTCAGGACTTGTCGAAGTACCGATGGGCACGACACTCCGCGAAATTGTATTTGATATTGGAGGAGGAGCTGCAGGAGGGAAAGAGGTTAAAGCGATTCAGACCGGCGGCCCTTCGGGTGGAGTGATTCCTAAAGAATATTTTGATACCCCGGTGAGTTACGAGAATCTTCAAAAACTTGGATCCATTATGGGTTCTGGCGGCATGATTGTGATGGATGAAGATGATTCCATGGTTGATATTGCCCAGTTTTATTTGGGGTTTTGTGTGGATGAATCTTGCGGAAAATGTGCCCCGTGCCGCGTGGGTGGAAAACAGATGCTCGGATATCTTGAAAAAATTACATCAGGCAAGGGAGAGCCGAGCGATCTTAATAAGTTGCGCAAGATCTCATCGGCTATGCAAAAGGCCTCACTTTGCGGACTGGGCCAGACCGCACCAAATCCGGTTCTCTCAACCCTGCGATATTTTGAAAATGAATATTTGAAGCGCATGAGTTCGAAACAGGAGGTGCGAGCATGAACGCCGCCGCTCAATCAGTTAAGGCCACGAAGATCAAAGCTCTCATCAACGGAATTTCAGTTGAGGTTCCGGAAGGTACCACGATTTTGGAGGCCGCGCGTAAAGTTCACGTGAAGATTCCCACGCTTTGTTATCATCCAGATCTTGAGGCCTCCGCTGCTTGCGGCATTTGTGTGGTCAAAGTCAAAGGATCGGCCAAAATGTTACGCGCTTGTTGCACACCGATTGAAAACAAAATGGACATCATCACGCATGACCCGGAAATTATTGATATCCGTAAAACCGTGATTGAACTGATTTTGTCCAATCACCCCAATGAATGTCAAACTTGCGGCCGCAATACCGACTGCGAACTTCAAACAGCGCTTGCAGATTTTGGAATCCGCGAAGAACCTTTCCCCAAAATCATGCGGGATTTACCCGTGGATAATTCTACGGGAACAATTGTGCTTGAGCCCGCGAAGTGCATCAAGTGCGGCCGTTGTGTTGAAGTCTGTCAACAGGTTCAGGATGTTTGGGCTCTTTCCTTTTTAGAACGCGGATTTTTAACACGCATTTCACCGGCCGGAGACATTCTTCTTGGCGAATCGCCCTGCGTACGCTGCGGCCAATGTTCGGCGCATTGTCCAACGGGCGCGATTTTTGAGAAAGACGATACATCCAAAGTTTGGGCAGCACTTCTGGACACGAAAAAACATTGCGTGGTTCAGATTGCCCCTGCAGTGCGCGTGACGATCGGTGAACATTTTGGATATGAGCCGGGAACCAATCTCACGAAAAAACTTTACGCGGCCCTTCGTCGCATGGGTTTTGAAGCGGTGTTTGACACCAATTTTGGAGCGGATCTTACGATTGTGGAGGAAGCTAGCGAATTTGTGCAGCGTTTCGCTCATGGCAAGGGAGTGCTTCCGCTCATCACCACATGCTGTCCCTCGTGGGTGGATTTTATGGAGAAATTTCACTCGGATATGATTCCGCATTTTTCTTCAGCAAAATCTCCGCACGAAATGGTTGGTGTTCTGTCCAAAACTTACTACGCCCAAAAGCACGGGCTCAATCCCGCTGATGTGGAAGTGATTTCCATCATGCCGTGCACGGCTAAAAAATACGAAATCCACAGGAGCAAAGAAATGAGCGCCTCGGGATTTCAGGACGTGGATATTGCGCTGACCACGCGAGAGCTTTCCCGCATGATTCGTCAGGCCGGCATTGATTTCACGAATCTTCCTGAAGAAGATTGTGATTCTCTGATGGGAGATTACACCGGAGCTGGCACGATTTTCGGGGCTACGGGTGGAGTCATGGAAGCCGCGCTTCGTACGGCTTATTCGTATGTCACGGGGGAAAAACTTCCTAAAGTGGAGTTCGAAAATGTCCGCGGTATCGAAGGCGTCAAAGAAACCAAGATTTCCATTAAAGGCACTGAAGTCCGGATTGCTGTGGCTCACGGTCTTTCCAATGTGGAATATGTGATGGAAAAGATCCGCAAAGCCAAAGAGACCGGAGGGGAGTTGCCCTATCATTTCGTAGAAGTCATGGCTTGTCCCGGAGGCTGCGTGGGCGGCGGCGGTCAACCTTATGGCGTGACAGATGAGCTAAGGAAAAAGCGAGCAGCTGGACTTTACTCAGAAGATGAAAAGGCCGTGATCCGCTGTTCACACGAAAATCCTCAAGTGGTCAAACTGTATAAGGATTTTCTCGGGAAGCCGCTTGAAGGGGAAGCGCATCATTTGCTTCACACAAGCTATACTCCGCGGCCGCTTTACAAAAAATAGTTCTTTAAAAAATAGTTTTCCTGCGAAGAGGGTTTGAAGTCCTGTAGTCAAGGGAAGTAAGTTTCAGGGACGGTTCTCTTTAAAGAGAACCGTCCCTAATCAAACCCGTTAATTCTTCGCAGCAAGAGTTAACGGGTTTTTGATTTTAGGGCGGACAGATCTGCTTCGCTTTCTTAGACGTGTCCCGGGAGAGTTAGCAGAAAAGGAAATATAAGGAGAGGGTATGACAGAAGAAAAACGAATCGGATTTATCGGGATCTTGATTGAAGACCGGAAAAAATCAGCAGCGCGCGTGAATGAAATTCTCTCGAGTTTCGGGGATGAAATTCTGGCGCGCGTCGGAATCCCTCATCAAAAGCGAGGGGTGAACGTGATCACCCTTGTGGTGGAATCCACCACAGACGAGCTCGGATCACTGACCGGACGTTTAGGCGCGCTTGAAGGAGTTTCAGTGAAATCAGCTTTGTCTAAGATTTGAGAGACAGAAAGAAGGAGTTATGAAGACGCGAAAGGAAAAAGACTCGCTCGGAGAGCTAGAGATCCCGGGGAATGTTTATTGGGGAATTCATACGGCACGCGCGCTGAAGAATTTTCCAATCTCAGGTCGTCGTCCTCCGTTTCGCTGGATCCAGGCCATTGCGTTTGTCAAAAAGGCTGCGCTGCTTGCAAACACGGAGCTTGGGTATTTAGAGCCAGAAAAGTCCAAAGCGCTGGTTCAAGCTTCAGATGAAATCATTTCCGGAAAATGGGAAAACGAATTTCCCCTGGATGCGTTTCAAGGCGGAGCTGGTACGTCCACAAATATGAACGTAAATGAAGTTCTGGCGAATCGCGCGCTTGAGATTCTCGGGAAGGCCAAAGGAGATTATGCTTTCATTCATCCGCTGGACACTGTGAACCGTCATCAATCCACGAACGACATTTATCCCACAGCCATCAAAATTGCGGCCATTCAGCTTGTCCGAGAACTCAGCACTGCGATTGCATCCGTTCAAGGAATTTTTCAAGCCAAAGAAAAAGAATTTGCATCCGTGATCAAAATCGGACGTACGGAATGTCAGGAAGCCGTGCCTATGACGCTCGGTTCTGAATTTTCAGCCTTTGCCGAGGCCCTGAGCCGTGACCGATGGCGCACTTTTAAATGCGAAGAGCGTCTTCGCGTGACGAATCTCGGAGGAACCGCGATCGGAACCGGACTTGCGGCTCCTAAGAAATATATTTTTCTTGTGATTGAAAAACTTCGCGAAGTTACCGGGCTTGGTCTTTCGCGGGCCGAGAACGTGATGGGCGAAACGGCATTCGCCGACAGTCTTGCCGAGGTGTCCGGAATTCTCTCAGCCCACGCGTCCAATCTGAGCAAAGTTGCGGAAGATTTGCGCAGGATGAATCTGATTGGTGAAATCCATTTGCCTGCACTTCAAGCCGGATCTTCGATCATGCCCGGGAAAATTAATCCTGTGATTTTGGAAGCCGTGATTCAAGTTTCGATTCAGGTGCGCTCTTCACACCAGGTCATTACTGAATGCCTCTCGCGCGGGACATTTCAAATCAGTGAATTCCTGCCGCTCGTTGGTTTGCATTTGATCGAATCCTTGGAAATGCTTGTAAAGATCAACCAGATGCTGGAAAAATTCGCAGCCGGCATTACGGCTAATGAAGAAGAGTGCCGCAGGCATGTGGAAAAAAGTCCGGTGCTTGTAACCGCTTTTCTTCCTTATTTGGGATACGAAAAAGCAGAAAAACTTTTTCACGAGTTTCAGGATTCCGGAGAAAAAAATATTCGAAACTTTTTAGTGAAAAAACTAGGCGCTGACATCGTGGAGCGCATGCTTTCTCCTGAGCAGCTGACACAATTGGGGTATCGTGATGATAGAAAAAACGCCTAAGGGCTTGAGACTTCATCTTGGAATTTTTGGCCGCACCAATGTGGGAAAATCCAGCTTTCTGAATCTCGTGGCTGGGCAGGATGTTTCCATCACGTCACCCATGCCCGGAACTACCACTGATGTGGTTGAGAAAACCATGGAACTCCTGCCTATCGGACCCGTGGTTTTTCTTGATACCGCTGGCCTTGATGATCAATCCGAAATAGGCTCCCTTCGGACTGAAAAATCCAAAAAAGTTTTTGAGAGGTCTGATGTCTTGCTCCTTATCCTTGAAGCCAATCTTTGGACCAAGTATGAGGAGGACGTCATTCGCGAGGCTCACAAACGAGGAGTTCCCATTCTTGCTGTGATTAACAAAATGGATCAGAAAAAACCTGATGCGGATTTTTTGCAGACCTTGTTGGGTCTCAAATTGCCGGTGATTCAGGTCTCGAGCATTAACACCTCAAGTCGTGAACGCGTGCTTCAAGAATTTAAAAAACAATTGCTGCAAATTTGCCCTGAGGATTTTTTAAATCCCACAGCCTTGATCGGTGATCTGGTGCCTTCCGGAGGGCTTGTGATTTTGATTGTTCCTATTGATCTTCAGGCGCCAAAAGGACGATTGATCTTGCCGCAGGTCCAGGCCATCCGGGACATTCTGGATAATGATGCAAGCGTTCTTGTGGTCAAGGAGCGTGAGTACCTCGCCGTGCTTGAGAAATTAAAACATCCGCCAAGTCTTGTGGTGTGTGATTCCCAGGTGGTCCAGAAAATGGTGGCTGACACACCCGGCGGAATTCCGTGCACTACTTTTTCAATTTTGTTTTCAAGGTTCAAAGGGGATTTGAATGAAATGGTGCGAGGTGCTCTGGCCATCGAGAAACTGCAAAACGGTGACAAGGTTTTAATTGCCGAGGCATGCACGCATCACGCGGCAGAAGATGATATTGGACGCGTTAAAATTCCGCGCTGGCTCAAGCAGTACACAGGACTTAACCTGGATATTCAAACCTATGCGGGATGCGACTATCCGGTCAATCTTCAGGAATATAAACTGATCATTCACTGCGGATCCTGCATGCTCAACCGCCGCAGCATGCTTTCGCGGATTCAAAATGCAAAAGAATCTGAAGTGGCCATGACCAATTACGGAGTTTGTATTTCTTATTTGCAGGGAGTTTTAACGCGTGCACTTTCTCCGTTTCCCTCGGCGTTGCTTGAGCTTGAAAATATTTCTAAATTAAATCTCAATGGCTGCCAAGAAACTGGACAAAAACAAATTTTCCCAAAGGGGACAGGCTTAAGTAACAGCATGTCCCCTTTGGAAAGGCCGAGGAGTTCTTTATGAACGCAAAAACATTAGAAACATGGATTGAGGAAAGAATCAAGCCCGAGCAAATCACCAAGTACATGAATGAGGGAAAGGATTTTATTCCCGAAGCTGAGATTTTTCAGAAGCTGGAAGCGAACAAACATCCGGACAAGGCGCGGGTGAGGGAGATTATTGCAAAATCCCTTGAAATCAAAAGCCTCACACCGGATGAAACCGCGATGCTCATCCATGTCGATGACCCAGAGCTGATTCAGGAAATGAAAACCGCAGCGCTCCAAATCAAAAAAAAGGTTTATGACAACCGCATCATCACCTTTGCACCGCTTTATTTGGGAAATGAATGCGTGAACAATTGTCTTTACTGCGGATTCAGGAAAGACAACACCATGATGAAGCGCAGTATTCTTTCCATGGAGGAGATCAAGAAAGAAGTCGAGGTTTTGGCTGGAAAAATCGGGCACAAGCGTTTGATCCTGGTCTACGGTGAGCATCCGGACCTGGACATTGATTACATGGTCAAAAGCATTCAGTCAATTTATGAGGTTCAGATGCCGGTCCGTCACGGGATCGGAAATATTCGGCGTGTGAATGTGAATGCTCCAGCGCTTTCTATTGAAGAGCTCAAGCGTCTTTACGAAGCCGGAATTGGAACCTTTCAGCTTTTTCAGGAAACGTATCACCGGCCCACGTACGAGAAATTGCATCCCAAGGGAACCATCAAAGGTGATTATCTTTGGAGACTTTACGCGCATCACCGTGCACTGGAAGCAGGGATTGATGATGTGGGAGTGGGCGCGCTTTTTGGACTTTATGACTGGCGTTTTGAAGTCATGGGTTTGATTTATCACGGCTGGGAACTTGAAAATAAATTTGGAATCGGGCCGCACACCGTGTCTTTCCCGCGACTCGAGCCTGCTTTCAATACACCGTATACCACACATTCGCGTTACCACGTAAGCGATGAAGATTTTAAAAAAATCATTTTGGTGATTCGTTTAGCGCTTCCTTACACCGGCATGATCATCACGGCGCGTGAATCTGCCCAGATCCGGCGTGAGGCCATTGAGCTCGGGATTACTCAGACCGATGCCTCCACAAAAATCGGAGTAGGTTCCTACGCCGAGGATCACGAAGACCAGGAAGGGGACAAGCAGCAGTTTTATCTCGGAGACACGCGGAGTCTTGAAGAAGTGATTCAGGAATTTACGGAGATGGGACTCATCACTTCATTTTGCACGGCAGGATATCGCTGCGGCCGAACCGGAAAATGCATCATGGATCTGCTCCGTAGCGGGACCGAAGGAAAATTTTGCAAATTGAATGCCGTCCTGACTTTTCGTGAGTGGCTGGATGATTTTACGAATCCCACTCCCGAGATGAAGGCCAAGGCTGAGCAGGTCATCCAAAAGGAGATCGAAGAAATTCGCGAGAAATTGCCCAAGATGTATCCGAAATTTATCGCGGCATATGAAAGGGTGAAACAAGGTGAACGTGACCTTTACTTCTAAAATCGAGCGGGATTTTCTCGAGGCAGCCAAGGTCCTTGAAGCTGATTTTTCTGTCTCTCTCCAGCTCATGCACCGCGCCGGAAAGCGGCTTGAGTACGCGGCAGGAAAAGTGATCTGCGATGAACAAACCGCACTGGAAAGTCATCTCCTGGAAGCCGGCGAGTCCTGGGTTGTCCGGGTTTATCCCTGGGAAAAACTTTCAAAAGAAACCCAGACTCATATTTCTCAAGCCATCCAAATTCTTGCGATTCGAAATCATGAGTGGACACGCGAAGAATTAGTCAAAGCACTCGAGGGATCTCAGGATCACGCGTTAACCCAGCAAGCAGATCTTCTGCGTGCTGAAGTTTGCGGAGATGAGGTTCACCGGCGGGGTTTGATCGAATTTTCGAATTACTGCGGCCGCGATTGTCATTACTGCGGTTTACGAAAAGAGAACAAAAAAATTCCGCGTTACCGGATGACGCCGGAAGAGATTATTGATTGCGCTAAAAATGCCAAGGCCCTTGGCTATGGCAGTGTGGTGCTTCAATCCGGGGAAGATGGCGCTTTTAAAATCGAAACTCTTTGTGAAATTGTCCGTGCCATCAAACAGGAAACCCAACTTGCCATCACGCTTTCTTTGGGTGAAAAAAGTTTTGAGGATTACAAAAAATTAAAAGAGTCCGGTGCGGACCGTTACCTTCTCCGGTTTGAAACCTCGAATGCGGAACTCTTTCAAAAACTCCGGCCAGGGACCACGCTTGCTCATCGCCTTGAGTGTCTTGAGTGGCTCAGAGAATTAAAGTATCAAGTAGGTTCTGGATGCATGGTCGGCATTCCAGGACAAACGCTTCAAGATTTAGCCGATGATTTGCTTCTCATGAAAAAACTGGATCTTGATATGGTAGGAGTTGGTCCTTTTATCCCTCATCCTGAAACGCCTCTCAAAGATACGGAGCAGGGAAATTTGGAACTGGTTTTACGATTTGTAGCACTCGTCCGTCTCGTGACTCAAAATACCCATATCCCGGCAACCACGGCACTTGGATCCATTCATCCCTTTGGGCGTGAGCGAGCGCTTCAGGGCGGGGCCAATGTGATCATGCCCAACGTCACTCCTCAAAAATACCGAAAGTTTTACGAAATCTATCCGAACAAAATCTGCATTACGGAAAAACCCTCAGATTGCGCGGGCTGTGTAGGAAGCATGGTCCATTCTCTCGGCCGCAAACTCGGTCAAGGCGCTGGTCACAGCTATAAAATCAAATAGCCGCTTGAGTTCATGGACCCAAAAAGGTCTGAAATTTATCCTTCAAATGGGCGAGGCGAAAACGAATTTTTTTGATCAGAGCCTCTGCGTCAAAGGGTTTGATGATGTAATCCACAATTCCTTCAACGGTGAAAAGATCAACCATGGTGTCATATCCCGTGACCAAAATGACAGGTATTTTTAATAATTCCTCATCACGGTGCATTTGTTTAATGAAGGTATAACCATCCATCTTAGGCATTTTAATATCAAGGAGGATCAAATCAGGTGGGTCTTTGACCAGGAGTTCGAATCCTGTAACACCATCGGAGCATTTGATGACTTCAAATCCCTCTGAAACCAAACGCGATTCCATAAGATTCAGCATGTCTTGAGCATCATCCACGATCAGGATCTTTGGCTTTTTATTCTGCGTCATGATTTCCTTTCTTTCTTGTTGGTGAACCGTATTATTGTGGAGAATCCGTTGAATGGAATTGAGCAGTTCTGTGGCCTCAAAAGGTTTAAAGAGGTAATCTTGGGCGCCTAAGGATTTCGCATCAAGAATGCAGGTTGCTTGAGTTTTCGCAGAGAGCATGATCACGGGTATATCAAGACTATTTTGGTGAAGCGCTTTGAGAAATTCGATCCCGTCCAATTTGGGCATCATCATATCGAGCACAATCAGATGAGGCGTTAGAGTCTTTAAGCTTTTCATGGCTTCTTCGGAATCTAAAAAAGTAAATACTTGGTAATCGGATGCCAGTAACCGATCTTTTAAGAGCTCTAGAATTTCAATTTCATCATCGATCACGAAAATTATCTTTTTCAAGAAAACCTCACTTTGATTTGGGGGCAGTGTTATTCAGAATATTATCTACCATAGATTCCCAAACTAGATTTCCGGAAGGGTTCCACAGGCTTTTGGAGTTAAAATCAAACACGTCGAGCAAGTCTTTTACTTTGAGGTAATGATGGATAATTTCCTGAAGCTGGGTTTGAACGGCGAGAGAAGAGGCTTCACTGAGATTGATAAAAGCAACAAAAATTTCTTGGGCGCTGCATAAAATAAAATCGCTTTCTTGTCGGACCGTATGAGAGAAAACCTGCCGAAGATCTCGTATGATGGCCAGATGTTGGGTCCTGTCGAAAGGGGCGCGAGGTTTTTTAGAGGGTTTGAATGAGAAATAGGCGAAAAAGAGAGAATGGTTTTTGCCATCACCGACTTGGTTTAAGTAATGGCTTAATTTTTTTTCTAGAAGCAAACGGAAGGATCGATGAGGAAATGAAACTGTAAAGCAAGAACCCTCACCTAAACGGCTTTCAGCCTGTACCGTTCCTCCGTGAAGTTCTACAATATTTTTTACAATGCTGAGACCAAGGCCAGTTCCCCGGTGATGATCGTAAGATCTGCGTCCAAACTGATCAAATTTTCTAAAAAGTTTTTTCATGTGATCTTCCGTGATTCCAATTCCCGTATCTCGAATGGAACAGTTCACAGAATCATGAACGACAAAAACCCTAATTTCTATCCAGCCCTTTTCGGTGTATTGAATGGCATTATTAAGGAGATTAATGAAGACCTGAGTGACACGGTCTCGATCGGCATGGATCATCAAAGAAGGTACTTCAAATACTTCTCGTAGTTCAAGCCCCTTGATTTCCGCTTGAGGTTTGCAACTTTCGATCAACACTTTAAAGAGTTCAATGAGTTCAAAAGATTCCTCTAAGAGTTCAATCTTTCCATTCTCCATTTTTGATACATCGAGTAAATCATTAATAATTCGCCCCAAATGTTTGATGTTTCTAAAAGCACTTTGGAGCGAACGCTCTTGTCCTGGAGTGATGTCGCCGTGAATGCGGTCTAAAACTTGGGCGGTTCCTTCTTGGATAATGGCAAGAGGGGTTCGTAGTTCATGGGAAACCATGTTCACAAAATCATCTTTGACAGTGTTTAATAGGAGTAATTTTTCTGTCATCAGTGAATGATTCAAAGCAATGGAAACTTGATCTGCAATTTCCAAATAAAATTGGACGTGCTCCTTTTGGTAAGTATGGCTTTTAAAACTTGAGAAAAAAATAAATCCAATCGTTTTTTTGGAAGCGATGATGGGGCAGGTCAAACTTGAGCGTATCCCTTCGGCCAAAATCTTCCTCGTGCTGATGGAATGGGGATGATCTCGAAAATAGGCTTCAAGATCGTTAAGAATGCGAGGCTCGGGAGAGTTCTTCTTGGCCATTTCTCCTAAGCTGGAATGTTTGAGAAAGACGGTATAATTTTCATCCAGTTTGAGAACTCCGGTTCGCAAGCGAGCCCATCGGGATGAAATGGTTTCTTGTTCGTGATTGATTAAGGCAACTCCAATCCGGTCATAGGGAATGAGACGATGAAAAGATTCGTAGATGTATTCCATGATATTTTCAAAAGAATTCCCCTCATGAATTTTTTTGATAATGGACAGAAGCATACAAAGTTCTTGGTCTCTTCGCTGAATTTCAAGAAGGGAGGTATTTGTTTGCGCGAGGATTTCTTGGGGCTTGAGGGGGCCTGGAGCATCTGACACTGAATTGATAAAGTGAATCAGATTTCGAATTTTATTATCTGTTTCATTCCAAGCAGTCATTAGCATCCCATGAGAGGCGATTTGTTGCATTATGGATGAGATAGAATCATAAAGGAAGGAAATATTTCATCAGTAATGATATTTATTGGTTTTAACGTTTCTCATTAAATTTTTTTATTTCAGAAAGAGAATCCCTTAAACAACCAGCCTCGGATATTTTGAATCCAACTCTTCAGCCAATCTTTGTTCCCTTGTGAAGATTTGCTATAATGCCGCCTCAACTTTAAATCGCTATCAATAGATGGAATTCATTTCCGTATGGTTTTAATTTCCAAGAGAAGTATGTTTAGTCTTGTTCTGTGGGTAGCTTTAATGGCTCTCTATCCTATTAGCCTTTTTGCCTTCAGTTTCCATCCTTCAAATTCAAAGGAGCTTAATATTAAGGTTGTGGGGGATGTAGGAGAGGTCTTTGACAGCAATGTGACCTATGCTCACTCGAATGCCAAAAAAGATGTGAGTACCGAATTGCGCGCTGGGGTTGAGGCGACTTATGAAAGGCTCCGCCACCGGGTTGAGGCCCTTCTGGAATCCAAACAGCAGATTTACGCCGCTCATCATGAATTTAGCAATAATGCCCAGGATCTGGATGTGAAGTATTTTTATGAGAGGACCAAAAGGGACCGGATTACCGTGCATAATGTGATGAAGCATTATTATGACCCCAGGAGTTTTGAAGAACAGTTTGGCCGCTCGAACGGTCGCTACAGCTATCTTACGGATGAACTGGATCTGGATTACACCCGGGACATCAGCGAAAAATGGGCGCTCACCCTCACGGGAGGAGCAGGTATTAACACGATTTCGCGCGAAGATTTAGATGATTCTCACGAAGAGCGGCTTGGCACAAATTCCGAGTATAAACTCAGTTCAAAATTGAGTTTGTTAGGGGGCTATGAGTATGCCCGCCGTGCATTTTTTGATGGACCCAGTAACTCGATCCAAACCGCGCAAGGGGGTTTTCGGTACTATTTCACTGAAAGGCTTTATACTGAAATGGCCTCCGGCGCTCAATTTGCCGACTCTGCAAACAGTGATGTGAATATTGACCCCATGTATCAGGTGTCTTTGAATGGTGCCTTGGATGCTCGGACCTTAGCCAAAATTTCATTTGAAGATCTGAGCCGCACCACGGCCTATTCCTCAAGTGTGTTTGAGTCCCGCCGGGTTAGTCTGAGTATCAACCGCCAGCTTTTAAGGCGCTTGGGAGGTTCTGTTTCAACTTTTTTTGGATGGGGAGAGTACAAAGGGGGGGTAAGTGCGCGCAAAGAAAACCTCTGGGGTACTTCGGTTTCTTTGGTGTATGATCTCACCGACCGTTGGAAAACCGTGCTCGGCTATTCGCTCTCCATTTTGGATACGAGCGGCGGCCTGAGCGACGGTGGATATCATAAAAACACGTCTTCTTTGAGAGCGATTTATAATTTCTAGTTATGAAGCAGAATTACGTTCGTTTTATCTCATTTCTCTTGTTGTCACTTCCTTTGATTTTTAATCAGCCGTCTGCTTTTGCTGCGGATTCTAATTTCCCGAAATCGCTTTCTGCAATTTCGGAAAACAGTTTTGAAAATACCGGAGCTGAGGCCGCACGTTCAGCTGCCAATAGTTCTTCTCCTCAAGTTCCGCATTACACCATTGGTCCGGATGATATCTTGGAAATTTCCGTACTGCGTCCCGAAGTTATCATGGTTCCTGTGACGGTTTCCGCAGATGGCTTTATCTCCTTTCCTTATATTGGAAGCGTTTTAGCCAAGGGAAAGACACCTGAAGAACTTCAGACTGAAATTGCCGAACGATTGGGAAATGGCTACATGAAATATCCTGTGGTAACCGTGGCTTTAAAAGAATCCCACAGCCGTAAATTTTTTATCTACGGGGAAGTGGTGCGGCCAGGATCTTATCCCATGGAAGAAAATATGACTGTTTTCAGGGCCCTGGCTGTGGCAGGAGGTTTTACTAAGTTTGGAAACGCGAGCAAGGTCAAAATTTTGCGGCCCAAAGCTAATGTTCCTGGTTATGAAATGATCAAGGTGGATATCCGTGCTATTATGGACGGATCAAGCCAGGCAGATGTGATGCTTCTTTCAGGGGATGTGATCGTGGTATCAGAAGGAGTTTTTTAATCAATCATGGCAAACAGGGATGAGGCTGGGATGGAATCAGAAGCAATTGGAACAACCCTTCGGGATTATCTTCGAGTTGTTTTTAGACAGAAAATGGTTTTTTTAACCACAGTTTTGGTGGTGACTATTACCGTTCTTGTGGGCCTTAAATTTCAGACGCGTGTCTACGAGGCCAAGGCCAAAATTTTAGTTTCTGCTGAAAAGCAGGTGGAATCTCCGTATTACAAGGACATTGTAGCCGGGTCGCGCAGTTCTGAAATTACTTTTACGCAGAGTGAAATCGTCAAATCCACGCCTGTGATTGAAAGAACCGTCCGCGCGCTTGAGCTTTACAATATTCCCTTTGATTACGAAGCGCGTTATGCCTCGCCCTGGAAGCGATCACTGGTGCTTTTTAGGGCCCAAGCGCAGATGAAGCGCTTGAAGACGATGAGCCCCCAAGCTCAGAAGAGTTTTCTCTTCCAGTCCGAGGTTATAAATTTGAAACGTAATGTGGAGGTGGAGCCCATTCGTGATACCAATACCTTTTGGATCAAGGTTCGTGATTTTGATCCCATGGGCGCTGCCATTATTGCCAATACCCTGAGCCGTTCCTACCTGATTTACGATCTTGAGCAACAGCTGGCTGAAATTCAGCTCAAGTACGGTGAAAAACATTCGGCTGTGATTCAGCTCCGGGACAACATTGCACAGCTCACAAAAACACTTCATGGACGTCCTGTGGATACGCTTGATGCCCTCGGCACTGCGAGTTCCAAAGTGGTGGAACAGGCAGGAATTCCGATGCAGCCTGTGGGTAAAAGTAAATTTGTGACCTTTTTTCTCGCCATTTTCGCGAGTGTTTTTCTAGGCCTGGTGCTGGCTTTTGTTTTTGACGGGATGGATCAGAGTTTTCGTCTTCCTCAGGATATTGCTTCGTATCTTGAGCTTCCTTGCCTGGGATTTGTTCCTAAAAAAGAAAAAGAGTGGGGATGCTCGGGGCATGGATTTGTGGATCAGATCTATCTTTCCATGAAAGACAAACGCTTGAAGGTCCTGATGGTTGCCGGAATTGAACGCGATGAAGAATCTGCCAATGTAGCCATGCACTTGGCACGTGAACTTCCGGAGCGATTTGGAAAAAAAGTTTTACTTGTGGATGCAAATTTAAGAAAGTCACCTTTAAAATCCATGCTTAAAATCGAGGACCGTGCCGGGCTAGGCGAGGTTTTGGATGGATCCGTTTCTTTTGAAGAAGCAGTGTCAGAAATCGAAAGCGGATTTCATGTTCTTTCGGCAGGGAAAACGACTTTGAATCCCTTGAGTTTGCTGGATTCCAATGCCATGGCTTCGTTTCTGAATTTGGTGCGAGAAACTTATGACATGATTTTTATTAATATCAGTCCGCTGACCCTTGGCAAGGACAGCGTGATCTTATCCGCTTTCATGGATGCGGTGGTGGCCGTAGTTACTGAAGGAAAAACACGGCGCCAGGTTGCCCGTGCAGCGCTTCAGCCTTTAAAAGACAAAGGTGTGGATCTTTTAGGCATAGTTTTGAATGAACGGACTTTTGTTATCCCTAAATTCATTTATGAGCGGGTTTAAATACGAGATAGGTGCATGAATATGAAGCAACCCTGTATCTCAGAAATGTGAATCGATGAAGAATCGTGCTTTTGATAAAGTGCATTACAAGAAGCTGGTTACAGCAGGGCGTATCCCAATGGATGTGCTCACTTCAGAGACTCTTTCCCCCCAAACAAGGTGCTCTCGCACGTGATCCATTCGGCATAGCTCAGCTATGAAATAGGTTGTGCCAGTTATCGCGTGCATGAAACAAATAATAAAGACGCGCGAATCCATGGAGAAGTTTTTCGTTTTTTAGTATTAAAAATGCGTTAATTTTTTTCAAGCAAAAAAAATTACTTGTGACGGGCGGGGCGGGCTACATTGGTTCGCATACCGTGGTCGAACTTGTCGCGGCCGGATACGAGCCGGTGATCCTGGATAACTTTTCAAATTCTTCACGCGGCGTTATTTCGAAACTGCGCCAGATCACGGGCCGCTCGGTGAGTTGCTACACGGGAGACTCAGTGAAACCCGCGGACTTTGCCAAGGTTTTCAAAAATGAGGGACGTTTTCACGGAATCATTCATTTTGCGGCGCTGAAGGCCGTCGAAGAATCGGTGGCCGTACCGCTTCGTTACTACCGGAATAATCTGGACGCTATGATGACGGTTCTGGACGTGCTTGAAAAGTACCGGGTCCCGCATCTGGTTTTTTCTTCGTCATGTACGGTTTATGGAGAGCCGGATAAACTTCCCGTCGGAGAAGACGCGCCGCTTAAAAAAGCCGAGTCGCCGTACGGAGACACGAAACAAATTGCCGAGCGGAGGATCGAATCGTTGATTCGTGCCGGCGCACCGGTGAAGGCCGTCTCACTCAGGTATTTCAATCCCATCGGCGCGCATGACTCGGCGCTGATTGGTGAGCTGCCTCTTGGAAAACCAAGGAATTTAGTTCCTTACGTGACTCAAACCGCAGCCGGTATCTTGAAGCAATTAAAAGTTTTCGGGACGGATTACGACACGCCTGACGGGACTTGTATTCGAGATTACATTCACGTCATGGACCTCGCGGCAGCCCATGTGCGTGCACTTGATTATTTGGAGAATAAGTCTGGCAAAAATTTTTACGATGTAGTGAATATCGGAACCGGATGTGGTCACAGCGTACTGGAG
>CAZOOM010000006.1:0-3179 GCA_964581425.1 uncultured bacterium | reverse complement strand
CGCTGCGGCAATTGTTGCTGGAGCGAAAACAGAAGATTCTCGAGACCTTTGAAAAAGTGAACGGGGTGAAAGTGCCTCATGTCATGGGCCCGCGTCGTTCAGGGGATATCGAACAGATTTACGCTGCAAATGCAAAAGCAAAAAAAGAACTCGGGTGGGTGGCGAAACTGTCGCTCGATGATGCACTTCGCAGCGCCTGGGCCTGGCAAAAAAATATTTCCAAAACAGAAAAGAAAAATATCCATGCTCGCTAAACTGAAGCGCGCCCTCTTTTGCGCCCTCTACTACGGTTTTGCGCAGTATTTACCTGTGAGTTACATGCCTATGGGAGGATTGGCTCAAAAAATTCGTTATGCCATTTGCCGGCATATGCTTGGAAAGTGTGGGAAAAATGTGAATGTGGAGCGTAGGGCATTTTTTTCATCTGGCCAACAAATTACCATTGGCGATCGCTCGGGCCTTGGCGAAAATTGCCGTATCGGTGGATCAGTCGCGATTGGAAATGATGTTATGATGGGGCTTAACGTAACCATATGGACGCAGAATCATAATTTTTCAAACACAGATATTCCGATGAACCAGCAGGGTTTTAAACCCGAACAACCGGTTACGATTCACGATGATGTCTGGATTGGCTCTCACGTCATAATTCTTGCGGGAGTAACCATAGGCCGAGGCGCAATCCTGGCAGCTGGCGCTATTGTCACAAAAAATGTGCCTGAGTATGCCATTGTTGGCGGCAATCCCGCTAAAATCATTAAATTTCGAAAATCATCAGCGCAATAATTTAATGAAAAGACAAATTACGCAAAATATAGCAAGTAATTATGCGCTCACTGCCGTGCAAATGGTGCTGGGTATTCTGCTTGTGCCATTTTTAATTAGCAAATTAGGCGCCGCACCCTTTGGTGTCGTTGTTTTGGCTGAATCGATGATTGCTTTTTTTGAAGTGGGAATCGCAAGTTTCAGGATTGCTCTTTCCCGGTACGTGACCTTTTCTCTGGCCAAAGAGGAATCGAAGGAGTTTCAGGAGTACATCTCTTCAGGCCGCTATATTCTGATTTTGACCGCATTTATTTTTTTAATCATTGGACTATTTATCAGTGCCTTTTTTTCAAATATGTTTCAGGTCCCTGCCGGGCAAGAGATGCAAAGTAAAATCCTGGTATTCCTCATTTCACTTTCCATTGTGATCACCATGCCCAATATTATTTATTGGTCCATTCTTTATGCCAAACAGCGGCTCGATCTGATTAACTTATCCACATCGCTCGGACTGATTCTTCGCGCGGTCTTGGTGTTTATATTTTTCAGCGTTTTACCAAAAGATTGGGTGAACCTGACTGCGTATGGCGTCATTTATTTCTTTATTAAATGGGCGCAAAATTATTTTATTTATGTTTGGCACAAGAAGATTTTGCCCGGAGTCAAGCCTGAAATACGGTTCTTTCGATGGAATAAAGTTCGTGAAATGATGTCCTTCAGTTTTCATACATCGCTTGGCAGCATCAGTACAACCATTTATGAAAATATGACGAATATTTTAGTGAACATCTTTTATGGGCCAGCGGCCAACTCCCTCTATGCCATCAGTCTCAAAATCCCCGCAACCTTGAAATCCTTGTTTTTGCAAGCCACTTGGTCACTCACTCCGACCTTCATCGATTTGACTTCCAAGAATGATAAGAAAAGACTCGAGACACTTTTTTTTATGTACTCTAAGTTTGTTGCGATTGTAGCTTTGCCGGCCATTATTGTTTTGACGCTGGCCGCCAAGCCTATTATTGCCCTTTGGGTGGGAAAGTCTTTTGGTGCAGCGGCCGATTTGTTGCCGTTCCACATGTTGCCATTATTGATCACTTTACCATTTGCGGCGACGAACTGCCTCAATACGGCGAACGCGAAAGTTAAAGTGCCCAATGGAGTCATGTTCATCACGGCCATTCTGAATGTTGGTTTAGGTGTGCTCCTGGCGCGTTTTCTTCACCTTGAACTTTTTGGTTTTGCCGCCGCGACTTCGCTTTGTGTGATCATTTCAAACGGAATCTTCACGCCGCTCTATGCTTGCAGGACTTCCGGCATCAGCTATCGAAAAATGTGGATCAATTCCTTTTGCAAACCTTTTGTGATGAGCGCTCTCTTGTCGGGGCTGGTTATTTTGATTTTATTTGCTGGGCACTGGAAGGTGAACGTCACCGGTATCATACTTTCACTCGTTCTTTGTTTTATTTTTGGATCGAGTTTTTTTAAATGGGGACTGGACAGCCATGAATCTCAATATATTTTTGGGTTCATAAAACGGTTTAAATTTAATCAGGGGACATGAGATGGCAAAAATCGGTATTTTAACTTTTCATCACATCATTAATGAAGGGGCAATTCTTCAGGCTTATGCACTTGCCACCACGCTTCAAAAAATGATGCCTCAGGATAAAGTTGAAATTATTGATTTTCGCTTGGCGAGAATTGAGAAAGCCTATCTCAAGACCAGCTTTTTTTCATCGAAAAAGCCTAAAACATTTATTCGTAACTCGAAAAGACATCTGCTATTTAAGAAGTTCATCAAGGATCATTTACCTTTATCGCAGGAAAAGTTAACGACAGATGATTATGAGGAAGCGTTGTCGTTTCTTAAGGGTAAATACGATCTGATTGTGGTAGGAAGTGATGAGGTCTGGAAAATTGAAAAGGGAGTTTATGCTCCACCGTTTCCTAACGTGTATTGGCTTGGAAAGGATTTAAAGTGCAGAAAGATGGGCTATGCCGCATCGGCGAACAAGATGGAATATAAGTCGCTGGATTCGTCACAGGTGCAATTTATTAAGGAAACCCTGAAAGAGTTTGATTATATCGGTGCGCGGGATCGGCATACTTATGACATGATTCAGGGATGGAACGTACTGTCCGACAAGCAGCTTCAAAAGGTTCCTGACCCGACCTTGCTCATGGATTTGCCGCTTTCTAAAGAAGAAGTCCGGAATCAGATGAGTCGCTGGGGTGTTGATTTCAAGAAGCCTTTGTTGGGGGTTACTTTTTCTTTGCCAGTCATCGACGACCGCTTGATTCCAATTTATAGAAAAATGGGATACCAGATTATTGGTTTTTCTTCCTCGGCGCGGGGCGTCGATGTGAATTTGACGGGGGAATTAAACCCATTTCAGTGGGCCCAGGCTTTAGGC
>CAZOOM010000005.1:49105-51506 GCA_964581425.1 uncultured bacterium | reverse complement strand
GCTTATTTTCCCAGTTGGTTCCAGCACCGCCACGAGGTCCCGGAGGATTATTATCCCGGTCACGCTTTGCAAAGGCTTGTGGAGATTGAAGCACCATAAGGAGAGCAAGGCTTCCTCCCAGTAAAACCCCGCTCCATGTGAACTTGTTTGTCTGTTTCATAGGTTCCCTCCTATTGAGAATGTCACTTATTAGACGTCGATAGATTTGAAAGGTTTAATGCGATTTCTAGTACCGCATTCCATTATAATTTACCGGCGTCTTTACGCCTGTACTCATCGTGTCGGACTTGATGTCCGACTACGATGATGTATGGGTTTGCGGTACAGTACCGTCACCGCATAAAATGACACGAGACGGTACTAGCAATTTTGATCCTGGCAAATATCACAGAAGAAGACTCGTCAATGAAGTTTGCAAAGATTTTTTTCGGTGTGAATTATCGACGCACATCAAAGAATCATGAGCGCGCATACAACATTTGATTTGAACCAAATTCCCAGGGACGGTTCTCGTTATCTTGTGATATCACAATAAGAAACAAAAGATCTGTCCCTTTTTTTTCGCGATCTCGATTTCCAATTGAGGGGACAGCCCTTCTTTAACTTAGGAGAAATAAAGTAGTTACCGAGAACCGTCCCTGAAAAAGCTTTTTTTAAAGCACGCTCTTCAAATAATAGAGTCCAGCATAGACTTTAAGATCCACGTATTTTCCGAGTTTGACTTGCTCCTCAAGCCACGCGTCAACTTGATCAAAAGGAACGGGGTGAACAAGGATCTGTTCCGTAGCGTCTCCTCCGCCTGCTCCAACTTTCTTCAGTCCCGTGGCATAGTAAACCGTGAGCATGTCAGTGGCCACCGCAGAATTGGCTGGAGCGTATCTGATTTTTTTCAGAGTCTCAGCTTCATATCCTGTTTCTTCTAAAAGCTCACGCCTCGCAGTTTCTTCCAAGGATTCGTGAGAAAAGATGTCCATGTCATTCACAAGCCCAGCTGGAAATTCAATAATTTTTCTTTCCACAGGAATCCGGAATTGTTCCACAAAAACAACTTCACGTTTGTCCGTGACCGGAATCAAAACCACCACTTGATTGGAACGGTGACGCTCGAGAAACTCCCATCCATCCTTGCAAACAAATCTGCGATACTTTCCCTCAAATAAGATTTCCTTACCCATATTTTTCCTTCATGCTGGTTAGTAAAAAATGCCAGAAGCTAAAAACCCCTCGCCTTGGCTCGGGATCAAATTCGCACTGCACCTTACTTTAGTGATTTTATTTTTCAGAGAGAAAAGTGCTGTACTCATTTGACAAAGCGCATGATATCGAAAATAATCCTCCATGCCCACCCCTTTTGAATTAGATCCTTTCCAAAAAGAAGCCATCCGGCTGATCCAACTCAACGAATCTGTTCTGATTTCTGCACCCACAGGAGCAGGAAAAACGGTGGTGGCCGAGTCCGCGATTGAACAAGCCCTGAGCCGCAACGAGACCGTGATTTATACCGCTCCGATCAAGGCCTTGAGCAATCAAAAGTTTCGGGATTTTCGCGCCCGATTTGGAGAAGAGCGGGTCGGTATCTTAACCGGAGATGTCGCCATTCGCCCCGAGGCACCCATTCTGATCATGACTACCGAGATCTACCGAAACTCCCTTTTTGAAAATTCTAAGCGGTTGGAAGATCTCGGCTGGGTGATTTTTGATGAAATCCACTACCTGGACGACCGCGAGCGTGGCACGGTTTGGGAAGAGGCTCTTCTATTTACACCCAACCGCGTTCAGATTCTTGCACTCAGCGCCACTATTCCTAATATCCGCGATCTCGCCAACTGGATTCAGTCCATTCATCTGCGCGAGATTCATGTCATTATTGAAAATAACCGCCCGGTGCCGCTTCACTTTCTTTATCAGTGTCAGGGGAAAATTCTGACGGATCCGAACAAGCTTTTTCGCGAAGGTTATTTTGGAAAAAACAGCTGGAGACTGTCCAGCCGCGAGCGCAGAAAAGGATTTCACGCACCGCGCGCTAAACCGAATCGCCTGGATACACTTCTCATGCATTTAAAGGAATCCGACCGGCTTCCCATGATTTATTTCGTGTTCGGCCGCAAACGAGCAGAAGAACTTGCCTGGGAAGCTGCGCCTTTTGATTTTTTAGAATCCGCGGAGCGGGCTTTTATCTTGAGCAAGTTCGATGATCTTCTCCATAAATATGATTTGAATGCGGAAAAATCCGCGCTTGCCATGCGGCCATTAATTGAGCAAGGCATTGCCTACCATCACGCAGGCATGCTGCCGACTTTAAAAGAAGTCGTGGAGCAGCTTTTTACAAGCCGCTTGATTCGCGCCATTTTCACCACAGAAACGTTTGCACTCGGAATCAATATGCCGGCTAGGTCCGTGG